>MPNP01000095.1 GCA_002239085.1 Rhodobacteraceae bacterium bin131 | reverse complement strand
TTGAAAAATTTTCTTCTTTGACCACAACCGCAATAACACCTTCGCCAAAATCGGGATGAGGAACTCCGACAATGGCTGATTCCTTGACCTCCGGTAATGAATCTAAGACCGTTTCCAGTTCCTTGGGATAGACATTTAAGCCCCCCGTAATTATTAAGTCCTTGCTTCTTCCCTCCAAAGTGAGCAATCCATCATCATTGACGCTCCCGAGATCTCCGGTAATAAAATATCCATCTTCTGTAAATTCCTTTTGAGTGAGCTCAGAGTTATTCAGGTAACCGGAAAACAAACTTGGGCTTTTGACTTCAATAGCACCAATTTGATTAGGACGAGCGATACAGTTTTCTTGCGGATCTCTAATTCTTAAATCAACTCCCGGTAAGGGGAGTCCCACTGACCCAGCCAATTGTTTTCCTTCAATTGGGTTAGAGGTTAAAATGTTTGCTTCAGTCATGCCGTATCTTTCAACAATAACATGACCTGTATTTTGCTTCCACAAGCGATGGGTCTCAGCGAGCAAAGGAGCTGACCCCGAAATAAACAAGCGAAAGTGGTCAAATGAAAGTTCTTCTAATTTTGCATTTTCTAAGAGGCGTGTGTAATGAGTCGGAACTCCCATCATTGCAGTACACTGTGTCAATTGGCTGATTATATCATCAGTATCAAATTGACGAATGAACATGATACTCCCTCTACTAAGCAGTGAGACATTTATTGCGACAAACAAGCCATGCAAATGGTACAGAGGAAGGATATGCAATAAGGTATCTTCGGCATTGAAACGCCATAAACTATTGAGTGCAAGAGCATTGGAAAGAAGTGCTTTGTACGAAAGCTGTACTCCCTTGGGTTTGCCCGTCGTTCCAGAAGTGTAAAGTAATGCAGCAATGGAATTTTCGGACAGTGAAGCACTTTTGGCCCGACCCTGAACAGTTTGCCTTAATTCATTAAAGGAACCGGATTCATCAGGGTTGAGTACTAGGGTTTTGGTTTTAGCTTCACTTGATAATTTGTGGGATAATGACTCAACCCTTTTATTAGTTGTTATCAATAATTTAGGTTTTGCGTCAAGGAGAAAGAACTCTACCTCAAAGTCTGTATAGGCAGGGTTGATAGGAAGAAAAACTGCACCAAGACGAATACAGGCGAGATAAATTTCTATAACACTGAGTGATTTATGGGCGAGAACAGCTACACAATCACCGGGCAAGATATCAAAATGTCGCAATAAACAACTTGCCTTGGCGACGTTATGAAAAAATGTCTTGTAGGAAATATTTAGTCCATTAGGATCAAGAAAAAGTGGTTGGTCAGGGGATTTTCTTTCTCCTTCAGACAATGTTTCGTATAAAGCACTATTCATTTTATCTGAATAAAACAATCAAACTCAAGAGGGTTTCCTCGTCTAGGCAATCACTCATGGCGGGAGAAACAGGCGTGGGCACCAGATCCACGACAACTCGAACCATGCACAGTCGTGGATACATGTTAAACCCCAAACATAACTAATGGTGCCAACACGCCTATAGAATAGTTATAGTTTTTTTTATAACTTTTCAACAATTTTTTTTATTCATTCTTACTAATGGTATTGTAAATTTAAATGACGATTAAATCCTGCAATTATTTGAAAGTGAATGTACAGTTCATCAGGAGTCTAAATCAAGTTCACCATAAGGACATCAGGCTATTTCCACGGCAAACGATATGTACGGCACCTACCAATGGAATTAAAATAAAATCAGCCGCCTTTGAGACTGGCATATCTGAAAGAGGGCTTTAGATGAATGAAGAAAGATAGTTCAGTTGAATAATTTCACATTTTTTGGTTTGTATAACGAATTACTCAGTAATTTAAAAAACGAACGCTCGGAAACTTACACCAAAGCAACTTTTTGGACCGATTTAAAAGTCGGTATTATTTTATTTGTTTCTTTCCTGCCAACGGCCATGGCATTAGGAGTGGCTTCTGGAATGGGGGCATTGGCGGGACTTTGGTGCGGAGTATTCGTTGGGATTACAGCAGCTTTATTCGGTGGGACTCGTGCATTAGTAAGCGGACCGAGTGCGGTGCTTGTTGTCATCGTTGCGACTTTGATCGTTGATGAGCAATTAACACTCCCTGAGCTCGCCATTATTATAGTCATATCTGGTTTCTTTCAATTATTGCTTGGGCTGTTGGGGTGGGGCCGCTTTGCCTCTTATATTCCGCATATTGTCTTAACGGGATTCATGTCGGGGATAGGAATTTTGCTTCTATGGAACCAGGCTCAACAATTATGGCTACTCGGAACATATGACCTCATTGTATCTGGAATATGCCTTCTGATGCTTTTTTTCTGGCCCAACCAACTTGAAAAATATTTACCTTCAGGCTTTGCTGTCATCGTGGCAGGCCTGATACTGGTGATAATTTTTCCAGAGGTCACAAGGATTGGACCGGTTTCAACAAATTTACCATTTATTGTATTTGAAGTGCCCGATGCATCATTTATTGCAAATGCAATCGGGCCAGCAGTTCTTATTGCCTTGATCAGCTCTACATACACGCTGATGTTATCCCTCATTTCCGATAGCTTAACTGGTTCACAACACAATCCAAATCGACAATTATTCGGCCTTGGGTTAGGAAACATATTTTCTGGCTTATTTGGAGCTTTGCCTGGGAGCGCCAATGTCGCGACAATAACGGCCAATCGTTTTGGTGGTAAAACTGTCTTGGCAGGAATCATTTGCCAAATCATAGTCGTAGGCGTTTTACTGGGTTTTGGAAGATATGTTGCTGCCCTACCTCTGGCCGCACTACTAGCTATTGTCATGTTCGTTGGGTGGAATATAATTAATTTTTCATTTTTGAAAAAAATTCCCAAAATGCCACCAAGATACTCAATGGTCATGCTCCTCATTTTATTTATTACGGTAGTTGTTGACCCTCTTTTTGCTATTGTGTTTGGAGTCATTGCCGCCAATTTCGTGAATGCTATGCAATTAGAGCTACTTGAACATGACAATGTCTTATCCGTTCCACTCCTTGACAACGTAGTGAACCCTGACGCGACTGATAGTTTGGAGGCCCGAGTTGGTTTGCTCGCATTTCGGGGAGCTTTCACTGTTTCTTCGTCGCGACGACTCGCACGTATGATCAACTACGATATCAGTGGGCATAAGGTGGTGATTATTGACCTGACTAAAACAAACTATATTGATGATAGCGCCGGTAATTTACTTTCGGTAGTAATCAGTCAAGCAAAGAAAAATGGAATTGATTTGGTGGTCTTTGGGGTGAATGAAAATATTCGTAAAACGCTTTATACTTTTGATGTACTAGAAAAGATACCCGAACAGCGGATGGTGAACACCATGCAAGAAGCCAAAGACCTTGCTTGGTCTCTTTTAAAATCATAAAATAGAATTGCTCAGGATTGGTGGCCGTCAAAATAAGGTACATGGGTTAAGGAACTGACTCACATTCCGGATAACAAAATATAATCCAGCCTTAGCTCTCATATTCAGAGAGATAGGTGCCTATCAGTCAATGAAAGTATTCATCTCAACCAGTAAAATTGTGGTTTCTAGAATTGAAGTAAATGCACGGTAAGAGGAGTTGAAACTGTTGAATTTGATGCCTCCTGAATCTGGTCGCTGGAGAACGAGTTGCACTAAAATTTGCCATCGTTAATTTTATTTAATGTATTTAATGTGACAAATGTTTAAAATAATATGTTGTGTGTTTCATACAAAATTGGTTAATTATTAAAATTCTAAAGCACACATTTTTTGCTACTCAAAGCGTGATTGATTTGATATTGAATCCGAATGAACGAATTCTAAATGATGAGAAGAATTTGAAACAGTTAATGGAGCGATTAATTGTCTGATACTAAAGAAGTTAAACCAACTCGTAGAGACTTTTTGTATTATGCGACTGCCAGTACCGGCGCTGTGACGGCTGGTGCAGCAATATGGCCACTCATTGACCAGATGAACCCAAGTGCTGATGTTCAAGCTCTTTCTTCAATTGAAGTTGATGTTTCTGGAGTTGAACCAGGCACTCAAATCACGGTCAAGTGGCTTGGTAAACCGGTCTTCATACGGCGGCGAACCCAAGAAGAAATAAACTCTGCCCGTGCGACAAGCATTGACGAGCTGTTGGATAAAGATGCCCGCAATGACAACCTCGGTAAGGATATTCCAGCACTTGATACCAATCGCAGTTTAGATGAGGAAGGTTCTTGGCTGGTGATGCTCGGTGTATGTACACATTTAGGATGCGTCCCAATCGGCGAAGGAGCAGGTGATTATAGCGGGTGGTTTTGCCCTTGCCATGGATCACATTATGATACCTCAGGGCGTATTCGCAAGGGGCCTGCTCCTGAAAATCTGGAAGTGCCGAAAGCGGTGTTCCTTAATGAATCCACGATTAAACTTGGCTAGGTAATAAGCAATGTCGGGTATTCCTCACGATAGTTATGTCCCAAAAACGGGCATTGAAAAGTGGTTGCATAGGCGACTACCCATAGTATCTCTGCTGTATTCCACATTAACTATACCCACTCCTAAAAATTTAAATTGGATGTGGATTTGGGGTGTGGTTCTTACTTTTGCTCTCGCCCACCAGATTATTACGGGTATCGTACTGGCTATGCACTACACCCCTCATGTTGACATGGCTTTTGCAAGTGTTGAACACATTATGCGCGATGTTAATGCCGGCTGGGCACTTCGCTATCTCCATCAAAATGGTGCGTCGTTGTTCTTTTTCGCAGTTTACTTGCACATTTTTAGAAGCATTTACTACGGGTCTTACAAAGCCCCAAGAGAAATTACATGGATCATTGGAATGCTGATTTATGTGCTCATGATGGCAACTGCGTTTATGGGCTATGTCTTGCCATGGGGGCAAATGTCATTCTGGGCGGCTACAGTTATTTCTGGTCTATTCGGAGCAATTCCAGGAATAGGGGAATCAATTCAAACATGGATTCTGGGCGGCCCTGCTGTTGATAATGCAACTTTAAATCGATTTTTCTCGCTTCACTATCTCTTACCTTTTGTCATTGCGGGCCTTGTTGTCGTCCATATTTGGGCCTTTCACACAACGGGCAATAATAACCCTACGGGTATAGAGGTTAGGCGAGTATCAAAAGAAGAAGCCGCAAAGGATACCGTCCCCTTCTGGCCTTATTTTGTTATCAAGGATATGTTCGCTTTAGGGGTTGTACTCATCGTTTTCTTTGCCATTGTCGGATTTATGCCCAACTATCTGGGGCATCCTGATAATTATATTGAAGCCAACCCGTTGGTAACTCCTGAACATATTGTACCAGAATGGTACTTCTTACCATTTTATGCTATTCTGCGGGCATTTACGGCTGATGTATGGGTCGTTCAGTTTGTGAGTTTCATCACGGGTGGAATTATAGATGCTAAATTCTTTGGTGTCATTGCTATGTTTGGCTCAATCGTGGTCCTTGCGCTTCTCCCTTGGCTTGATACCTCAGTCATCAGATCAGGAAAATATCGGCCGCATTTTAGATGGTGGTTTATCTTACTCGTATTAGACTTCATCGTATTAATGTGGGCTGGAAGTAGACCGGCGGAAGGAATTTATGGAGTGATTGCCTTGATCGGTTCAACCTACTGGTTTGTGTTCTTCTTGGTCGTTATGCCATTGTTGGGAATTCTTGAATCGCCAAATCGCCGACCAGTATCAATTGAAGAAGACTTTAATCAACACTATCCAGCATCTGATGGTCCTCCTGCAGTTTCCAAACAGACCCAAAACTAAACATGAAAAAAATACTTCTTTTTTCCTTTGCGATCCTTTTAACAAGTGCCAGTATAAGCATGGCTGCTGGCACTGAAGATGTCCACATTGATGATATATCATTTTCTTTTGAGGGGCCATTTGGGACCTTCGACCCCGAACAACTCCAGCGGGGATTAGTCGTATATCAGGAGGTATGTGCTTCTTGCCACGGTCTGAAATATGTTCCCTTCCGAACATTGGGGGACTCTTCAGGAGTTGGTCTGAGCGACAATGCCGTCAGATTTTTCGCAAGAAATTTTGATGTTTTTGATCCTGAACTTGATGATTTTAGGTCCGCCATACCGCGTGACCACTTTCCGGCAAATGATACTGTCGGCGCTCCTGACTTATCCTTGATAACCAAAGCTCGTGCTGGTTTCCATGGCCCTGAAGGGACTGGAATTAATCAGTTGCTCAAAGGAATCGGTGGGTCGGAATATGTGTATTCGCTCCTCGTCAATTATACCGGTGAAGAACAGGAACAGGCAGGGGCGTTATTATATGGCAATAAATCCTTCCCAGGGGGATGGATATCAATGGCACCTCCACTCGTTGATGATATTGTCACGTTTGAAGATGGCTCCCCGGCTACTGTTGAGGGTATGGCAGAAGATGTGACGGCTTTTCTCACCTGGGCGGCTGAACCCAAGATGATGGCTCGAAAACAAATGGGTTTTACCGCGATTATTCTGCTTGTGTTGCTGACAGGTCTTTTATATCTCACCAACAAAAAAATCTGGGCTCCAATCAAAGGATCAACGGAAGAAGAATCCTAAGCAATTTATTCTGAATTATTCCCGCCTATCTTCTCAATCTTCTCGCTTAAACCGGTGTACCAAGGACATTTGGGATAGTATGAAGCTTGTCGAGTGCCCATTTCAACTTCTGTTGGTGAATTCCCTGTAATCCTTTTGTAGCAATCTTGTTGGATGGTTTTAATCCCTTCTCAAGGTCAGCAATTTGCTGTCGCATGATCAGTTCCAGGAAAATCTCATGAGCACTGAGAAGATTATCAATGATTTGATCTGGAACAATGTTCATATTTTTAAACTCGCGTAATCGAGCCGCTGTTGAGCGAGGCTTTATCCCATGACGAAGGGCAACGACACGAGCTGTTGAGAATATTGGCATAATGCCTCCCAGCTTAAGATCCACTCGGCCATCGGTTAATTTAACCTTATTGAACATACCTAATGCAACATTAAAATTGCTCGCTCTTAAACTCAATAAAGTTAAAAATGGCTTGGCTTTACGAGCAAGTTCAATGGCTTCACTGCGCAAGGTGTTAGCTAACTTTTCATCGCCATAAACTGGCATCGAGTCAAAAAATATGTCAGCGTTTAGGAGATCTTCTGGACTTGTTCGGCTGATCCAGTATTGAACCAAAGTTCGCCACTCTGCCTGATTTCTTCGCCACTCTTGATTGGATGCCATCACCCCACCGGGACAGTAAGTAATACCTGTTTGATGCAGGATATCGGATACCCGCTTGGCTATCCCTCCAAGTAAGGGTTCAGTGTCTTGAATGGCATCATGAGAATCAAAAATCATGGCATTGTCTTGATCCATAGCGAGTAAACTTTCGCCCCGGCCCCCTGAACCAAGAACGATCATGGAATAATTTGGGAGGTTCTTTGTTTGCGTCTTGGCAAGAATCTCTGCTTCGGCAATGACACAAGCACGATGAGTGATTCCACGCAACTCTCGAGAAATAATGGCCGCAATAGTTCTCGGCTCAGTCCCACCAAATATGAGAGAACGAGTAACCGAAGCAAGTCCTGACCAAACGCGTCCTAGTTCTTCGGGATTTTTTGCTTCAAGGATATCTCGGCCGAGCCCAATGGCATCAAATGAATAATTACCAAAAATATCTGCTGAACTGATGAGCCCGACAATATCTCCTTCGTCATTGCAGACGGCCAATCGCTTATATCCTTTATCACCCATCGTAACCATTGCCCGATAGACAAATTCCTTTTGATGAATCAGTTCAAGATTGTATGAACAATATTGGCTTACTCTTTGGCTTAAAACTTCGGGTCCATTTATTTGAATGGCTCTAATAATATCTTTTTCAGTCAATATCCCATGGTGGTCCTGTTCCAATTCAACAATAACCGAGCCAATCGACTTGGCGATTAACGTATTAACGACTTCACGAATGATTGTCTGTGAGGATACAATCTGTGGTGGATTCATGATTTCGCCAACTCTTACCCTATATGGGTACGTGTCAAAATGAACGATTTCTTTTTGCCCGACGAGTTTATTTCTAATCATTTCACCTTCCCGATTGCCAACTTTTTCGATGGCTAGTCGGGCTTCTGCAACAGAAAGTACGTTGATTTCGCGTAATTTGGGAATTAACTGAAGAAATACTTGGGAAGTGATTAAAGCATCGGGCAATGCGCGATGGCGATTTTCAAGTGGAACTTGTAGCCATGAAGCAACGGTTTCGAGAGAGTAATTTGGTAAATTTGGAGCAATAACGCGGATTAACTCTTCAACATCCAAACTGATGGGCTCGTTCCAAACAAGGCCGTGTCGTTGATGTTCTTGGGCAAAAATTGCGAGGTCAAAGCCAATTGAATACCCAATTACAAATCGCGAATTGACCCAGGAGGAAAACGATGCAAAGCCATCCACAAAGTTTGGACTGCCTTTAATATCTTCGTCAGTGAGGTTATGAATCGCTGTTGATTTCTTTGGAATTGGTACCTGGGGGTCAATCAGGGTTTGGAAATCAGCGTCTGCAACGATCTGACCGGCATAAATTGCAACTCCAGCCAACTCAATGACTCGGTCAGTTTTAGGATTAAGGCCTGTTGTTTCTGAATCAATGACTACGGCTTCCATCGCCGATAGAGGGAGGCTAAGGTCGGTTTCAGTGTAGTTGCTGAAAGACATTGTCTTAGTCTCGCCAGTAATTCCCGCTAAATTTTAAAGTCCCATTATTACTGGATTTTCCAGCATCATGCAAATTAATTTCAATAAACTCCCTTCCAATAATTTTGCTTTTTTGACATGAATTGTTTATCATCGAACGCAATAATAACATCCCGTTCATGGTCATTCCGAGCGGTTCCGACATGGCGGAGGACGCGTTCTTGAACTTTGGTACCAGTTCGGACTGATTTAACGATCTGAACTTTCGTACGACCGTTAGCCATTTTTTTGTGTCGAATAAACATGGTGTTCAAATGGGAACGAAGTGGGGGCTTGTTAAGTACCGATGCAGGTCAGTAATCCTATTTTTTATACATGAAGATTGAACGACTTGAAACCTCCAAAAAAATGGAACTCACTTTTGTTGAAACCTGCTAAAATGTCTAAAGTTAAGAAATTGCTTTATCATCACGCGTACACCATCATTCTAAAATAGGGAATTTCTTAGCTTATATGCTCTGAAAACCAAGTCGATATTAAGTTCTGGACACAATAATACGAAATTGGTGATTATTGTGATACGAGTTATTTTAGTTCGTTCTTTCGAAAATAGAGCAAGAGGTAAAATCCTACCGAAACAAGCATGATGTGAAGCTGGAAATTGATGTTTCCTCGCCATAAAGGTTATGATGCTTCCATTCCTAACAGTGATGGATTTCT
>MPNP01000094.1 GCA_002239085.1 Rhodobacteraceae bacterium bin131 | reverse complement strand
GTAAACCTGTCTAGGTAAATCTCCTAATGAATGTAATTCTAAGGCAATGAAAAGCGATAACCAAGATGACAGTTAAATGATGCTACAGCTGAACTAATAATGTAGGCTTTTTTGCTATAGAAATTTTGTTTCAAGACTCGGGGCGGACTTAATTGCAGTCCTTTGTTTCGACGTCGCACGTGACATCTGATTACAATCATGTGGGAGTTCATTTTTTGAGGAGTGGGGTTCTATATTGTTTCAGTCACTAGCATTCCCCTTTCAACAAAACCGCCCCAGAGGCCTTGCTTGGACATATGTCCTACGCCTTGAGTGGTCATGCCTACACATAGTTCTTCTTTATAGCATGTGCTAGACTCAAAAAATCAATCTTGTCCCAGTGGCTGTCATCGTCAGTCAGAATCCCTCATTCTCATTTGTCTTGAACGTCTTAGCGAGGTGCAACGATGATTCTTGTATCCCTCTTTGGCCCTCTCACCATGAAAGACAATTAACTGAACATAAGTGTTATTTTCTCTTCCCCTATGTCTACTGACACGTTGCGGTTCCAATCCCCAATCAAGTCCCTCTAGCGGGGAACCTCTACCACGTATTGAGCGACAATCAAGTTGATAGGGTGATTCTCAAGGCTCGATTACAGGCAATGTCGGGATGGCTATCTAACCAAGTATGGTTGTTCTTAGAAATATAGTTCTAGTTCGGCAATCTCCAGCCAACGCTCAAGATCTAATAGAGCTTTCTCAGCCAAGATACTGCGTCAAGTAACTCACCGGATTTAAAGATTAAAACAAGTTTCACCATTCCCTCGGTTTTTTGAAATTGGTTCCTGGAATCTCCAAAGGAAGTTGATTGTTTTTCAAATGCTTTGATAGAACATTTAGGCTAAAGTCTGCATATTTTTTCAGTTGCTGGGATGGATACCTTCTACCAGGAGTAAACAGACCCAAAATTTTATTAGTCCGTTCTTTAACCAACCGCATTGCATCGGCTAGGTCACTGTCATTGGAAACCACAACGGCACAGTCATATTTATCTAAGGCGGCATCATTCAATAGATTAACGGCCAAGTTGACATCTGAACCCTTTTCTTCTGTTTTAATGACTTCAACGATTTTAAGTGGATTATTTGCCTTTGGAAGTTTGACCCCATGACTCAAAAATTTTCCTTAATAGATTTCAATATCTACACAATGGGTTTGCAGGGCACGAAGGTAAACATTTTGCCGCTCCGGTTTTTTCGTATCTTTAGGACGTTCATCAACCCGAGCAGTGAAATATTTGATTTTCAGTATTTGATGGTTTGAGTTCAGTATTGAGCGAAACAAACTGGTCAAATCAAGCCATTTGTACTGCGTGCCTTTCACAGCTCCATAATACAGATTGAATCCATCCACGTAAATGTAGGTTCGAATTAATGACATAATTGAAAGTTCATGTAAAAAAAATGCGGGGTCAAGCCCCGCACCCTGAAGACGATGCCCCAGGGGTAGCTGAACAATATTATAAGTATCAAATATATTTTTTCAACTTTTTTTTCAATTTTTCAACTTTTTTTAACTTTGTCACTAGACCAGTTTTTCTAAACTGTTTGTGACGTACTATTTTCTAGCAGAAGGAAGCAGTCCACGACCTTGATATCACCCAAGCGTCGTACGACATTTGTTTAAGTCAAAACCTTATTCACTTTGTAGATTCAGACATTAACCGAGTCTGTTTTAGTTGTTCTGAAGGGGTTAATCCATTTATAAATTGAATTGCATCATTTGTCTGAAACTTTTCAGAGATGCCTTATTGTACATTAAATAAATTAAGTTTCCTCCTTTTCGCATTGCTAATTTCTAGTTAATCTAAAGTTAATCTTCAACCGAAGACAATTTTTTTATCGCAGAGTAGGGCTTGTCGAAAGTATTATTGATTCTGAAATCAACACTCTTTTTTTATTTAATTTCGACTATTATTCTGGGTCTGTTTCGGGATGAACTATGCTTATATCATTAACTGCTGAACGCAATGGAATAAATTGTGTTCATCTATACATCAGTTTCAACAATATGGCTTACCGACAATCAATTTGTTACGATTTGAATGAGTAACACTTTTTCACATACAGAATGACTCGAGTTAGGTTTTACCGCATAATCGTGTCGGTATAGGCTTATGACTAATCAATTGCCAGTGATAGCATTATTTCGCGAAGATCTGCGTCTGACCGATAACCTAATGCTTACAAATGCTTTGCAAAGCGGAAGACCTCTCATTTGTTTGTATATCCATGATGATGCTGGTCCAATCAAACGCGGGAGTGCACAGAGATGGTGGTTACACCATTCACTTCTTGCCCTCAACAATGACCTTAAATCACGTGGTTGCTCACTTAACTTGCGTGTCGGCGACACCTTTAGCATTATTAGATCCATTGTATTACAAACGGGAGCGACCGAGGTGTATTGGTCAAGGCGGTATGCTCCTTACCAAGTAGAAGCTGATAAAATCCTAATGGACAAGATCAAAAAATCAGGAGTTTCCACAAAAAGTTGTAAAGGTCGCTTAATCAAGCAGCCATGGGAGGTTTTAACGGCTTCGGCAAGGCCCTACAGAGTGTTCACTCCCTTTTGGAAAAGTTTAAGAAACAATTATAACTTTGAAACACCTCTGCCACCTCCTAATCAAATTAATGGCCTGACTTTGTCCGAAAACTGCTGTATAGATATACTGAGTCTGCTACCAAAAGGATTTGATTGGAGTGCTGGATTTCATTCGTATTGGCAACCTGGCGAGGGTGCCGCTCAATCCAAATTTACCTCTTTTTTGGAAAATGGTATAAACGATTATGCAAGTGATCGAGATTTCCCAAACAGGCCGGCAACATCACAACTTTCTCCGCATCTTCAAATGGGCGAAATCAGCCCTCGTCAGATCATTTATGACGCTGCAAAACGCTTAGAAAATGGGACTATATCCGCTGAGGCTTTTGACAAATTCTATTCCGAATTAGTTTGGCGAGAATTCAGCTACCACTTGCTTTATCATTTCCCAAAGGTTTTAGACCAGGAATTCTTACCAAAATTCAGACATTTCCCATGGCAGCACAATAAAAACTTCCTAACTCTGTGGCAACAGGGACAAACGGGTTATCCAATCGTCGATGCCGGAATGCGCGAACTATGGCATACCGGGTACATGCATAATCGCGTTCGCATGATTGTTGCTTCATTTCTAACCAAGCACTTGCTCATAGATTGGCGCCTTGGCATGCAGTGGTTTTGGGATACACTTGTTGATGCCGACATTGCCTCTAATACTTTATCTTGGCAGTGGGTTGCCGGCTGTGGCGCTGATGCTGCTCCCTATTTCCGTATCTTTAATCCAGTGTTGCAAGCACGCAAATTTGACCCAGACAATCAATACATATTAAGATGGGTTCCTGAACTTTCCCAATTACCCTCCAAACATATCCCAGAGCCTTGGACTGCATCCGCTGAAGTCCTCAGACAAGCGAATGTATGTCTTGGCTCAACTTATCCTCATCCAATTATTGAACATAAATTTGCCAGAGATAGGGCTTTGTCTACATACTCCAGTTTAAACGATATCTCAAACCCAAATAACGGTGTTTACAAACATAATTAAAGAAGTCAAATTTATCTCGACCCTATAATGCATGGCATACCCCACTAACCAAGAAGTGGCACAACTTCCTCAGGTCAAAAACACTTAGCCCATCTTTATCATTTTTCCTTCCCAAAATTGTAAATTAAGGCTAAATTCAACTTTTTACATACCCTCATTTTCAAATATTACCCGATACCCCGGGGTTCCTCCAATACCTCTCATGTATTGCCACCTCGCTAGTTTAGAGGGTTGAACCCGCCACACACCAACACTAAATCTTCGACATTTTTATCAGAGCAACCAAAACAGGAACCACCAAAGACGGTTCACAACGCATGACCCATTGACTGGTCAAGAACCAACGGCATGGTCAAAAGGTCAAGCAAAAGACCTAGCAACGGCCAACGACAAGTTTTCCCGTCGGGATAATACAACCCTCCATGTTCGCACAACAGCGACACCTGATGATATCCAAACCAAGAAAATCAGGACATGGGAATATCTCCACCGCCAAGGAATGTGCTCAAGTCAGTGGTTTGACCTGGAATTGATGCGGTACAAGGCGGAAATAAACCCGCACGACACTCAGAACATAATTGAGGTACTCAAGTGACGGAAGTGTAGCTTAGTGATGCCACTCGAATTTTAACATTCCCATTTCTATTGGCTTTTGTGCACTAAACGTTAAAGATGGGTTATCCTCAATTGAAATAATTATGGTCCACATTGAATCACAACTGGCTCAAACAAGCAAGAGGTCAAAGGACAATTATTAAAAATAATTTAGGTTGGAAGTTAGATGAGCATAAACTGAAGAAGGGAGAGTCAGGGTCTCATAAGCTGTAAACAATTACTCAATTTAAGGCCAAATAAAATCTTTGTACAATCTCTTTTCGGTGAACAAGCAATAAACAGTTGCTTTCAATTTCATAAAAACTGTAATTCAACCTAAGGATAAGATAACACAAACTTTCGAATATAATTATGGTGAATTTAATGCCCAAAGATTCTGTTCCTGTTCTCCGTTTGAAGCAGTGGATTGATAGCTGGGACAATTATCAATATGAAGAGAGTGCTCAAAGGCGAAAACCAGAGCCCTATATCTTTGTTTTTGCTATGTCGGCTAGCAAACTTAGAAGCTATAGTGATGTATATCAACGAAATCGAAGCCCCCAAGAAGTGAGCGGTATTCAGAGAGGACGTGAGGAAAGTCGTATCAACAGGATCAGGAGATTTATACAAGAAGGGTATCCATACAGTGACCTAAAGGAAAATCAACACAGTAATTATGAATATCTACGTAAACCGGGATGGTTACCAACATCTATTGTCATAAATATTCTTACCGAGAAAGACGTACGGCGAGAAAAGACAATTAATTCCCGGCATATGGTCAAGCTACAAGATGAAGAAAATGGGAACTACAGCATAAAACTACCAGACGAACAATCTTTTAAAGACACTGATCTCAGACCCTTTGAGGTTATCGATGGCCAGCATCGACTTTGGGCATTTGAAGAAAACAAAGAATTTCCTAATTTTGAGGTGCCCGTGGTAGCTTTTCATGGTCTAGATTTAGGTTGGCAGGCTTATCTGTTTTGGTCCATTAACATCTCACCGGTAAGAATCAATCCTAGCCATGCATTTGATCTTTATCCCTTGCTCCGGTCCCAAGATTGGTTGGAAAGTAGGGGAGATATAACTGTATACAGAGAGGCAAGAGCCCAAGAAATTACAGAATGGCTTTATAAACATCAGAAGAGTCCTTGGTATAATCGAATTAGTATGCTCCAAAGAAGGGGTGAAGCCCGTGTTAGCCAAGCCGCGTGGGTTCGTTCTCTTGTGACAACCTTTTTCGGTAAAGGAAGAGGAGGGGGAAAGAATGGACTGTACCAGTGTCAACTCGTTAACAACAACATTCTTGAATGGGTACGAGTTCAGCAAATCTCCTTTATAATGGAATTTTGGAATTTAATTAAATTACACCTTGAAGATAGTAATTCGGACTGGATTATTCAGTACAAAGAAAAATATAAGGATCCCTTTACTGACAAGTCTTCAATGCTGAACCAAGATATGGGTATCAAAGCCATACATTCGGTTCTTAACAATCATTTTTACAACCATGCAGTAGAATGGAAACTCAATGAATGGCAATTCAGTGCTGAAAACAAAACATTAACATCTGAAAATGGTATAAATGAGGCCGTGGAATCTCTCAAGAATTGTGAATTTCATGATTACCTAGATAAGTTGGCGCATTCAATCTCTGAGTTTGATTGGCGGTCTGTAGACGGCCCGGGAGTGAAAGGATCTGGAATTGAGATGATAAAACGTGCTTACAGGGGAAGTGGAGGATATACCCTACTGACAAACAGTTTACTAGAACATGTCTCCCAGTGTAATAAATAGTCCTTAATCTGCTTTCTCTGAAAAATAATATTCTACTCTCATTTATGAGTGCATCTAATCACCAAATTAATTTGGACATTCTCCGTAGTGCTAGCCGGGCTCCAATCGTTCAAAAACTTTCCGATTTAGCTTGTTTGCAAGTTTCGGAATGGTTACGTGATACTCAATTTAAAACTGGTGAATTTCTTACAGCTGAGGGCACACGATTTAGGAATTTTAGTTGCTTGAAGAAAAATAAAACTTGCAATGATGTAATATTGACAGTTATAGCCGCCACAGGCCCTAACCATTGTATGGACGGATGGACCTTCTTCGCTCGTTCACTTTCTTCACTTTTATCTGGAGACGCACATACAGCACGCCATCTAGCCTACTATGCACAATTAAGGTCAGCCATGAGCATTCTCCATTGCAATGGTATTGGCATTTTCAACGGAATCAACCTTGCAGTTACATCATCAGGTTGTTTGAAAAGTATAACCGACAAAATGGTTCCTACCCATAAAGCTACATGGAACGCGCTCCAATTTTGGTCAGAAGGAACGGATTCAACTAATGAGTTCCTGAACTCAATTAAATTTCAAAACGTTTCCCTAATCGAACGCATGAAGGAAGTTTGTCCAGACTTTCCGAGTAACCTACTTGTTAGCGAAATTATTTATAATTGGGGCATTGATTTACGAACATGTTCTAATGATCAATCGTTTAGAAATATTTCTAGTTATTCAGCACATGCTTACAATTCAACAAACTCAAAATTACTCCAGCGGTTGAAACTAATCCGATCGATATGGGACAGTCTTGAACCAGATGGCCTTGGAGGTTATGGGACTCTTGATCGGCAATTGCTAAGAAAATTTCTCAAACTATTTGAAAAACACAGAAAATTGGATTATAGTAAACTTAACCCAGAGATTCATGGATTCGACCTAGAAGATTTAATGGACCAAAATAATGTAAAAGAGTCTGAAGACATTTTTTTCCTTTCTTGGGACAGAAACCAAGAAGTTGGAAATGTTCACGGCATGATAAGTCGTGCTTTGATTTTACTTAGGTTGGCAACCGGAGTAGTGAGGTCAGTATTATCTGACGCTGGAATTAGTTCACAAAATCTTCAAAATTGGTTTGATATTATTGGGTTAGAAAGGGGTATTTGGTCAAAAGGCAACCATCCAGTAGAGATTGATGAGTTGTGGAATGACGTTTCTGTTGCTGTAAATTACCTCCAAGATTATATCCTCAGTAATCAAGAAGACCAATTCAGTTTTATCAATTTTCTTGATAAGGAACAAGGTGAAACCCTTTTACACCTCAGTCAGGCAGAAAGAGCATGTATTTGGGGATTGAACTATTGAAATATATGGGTTCAAAGCGCTGGATGCTTGACAATGGCCTTGGGGAGATAATTGATTCTCGTATTTCGCAATATGATCGTTTTGTTGATTTATTTTGCGGTTCCTCATCTGTATCTTGGTATGTCGCTTCAACACATAAAACTCCAGTTCTTGCTAATGACCTTCAGGAATTCTGCAGAATATTGGCATCTTCAGTATTATGCCGTACTGGCTGTCTAGGTACATCTTGGATAACGAGCTGGATTAACAGGGCAAATGATATTACTAGCATCCATCCACTTTATTATAGAGCAAACTCTATCCAGCAAAACTGTGAGGACTTAAATATCTACAAACTGACGACTGAAGCAAGAAATATTTGCCTTAGTGCAAAAACCCCAATTACTTTGGCCTACGGTGGATATTACTTCAGCCCTCTACAATCCATCTATTTGGATTCACTTAGAATCGCTCTACCAGTTCGTAATCCATATAAAGTTGTTGCCTTAGCTTCACTTATTCAGGCGGCAAGTGTTTGTGCGGCTTCGCCTGGTCACACAGCACAACCTTTTCGCCCAACTCCTACTGCCGAGCCACACTTACGGAAAGCTTGGTCTCAAAAAGTCTTTGAAAGGGTAAGATACTTTGCAGAGAAATTATCAAAAATTGATACTAAAACCAGTGGTTTTGCATTGAAAGGAGATGCAAATACTATTGCGAAGGACCTCAATTCCTCTGACCTAGTATTTATTGATCCTCCCTACTCTGCTCTTCACTACAGCAGATTTTATCATGTTTTGGAAACTCTAGCGAATGGACAAATGGTATCAGTTTCAGGTGCAGGTCGCTATCCACCACACGAATTCCGACCTAGATCAAGTTACAGTTTACAAAATTCATCAAGAAATTCCCTTGAGCAACTGCTCGAAACTTTAGGGCAAAGGAATACAGGAATTATCATTACTTTTCCTGCCGGGAAAGCCTCCAATGGATTAAGTGGAGAAAAGGTTCTCAAGATTGCAAATGAATGGTTTTCTATTAAACACAAAATAATCAAGGGTCGTTTTTCTACACTTGGGGGAAACACCCAAAACCGTTCTGCGAGAATGCAATCTGAAGAACTAATCATAAGTCTTTATCCAAAAAATCTTCCAAAATATAGGCTGGAATGTTAAAGCAGTTTTCGTGTCTCAAAATAGAAAATTGGATATTTCCTGTCTTATGGATAGACACGGTGATAATCTACAAATTTGTCAGTAGACTGTTTGCTACGTCTGGATATGGTCTTTTTGGTATTCAATAAGAGATTCATTTTAAGTGGGAACTAACGAGCACTTATTTTTATCTTAGTTTGGTCAGTAATTTTTGGCATAATAATATTCCATCAACTTTTAGAAAGCATTCTTATTGGATTTCACAATTATTTATGCCGCATTCTTTACTATTTCCCCCGACATAATTTTGCATTTAAGGGCACCTCTATAACTGACTTTGATCAAATTTCCATAATATTTGCCTAAATCCCCCTTGTAGTCGTGCTTTCAGCACTTTGAACCCTTCTTTTTAAATAAAATTACTAGGCAGTATAATTATTTTCTTTTAATTCTTTGAAACGATATTAAATATCTCTAATAGTAATTTTAACTCAAATATTCATAGGCAGTATGCACATCGAAACAACTCATAACCCACGGTCAACCTGTCATCTTCTCCGACAATCCTATTGGGAAGACGGCAAACCGAAAAAACGAACCATCGCCAATCTCTCGGGACTGCCCCATCATGCCATTGAAGCACTCCGACAAGCACTCAAGACCGGTCAAGTCCCCACCTTACATAACCCAACTCTGACCAATACAAAAGATCATGGCGCCGTCAGTGCTATCCTCAATACCATCCAGCACACCGGACTGGATAAAACGATCTTCTATCAAAACAGCCGTGAACGCAATGTGGTCCTCGCCATGCTCATTGCCAGAATACTCCGTCCCGATGCACAACTGCGGGTGGAACGAGAACTCAGTTCCAATGGAACCACAACCCTGGCCGGTCTCTTGAACCTGAAAGATACCCCGGTTGAAGACCTGTATCAAGCCATGGACTGGCTCCTATCGCGCCAGAAACGCAT
>MPNP01000093.1 GCA_002239085.1 Rhodobacteraceae bacterium bin131 | reverse complement strand
AACATTATGATATTACCAAATACCTTTCCTGTCAAGGTCCAATTTACCCCCAAACAAGACACAACACCCTTTGGTGGTGTCCTGGCGTTTTTAAAGATTCTGTGTGATCGGAAAATCCTTCACAAACTCCCGGGTGACCGCATGCGGTCTCAGGGTTGGTTAGATGCTCAGATGGTTCTGAGTATCATGCTCTTGAACATTTTAGGCTTTGATCGGGTCGCGGATATTGATCGACTGGAGGATGACACGGTCTTGGGCAAGATCGTTCGCCAACTGGAACCGCTGCTCTTTGGTCGCCGTCATGTCACCCTCAGCTCCCGTCTGCGTCGTGTGTGTGAAAGTATTGCCACGGGTAATAATAGTGGTCATTGGAGCCCAAAAGAGCCCTTTTGAGTCACCAAATCATACCAAAACAACTTATTATGATGACGAAAAGCGAATCAGGTGCTAAATATTGCCCGCATTGATAAATAATCCCACAATTTAAATTTAGTTCGCAGATCGAGGTATTATATTTCAAGTAGTATTTATTTGTTAATGAGTCTATAATGTTTAAGGAATTAAGGGGCTGTGGTGAAATTGGTAGACACCCCCGACTCGCACTCGGGTTTGCTGGTGCTCAAACCACCGGCTTGCGGGTTCGAATCCCGCCAGCCCTACCAATTCCACCTGTATGTGTTTTGAATCTAAAGAAAAGAAAGAAGACAAAATAACACAGACAATACCTATATTAGTATTTTAATTCTTAACTGTCAAGGATTTGATTCGCCCCTTGTTCATCCTATCAACTTATCACACTTTACTCTGTCAGTAAGTTTTCATGTTATCCTGATTGACGCTGAACTATCATCCGGATGAATTCGATATCAATATCATCGGGATTATCGCTCGATAGCTTGAGCACAGACGGGTTGGAACAAGATTGCCAAGCAACCAGTCAATGGTGTTATCGAAAAGGCTGGTCAATCACACCTTATCTGCCCGGGAACCAACAGCAGGTCTGTCCTTGGTTGACCACCGGGTTCGTTGGCTCAATCCTCGTTCACTTTAGTCGAAACCAGGTTAGACACAACCGCTGAATAGCAGTGTGTTTCCCGCAAATGACGGACCGTAGGGCCTCAAGGGTGTTCTTACGAAAATCGGCAATGGTCTTGTAAGTAGGGGTCGCTCCTTGACACAGCCACATCACTTCAACATTGCGGCGGGCGATCTTTTCCAAACCGCGGGAACTGCGAACCTTGTTCTGATAGCCATAGATACACAGTTTCAACAAAACCGCCGGGTCAAATGGAGGCTGACCCGAACCCGACCATGCACCGGCATGCTCAAATCCCAACGTGTCCAACTCAAGCGTCTGAACCAACGTATCAATCGCCCGGACCGGATTGTCCGGGGCGACATAATCGTCCACACTCGGGGGTCACAACTGAACCGCTGAGCGGGCAGAAGTTCCTGGTACCGTCGTATTGACATCGTTCATCCTCAATGGAAAACAATCATTGACTGTTCACCACCAGTGAATCAGTGTTGATTCACTAAGTCAAGAGACAAAAGATCAGTGTTGAAAAAAAGTGAGAACAAAAGGAATGGTACGAAAGACGAGGATAAACGTGACTGTCAGGATTGGGATTAGGCTATAAAAACTGGTAAAATAATACTCAATAAAGGGGTAAAATGAATACTTTCACAGTCTAAAGGGCTCGCCGGTGGCTCTAAGTGTTGTGTCAACCAGTGCCACAAAGAAAGCGGAGAGTAAGAAGACTACGGAGGGATTGCCGGACCACAGTTTTCGGACGTTGCTAGATGATTTGGCAACCTTGGTTGTGAACACGGTTCAGCTTCCGTCGGATAAAGCGAGTATAACGATGGCAACGCAGCCAACGGCACTTCAGAGTAAGGCCTTTCGACTGTTGGAGGTACGGCTGAATGAGAGTGTTCCCATATTTGGTCCAGTTTGAAAGGTCGCTGAAATAGCCCTGAATCCCCTTCTAAAGGAGGGTTGGGGCAAATTATATTCTAATTTTATTTGTGAAGTTCAGGTTAATATAGAAATGAATGATTTATTTCTGGAGGTAATGTAATGTTTTTTTGCCATTATACCGTTTGAAGATCCTCCTCAGGATTTTATAGAACGAATTAACAAAATTGACTCCTCTCCCTATATATCTCTAGAACCTAGTATTTATTTCATCCAATCTAATGGAAACACCTCGTATGTATCAAAACATATTGGTTTTACTAATGATGGTGAATATCCCCAAATTACTGGAATAGTAATCCCGTGCAGCAAAAGATATTCGGGATTTGCCACCCCAGATTTATGGGGATATTTAAAGGAAGCTAAATGACTAAGAAAAGTAAGATTGAAGCCAAATCAGAAGATTGAGAATCAACATTTCATCAAGAGACTGCAATTGAGAAGAATGTGAAGGGATTTTATCCAAATATATACATGGGGCTTAAAGTTGTAACTATTGTGGGGGTAATTGTTTCCGGAGTTTGGTGGTTAAATTCACAATTCAACAATCTTAGAATTGAAACAGAGGACGAAATTCAAAATCAAACATCATTAATTCTTGAGATCGTTAATGAAAACAAAGTCGAGTTGGTAAAATTGGGTGAACAAGTAGATAAGTTAGATGATGATATAAACAAGTTAGATGATAAGTTAGATAGTATCCAAAGTTACTTATACGATAAATCAGTATATGACTATTACAGTTATTAAATTCCCTTCTCATCGGAATTTGATAAAGAATGGTCACTTTTGTATATAATTTCTGCATAAAGCTTATTTTGGTCCGAAGCGATCAAATGAATACATTGCTGGCAACCCCAAAAGTCAGTAAAATTGTCCGGTTGGTCAATCACACAACGAAGGTGTTGGATAGCAATCTACTTTAGAATTTACATCCATCATGGGCGCAATTGAGACTATGAAGATTGCTCCTAAACATTGGATTCTTAGCACTCCTGTAAATCCTTCTTCTGCTGACAACGAACCACTAAAGCCGTCATCTTGGCAACTAGGTCAGGATCAGATAAGTCGTCCTCATTATCAGTGTCATCCGCGACTTCCAATTCGTCAAAGTAAGCCGCAATCTGGCTATCCAGTCGATCAATCTCATGATCCAGTCCACTCTTGGTGTGAACCGTGTTACGATTGGTACTGGCCTTCAATAATGTCCCGCCAACAGCAACCGAAGTCCCACCGACCAATGACAAATTCCGACACATTTGGACAAACTCACGGTTGACTTTCTGTAAGGCCTCAAGGTTGTTCTTACGAAAATCGGCAATGGTCTTGTCGGTTGGGGTCGCTTTTTGACACAGCCACATCACTTCAACATTAAAGCGGGTGGCCTTTTCCAAACAACGGGAACTGCAAACTTTGTTCTGATATCCATAGATATAAAGTTTCAACAGAACTGCCGGGTCAAGTGGAAGTTGACCCGAACCCGACCATGCATCGGCATGCTCAAACCCCAACTTGTCCAACTCAAGCGTCTGAACAAACGTATCAATCGCCCGGACCGGATTGTCCTTGGCAACATAATCGTCCAAACGCGGTGGAAACAACTGAGAACGGGACAGAAATTCCTGGTACCGTGGTATTGACATTGCAAATCCTACATTGAAAAAATTATTTATTGTTCACCAACAGTGAAACACAGCTGATTCATTCAGTCAAGGGGAAAAGGATAATTGTTGAAAATAAAGTGGGATAAAAAAGAATTGTACGAAAGACTAGGAATAAACTTGACTGTAAGGATTGGGGTCAGGTTATAAAAACTGGTAAAATAATACTCAATAAAAGGGTGAAGTGAATACTTTCACAGTCACAATTGAAGAGAATATCAAAGTAGATGAGATGATCAACCAATGTTTTCAGAACGAATAATCTCAAGCATTATTTGACCAACATGAATTTTTATTTAGCTTGCACAATTTTACAATAAACTGATGTTAAACGCAATCTCATGTGCTAGAGTAGGATAGGAAATTCTATTTTTACTAGAAAATCCAGCTGAAGGCATTGCCAATCTTTAACGAGGGAAATTCATGCTTGATAATACATCTGAAACCCATTTCATTGGTCCGATGGGTTCAGAGTTCTGGCAGATCAAAGTACCACCTGAAGCTATACCTTTATTAGCGTCCAAGATTAACTGGAATCAATTGGGGCGAAAGGTGATGATTGATCCCTTCAAAGGCATCATTTCTTGGATAAACCCGTCAGGTTCTCATGTTGATATGGCCGATGCATCCGACAAGATTGTCGAACAAGCGGGAGAATTGATCAAGGTACAGGTCAAGAACAGGCGTGATTATCGCTGGAAAAGGCTGAAAGACCCCTCAAACACCGGAGTAGAAGCTGACGCCTCCTTCTATATCGGAGAGAAGGCAGAGCAATGGATTGCAGCTTATCAGGTCGGGGGTCGAGAGATCGCCAGTGAGTTTGAGAAAAAAACGCCACCCGATCTCATTGTTGAGGTGGAGGTTACCAATCTTGATAAGGACAAGCCGGTCCGTTACGCAGAACTGGGTGTCCGTGAAATGTGGCAAGTAGAGGAGCGAAAGGAGGGGGAAGCTTATCGGACAGAAATTGTGATACTTGATTTGCAGGCACGTGGTGGACCAAGGGAAATTGTTCAGTCAAAAGTCCTGCCCGGACTAACCGCCACCAATCTACCTAATGCCTACCACTTGGCTCAGTCGGTTATGCTTGACGAGCTTCGGTCCATGCTCAGCAAAGAATTGGCAATCCAGTTTTAGTGAAGAAAACGGAACCAAAACGACCACGGATTTAGTCTGCCCTTTATTTCAATTTCCATTTTGTAGCAAATAGTAAGTTCATAGATTGGCAAGCATATCGGAACAGATACATTTCAAAAGTGACGATTCTCCATCGCTTTACATTATTACCGACTTGTAGAAAAAATCATTTCTTACGTAATCCAACAGATTGTAAATACCAGTTGATGCCTTGGCAATCTCCTTAAGCTTGTCACATTGGGTTATTTTTCAACCGTAATTAATGGTGCATATTTAAACCGTAACTGACCGAGAGGACGATTGCTGAAGATATCACACTAACGATTAATGCAGCCAACCACGCACGATGTGAATACAATCTCCGTTTGCATTTTTCGCAAGTGGAGAGGGATTTGAAGTATACTTTCCAAATCTCGTGAATTGGTGTATCCAAACGATTTGCATCAAGAGGTTCATTTTGTGCTCCCCATCCTTTTATTACGACATTGTAATAAGTCTTTTCCTCGTTTATTCCAAAATGTCCTATTAAGGAACCGCGATACATCTCAATAACTCTACCCGTATTTGGGTAAGATTTTTTCGTTCCACCGTTATCCCCATGAGTGATTGATATTGGATCCATTTCAACTTTATACATTGGTTCTATCATTGACTGAGCTCCTTCATTTTCAAATTCTCTAATTCTGTACAATAAGTGCGAATAGTAACTCGAAATATAATATTAAAAAACAAACCAGGAGAATTCATTAAATCAAACTCTTCCAAAGTCATCTTCAAACCTAATGATGTCATCTTCGCCTAAGTATGTACCGCACTGAACTTCAATAATTTCAAGTTCTTCATTGCCGGAATTCTCAAGGCGATGCCGCGCACCGAGTGGAATATAGGTTGTTTGGTTGGGAAACAGGTCAAACACTTGATCATCGCATGTAACACGGGCTTGACCTCTAACAACGGTCCAATGTTCTGACCGAAATTTATGCGATTGTAGGGACAATTTGGAGCCAGGATTAACAATGATAGATTTTACTTGAAAGCCATCTCCCATTCGGAGGCTTTCAAAGCTTCCCCAAGGGCGGCATTCCAATTGATGACTGGTGGTGTGTGATTTTGATTTTTTATCCATTGAGATGAAACCAACTTTGCTGAGAATTGAGAAGTTATAATTTAAATAGAGACAAAGACTTTATGTATAATTCATTAAAGATTTATGTTATCGCCAATGGAAAAATTGTGAAATAGGTTTGGATAATAGAGTAGCATTTATTTATAATAGAGTAGTTCGGTGGAAAATAATTTGAAAACTATTTTGCGAGTTGGATATTAATATTTTTGTGCCTTTAAATTGTTGAAATCAAAGGAGAATTTTACTATTTGATGGCTTGGGAATGGAGGTGACTTTGACCTACGCCGAGTGTGATAGATAAATTGACAATTAGTAAGATGGCCAAAAGTAAATCACTCGGAGATCGAATCTCCAGACTCCAAAAGGAAATTGACCCACCTGAACAACAACCTGATCATGTTGTATCGCAAGCTAGTTACGCTTGGCGGATGGTCATTGAACTTGTAGTTGGGGTTGGTATGGGTTTTATTTTAGGGTACGGCCTTGATATTTTATTTGGTACAAAACCTTTAATTATGATAGTTTTGACACTATTAGGATTTGCTGCTGGCATTAATTTAATGCTGAAAACAGCAAAAGAAATGACAACGAAAGATGAAAATTCTTGATGAACTATGAACGATAAATTGACGGAAAGAAGCTGGCGTGGCCGAGAGTAATTCAGGGGGTGGTCTGGTTATTAAACCGATGGACCAATTTAATGTACAATCCCTAAGTGGTGGTGATTTAATGCCATTTTTTATTCCGAGTAATGTCACTTTGTGGATGGCGTTGTGTTGGATTGGCATTGTTATTTTTCTCGTTGTTGGGACTCGCAAAAAGTCTTATGTTCCTGACCGCTTTCAAATGATTGTAGAGATTATCTATACGTTTGTTCGCAATATGGTTCGAGATGTTGCTGGTCGAGACGCCTTGCCTTTCTTTCCTTATATCATGACGGCTTTTCTTTTTATTTTGTTTTCTAACTTGTTGGGACTTCTACCGATGAGTTTCACAACAACTTCGCACATAGCTGTTACGGCTACACTTGCACTGATTGTTTTTCTTTCGGTTACCATAATTGGTTTTATTCGGCATGGCTTTGGGTTTTTAGGACTCTTTTGGATTTCATCAGCTCCAGCTATATTAAGACCCATACTAGCTGTCATTGAGATTATTTCATATTTTGTTCGCCCCGTCAGCCACTCGATTCGCTTGGCCGGAAACATGATGGCCGGACATGCATTGATCAAAGTATTTGCAGCGTTTGCAGGGGTAATGGGGTTTGCCGCATTTGTCCCCATTATCGCGATCACTGCAGTTTATGGGCTTGAATTACTTGTTGCGGTAATCCAAGCTTATGTTTTTACAATATTGACTTGTGTTTACTTGAAGGATGCGTTGCATCCACAACATTAATAATCGTATAATTTAAGTATTGAAGGAGATTAAACATGGAAGGTGATTTGCAAACAATGGGTGCCTTGATTGGTGCCGGCTTAGCATGTACGGGAATGGGAGGAGCAGCAGTTGGTGTTGGTCATGTTGCAGGAAATTATTTGGCAGGTGCCCTTCGGAATCCCTCCGCCGCACAATCGCAAACAGCCATGCTTTTTATTGGTATCGCTTTTGCCGAAGCTCTAGGGATTTTTTCGTTCCTCGTAGCTTTGCTCTTAATGTTTGCTCTGTAAGTTTGATTGGATGTCAAAACTATCGGATAGAATTATTGAATTAAGCTAATGGAAACAGAAGCTGAAGTCGTAGTCGCTGCTGAAAGGGCTGGCATCCCCCAGCTTGATTTTGCGACATTCCCCCACCAGATATTTTGGTTGGCTATTTTCCTAATTGCTATTTTCATTGTCGTTAGGAGAATTGCTCTCCCTCGCATTGGCGAAATTCACTCGCAACGCGAAAGGCGCATTCGGACGGACCTTGATGAGGCGCATCGAGTGAATGAACAATCCAAGGAAATTGAAGACCAAATTGAAGCGAGTTTAGCTGAGGCCAAGCGGTATTCGGAAACTAAAGCTGCTGAATCTCGTGTAGAAATCCAGAAAATAAAAGCCAGAGCGTCAGAAGAAGCAGATAAAATCATACAATCTGAATCGCAAGTTGCAGCTGAAAGAATTGAAGCTCTGAAAAGTCAATCGCTGGATGCGATTAAAACCATTGCGGTAGCGACCGCATCTGAGATTGTTAGTGCAATCATTCCCAACCGAGGTAATACCGACCAAATCAATCAAGTGGTCAATGATCAATTAAAGGGAGAGAGCAGTGAATAAGTTTTGGTTCGCCATTGGATTTTTGGTGGTTGGATCTGTTCCTCTTCACGCGGCTGGTGGGTTTGCTATTTCCTTGAGTAACACCGACTTTGTCGTCCTCATTGCATTTATTGTCTTCATCGGTGCAATAATATATTTTAAAGCACCGAAGTTTGTTGCCAAGCTAATTGATAGTCAGATTGCTCAGATTGAGCGCCAGTTGAAAGAGGCTGCGGATATTCGCAGTGAAGCGCTTGTAGTTCAACAGCAATTAGAGCAGAAGCAAAGTCAGACAGCTGAATTGGTTAAAGACTTGAAATCGCAAGCCGATCAAGGCAAAGAACTTGCTATCAAAGAAGCTGAAGTGGTCATCAAAAATACAATTGAGCGGAAAATCCAAAACGCTCGAGAACAGTTAATTGCAAGCGAAGCCAAGGCTGAAAAAAGTATTCGGGATCAGGCTGTTGATTTAGCCGTTAATGTCGCTGCAACAATCATTCAAGATAATATGGGGGGAGATGATCGCCGAAATATTATTAGTCGATCTATTCAGGATATAGAAACTCGGCTAAACTAACATTAAGATTATTTTTCAATCCCTATTCAAGTATTAAGAATTCACAATTCCTAAACTTCACAGCAAGTCAGTATGACTAACCGTTCATGTTTATAGTGGACTATATGAGTGAAGTGGTTTACTCAGCTCTAATAGGGATTTGAGCCAGCTCCTGA
The DNA here is from genome assembly GCA_002239085.1 of Rhodobacteraceae bacterium bin131. Lineage (GTDB taxonomy): Bacteria > Pseudomonadota > Alphaproteobacteria > Rhodobacterales > Rhodobacteraceae > MPNP01. The sequence continues at coordinate 664 of MPNP01000093.1, read as the reverse complement.
AAAGTTCTGTTGCTCAAGCATTCTTAGCTCGGTTTTTATTTCAATACCCCACCGGTATTTTTGCCCTTTTTCAGATTTTTGCCCCTTTTGTTCGATTCTATGGCACGGAATCAGCAGACCAAGACGATTTGTACTCATTGCGTTTGCCGCAACCCTTGGAAATCCCTTTTTAATCCCTGCTTCAGTTGCGAGCTCACCATAAGTCATGGATTTTCCAGTAGGAACATTTTTTATCAAGGTGGCCCAGATATTCATAAATTGCCGTGGTCCAGAAACTATAGCAGTTGTTTGTCCTTCTAGATTAATTATAGGTATGACAAACCGTTTCAAAGATTCAGCATCTTCCTTGAAACGTGCTTTGCTCCATTTCTTCTCAAAGTGTTCCCAGGTTTTATCTTCCCCGATGACGCGTGAAAATCCCAGACCGCAAATTCCAAGCTGTGTTCCGACAGCTAAAACTTTTCCAATATCACCCAGTTTACCTTGGCTACCATTGAACCACCCGAAAATTAACTCGTTCGGTTCTTTCTCCCGATAGATTTCCCAATTGATTGTTAAGTTATTGAGTTGACTCGATTTAGGGAAGGGGTTATCTACATGGCTACGCATCATCAAGACCTTTCGAAATTTATACACAATTACAGGTGTATCATGAAACCCTACG
>MPNP01000092.1 GCA_002239085.1 Rhodobacteraceae bacterium bin131 | reverse complement strand
GCGGTTCTTTTCATATTCCTGATACACTGTATGAAAGCCTAATGAATTATCTCAGTTTAGCCGGGATTAAAGTGGGTCGATATTTCGGCAGTGGTCCATCTGTAAAAATTAAGAACATAGACCGTTCCATGCGTCTATTGGGCTTTAAGAAAGGGAGCAATCACGGCATAAAACGTGCGAGCTACATATTCCCATTGGTCGACAATCTCCATGCTGTCCTTCAGAAAGATGAAAACCCGATCTGGAAACAGCGTAGTATTGATGAGTTGACAGAATTCTGGAAGCAACGCTGGGCAGTTAAACGAACTGGCGACTATCCAAAGGAAAACCTCGTGTTTAAGAAAGATGAATTCATGTTAGAGGCCAGAAAAGAGTGGGAACAAAGCAAAACTCTGTTTGAAATTGATAGGTCATGATGCCAGAAACCAATAAGTATGCATACCTTCCAGAAGATCTCTTGCTTCAGATACTGGAAAAGACTCCTGAAACTGCTAGCAAACTAGCCGAAAGTATCCAACTGAGTAAACAGCAAACATCTGAGGCTCGCGGAGTTCTTGAAAATAAGAATCTAATCAAGAAATGTCCCGAGGGAAATCATTCAGAATCTGTAATGGCAGCCGATGGTGCATGCATCATTGATCATAAGACCAGTTCAGATATTTTGCTTGCGATCGCGGTGGGTGTTGACGGACTTTCAAGTAAGGAAGCGTCATCTTGGCCGGATGGACAAAGGCAATATCAACACTGGCAGGCAGTTCTACCGCATCACGTAGCCAATTCCCGACTGGCTCAGGGGATTATGTTCTTGATGGAGCTTAGCATACTTGCCGGGAACGACCGGGAAATCCGGATAATGGATGGGTCTCATTTGACTACTATCCTCAAGCTGAACAGCTTACTGAGCGCTAACGACCAAGATGCAGCGGACCAACCGTATGTCAATGCTCTTTCTAACTTTCTAAATGAAAACTATGAGAAGGTAATCCCAGACATACCGAACATCATACGAGATGCCTTTTCCAATGATTCAGTGATCGGGCTGACTAAGTATTCGTCATCTAGGGAGATCATCGATTCAAAGTTAGATAATTTAGGAATTGACATGGATGACAAGGTATTCATGTCAATTCTTTTAAAGGAGAACGAATACACTACACCACTTCCAGTAGGTCAATGCGACAAAGAAAGAAGCATGTGGGAGAAAATTCACATCAGGTGTAACTTAAATATAGAAGGAGTTAGCAACAGCACAGAATTTAATCCTCAACTTGAGGAAGCGATAAAGCCGTTCAAGATAACTAAGGACTCTAAATCAACACTTCACTTTTGCTATTTCAAACCCGAAAATTATACTTCAGCACTCAGAATAGAGATCAAGCGGGAGCTCGCAAATGATCAGACACGGCTAGAGAGGATGTTCCGTAGCATTAGTAACCAGATTATCTCTACTGACATTAGAGAACCATATCCCCAATATCTTGCGGATATTATGGCAAAAAACATCCACTTCGGCATGGATGCGATCAACCAAGGGGTATTCAACAATCCAATACTAAATTCACGGGAGAATTTCAGTTTAATTTTCCCCTACCGTACCTAATGAAGAGGCTAGAAACATTATGACAGAAAAAGATATTTCTACCATACTTGAAGAAGACGACAACCCAATCGGAGTGGTTGGTTCTCCAAGTAGTTCTTTTGAGGCGATTATTGACATCAAGGAGGTCAGTGAACATGGCAAGCTTCTAGGAGAATTGGTATGCTTTGAGGTACTTGAAGGCGATAATATAGTACTTGTTCTTGGACAAATCACTGAAGTTGAGACTCGTAATAGGTGGCATGAGGAGCCATCATTCAAAGGGATTATCAAGCGGCATGGAAGTCTACCCAATCTAAGCGGGGTCGCTGACAATCGCATTGCCAAAATCAATGTTCAATCCAGCTTTATTCTGACTGATAAACAATCAAAAGCTCACAAACTTGCTAATTCACCCTCAACAGGTACTCCTGCCAAGACTGTAAGTAATGAGGTAATGGAAAAACTCATGAAGCAGTATGAAAACGAGCTGGTTTGTCTTGGGACCGCCTATGATACAAATGTCAGTGTGCCATTTTGGTTTAAGCACTTTGGAAGCCCGACAAAGAAGGGTGCGGGCGAAGCTTATCACATCGGAATTTTCGGTCGAACAGGATCTGGCAAAACTACGGCCGCCGCAAACATGATTCTTGGATACGCTAGGAACAAAGAAAATATAAGCATTCTAATCCTTGACCCTCAAGAACAGTTCTATGAAGACAATAACGTTTTACCAGGGGGCAAAAAGTTTAAGGACGAGGTAAAGCGGAAAGGCATGAATTATGAAAAATTCAAAGTTCCTGAAGAAATTGCTCTTCCCAATGATGCTAAACTGTTTGCAGAACTACTCTTACATTATGGATTCATAAGAACTGCATTTCAGATACCCACACAGGAAAAACAAGTTTTAATGGCCGAGCAGATTGAAAATTATATTAAGAGACGAATGGAGAAATCCTATTTTAAATTTGGTAATGAAGAGAGCGACAAATTCCTAAAGCAAATTGGATCTTATTTCAGTAAATCTTGCAAAGTCGATTATTTGAAAAATGTCTATGCACTAGATGGCCGCATAAAAGAATTACAAAAAAGGTTCGAAAATTTGGCGACAGGGGAAATCGACACTGAAGTACGTAATAAATGGAATGAGGTACATAATTTATTCCAAAATAGAGGCAAAAAAAAGCTGATTGAAGTTGTTAATTCTGTGATTTGTAATCCAGGTAATCTCTTTGTGCTTAACATCTCTGGAAGACGTGCCAAATCTGGTGAATCTCTCCAGTTAATTTTTATCAAGCTCATTGAAGATGCCATCAAAAATAAGGGAGCAGAACTGTTCGCAGAAGGTGAGCAATCTAATTGCTTAGTAGTGATGGATGAAGCTCATCGATTTATCAATACATACGAACACAGTGAAGAACATAAAGAACTCACTAACAGCATCATTGATGCTGTCCGGACCACTCGAAAATACGGAATTGGATACATGTTCATCACTCAAACCATTGATTCACTCCATGAAGAGATTAGAAGACAAATCCGTATATTTGCGTTCGGTTACGGGTTAACTAGCGGTTCCGAGTTTCGTAAGATACGTGACATTATCAATGACGAGATGGGTGCCAAATTCTATCGGTCTTTTATTGACCCTTCAAGTAATCAAAAATACCCCTTTATGTTTTATGGTCCGATCTCTCCTCTTTCCTTTACGGGAGCACCCCTCTTTTTGGAAATGGATAGAGGAATTAAACCATTCCCCCAGAGAATGAAATAGGAGTAACCTAATTCTTTTCTCTTAACCCAAAATTACGCAAAATAACTCTGCGTTAATCATTTAATCGCACTCAAAGAACACTTCGCTTTGAATAACAACTAAAGAAGTTTCATAATCTCATTCATCAGGGATCTATCGCCTACAGAAATTAAATTTCCTTTGCATTACATTGCAATTATAACAATTGATGCTTTGCGATTCTTTTTCCAACTAATCCCTACCGAAGTATCGAAATTACTGGTCAAATACCAAAGTATTTCAGCAATACTTGAACTAATGATTTTATAATTTTTCCAATCAAGGTATGATTATCCGGAATGACGAAAATAAATCACAAAGGTTTAAAATGAAAAACTGGATTCGACAGAGCAAGATTAATCACATCCGTATAAAGATGTTGGGCTTGCTAGCTAGTTGCGCAATTGGATTTACTGCTTTTGCGCAAGAATTAGATGTGGGACTACAGGCGTATTTAGATGGAGACTATGAGACTGTTCTTAATGAATTTATTCCTCTAGCCGACCAAGGGAATGACATTGCTCAGTTATTCTTAGGAGGGCTATATGAATTTGGTAATGGGGTGACGCAGAATTATGGTGAAGCCGCAAAATGGTATCAGATGGCAGCCATACAAGGTAATGCAGATGGTCAGTACAACTTGGGATGGTTGTATGAGCAAGGTCAAGGGGTGACGCAGAATTATGGTGAGGCCGCAAAATGGTATCAGATGGCAGCGGTACAAGGTAATGCTCTAGCTCAATTAGGCTTAGGGGTATCTTATTCTGAAGGTCGGGGAGTGAAGCAAAATTATAGTGAGGCCGCAAAATGGACACAGATGTCAGCAGAGCAAGGTATTGCTACTGCTCAGTTTAACATGGGAATTTTGTATGAGAACGGCTGGGGTGTGACGCAAAATTATGGAAAAGCTACAAATTGGTATCAATTGGCAGCCAAGCAAGGTAATGCTCTAGCTCAGTACAACGTGGGGGTATCTTATGCTGAAGGTCGTGGTGTACCCCTGAATTATGGAGAAGCTGCGAAATGGTTTCAGATGGCAGCTGAACAAGGAATTGCTCGTGCACAATTCAACCTGGGAGTCATCTATGAAAAAGGTCGAAGTGTGACACAGAATTATGTCAAAGCTGCGAATTTGTATCAATTGGCAGCTGTGCAAGGAATTGCTGAAGCTCAGTACAACTTGGGCCTTTTGTATTCCGAAGGACTAGGGGTAACACAGAATTATGTCGAATCCGCGAAATGGTACCAAATGGCGGCTGAGCAAGGAGATGCTAGAGCACAGTACAACTTAGGAATCTTTTATATAAAAGGTCAAGGTGTACCGGAGAATTATGTCCGAGCCCATGTATGGTTTAACCTAGCAGCAGCACTCGGCAGCCATTATGGTATAGATTCCAGCGCAAGAGAAATAGCTGAGGAGTTAATGACACCGGGACAATTGGCTGAAGCTCAGCGTATTGCAGCCCGTTGGCAACCGGGCACTTCGCTTGAATACTGGGAATAAATTGTTCCACAATTTGATAAGGATTTCGTTTCATTATTGAAATGACTTAGTTGGTGTAGTTTATGCAAAATTCGGCTGATATCTTTTGACAAAGAATGCACCAGCTTAATCCAGCCAAACGGATAAAATAACACACTACTAATTTCTATTTCCCCTCTTCATGACCTGAGGAATATTATCAAAGATTGAAGTAATTTAACCTAATCTGTGTGATTTGCCGAATTCAAGAGCCAATAATATTCAATACCATCCCAATCAAGTTATCACGGCAAAAAATTTTTATGCATTGAATTTGTGCAGGAAATAAGCTGGGTCGCAAGTAAATCCTCACTGAGATTTCCAAATTATTTCCTACTGTCTATACCAAAATAATAATACCCAAAGTTACAGATTAAAATTGGATCGCCTTTTGGATTCAAACTTGAACGCATATTAGTCAGTATCTCTATTTCTTTTTCTTGGTCTGTTTTATATCAAATGGCATAATGGGATTTTTCCCTTTACCGATGAGAAAAGGTGCAGACTTTTTTATTAGACCTTTCTCAAATTTATTTCCATATTTTTTGGCTTTGTTGATCAACTTATAGATTTTCCTGATTTCATCTCCTTCCACGGGAAACCAATCGGGATTTTTATAACGAATTTGGCATAGGCCCCTATATCCCATGACAATATACCTTAATTCAAGCGAGGGACGATTTGTCGGTAGGGAATCCTTCTTCTTAATGAGGTAACTCCTCAGTTGTTGGTCAAGGAATGATTTAACTCGATCAAATCGGTTCTTGTCCTCATTTAAAACAGTACGTACATCCACTCGCCTAGCCATCGGATGGGTTATAGCAGCAAGGATGGTTCGGTCCAGCTTTCCATTGCTTTTATTTTCCCATTCACAAAGTAAATGGTCAAAAGCTAATCGCAAGTGCTCCTTGTGTCTTACCGTTCTACCAAAACCCGAATAGATCGCCCATTTTGAAGGATATTTGTTCATTTTTAGGATACGACCCACATTCCCATTTGGCTCCATCATTGCTTTCAAAAGGATATCAACAACATCGTCAGAGCATCCTGTAAAGAGCCATGTTAATGCCAAATGAAGTAGGTTTATTTCTTTTTCCTCCTTAAGCTCAGAAACCACCGAACCTGACTGGATATAATATCCCAAATTCTTAACTAAAATGTTTGTTGCATGACGCAATAATTTCATATCATATTCATGATTTTCCGGGGTTTTTGAACGGGGTGGCTGACCATCCGAACCCAATGGAAATTGACCATCTTCCCATTGTTTTTGCGTGCATTTGAATATTTCATTAGCCAATTCCATGGTCATCTTATCTATGGTTCCGGGATGAATATCCTTAAATTTCTCAAGCACATTTTTAAGTTCTTCCCAAGCTATTCTACTTGCTTTGAATATATAAAGATCGGGAATACTCCGTAGTGCTTCTGGTTTTTCACTAGACATTTCACTCCATTTCGCTCCCTTGCGTGTTGAAGCTATTGCTTCAGTTGTACCATCGGGACATTGTTCAATAATTTCAATTCTGGCCTCTCCAGAAAGTGGTCGGACTCTAACCAATGCATTTACATGACGAACATGATCACTCGGATAGATGGTATGACCCGTTTCTTTACTACTATACCGTTTTTCCCATTTAGGGTTTTTAGTATAGGTTCGCCGACTAAAATGAAGGTGAATATGTTCTATACCGGAGGCAATTAAAACTTGATGTTTTTTGTTGGGCTTACTACGGTAGGTCTCTCCTGCTGGAACAGCTTTATTCTTTGGAATAATTTTTATCTTTTTATAGCCTTTGCCTTTTTTAATCCTTAAATCAATGGCTGGTACTTCGTCTAACCAAGCAGGTTTATCATGATTTTGTCCAAGTTCTTGGGCCAATGTTCCAGACGCATTGATGACATCATTACCCGACACTCTCCATATCGCTAATGAATTGGTGATTTGCTTGACTAAACTTGACATGTCATCAGTCATCTCGGTACCAACCGGACTCTCAATCACTACTCCCAAAGGTTTGCCCTCTTCACCATTGACGAATTTACTAATGCGCTCGGTGAGTTTTTTCGGAAGCACACTCTTGCCAAAATTTACCCTTGGTATTTCAGGGATAATCTCCCAATCACCACTTGCAGTTGGCCAACTTCGGAATTCAAGTTCGTTTACATCAATCCCATATTTTTCCCACGAATTCGGAGACATTCCGGTTGCCATTATATCAAGCATTCGTGACAATGATTGGATTTCGTCAACATTGTATTGACCCATTTGGTTTATAGTATTTTTGGCCTCATCCAAGCGCTTTTGAGTCCACGATTCATCCGCATCACAATCATCCATTATCGGCCTTCTGACAATTCTCCTCGTCCCATTTGGATTACCCCGGGGCCAGCGACAGATTTCTAAAACAGTCCAAGATAGAGTTCTATTGACATTAATCACAAAGACAAAGCCTGTGCCGTGAATTAGTCCCTTGTCCATTATAGCCTTGAGTGTCGCAACAGAACGCCAGATTAACTCTAGCCGAGATCGCCTTATATTATTCGGACGGCTAGTGAAAAGGGTTTCGTAAAATCTATCAAGTTTCGTTTTGCCATTCTCAAGTTCCAATGTACCTAACAAGCGCCCATCGGGGATAACCACGGCAAGATGTGGGGGTTGCACTTCAAGCTTTGCCGTGTCTTTAACAAGTTGCCATAGAGTCTTCGGCAGTGCGTGTCTATCCTCCTCGGAACAGTGGCCTAATCCGGCCGAGTACTCTAAAGCAGTATAGGCGTCAATTAAACCTTTGCTAGAGTGACGATTTCTTGCTAATGAAAGAGCCTGGTTACCGACCAACCAAGCACTATTATCATAATTGTAAAGGCAAGAGCGATTGCCTAAGGGTTTTGCTTCGCCCTCCACTGGCAAAAAATGATCAAACCATCCGTTCAAGTCAAAAGTGATAAAATTCCTCATTATAACATCCCCTGCCAACTTGATATTATTCTTAAATAAATTTCAATATGATACTCAGGACAAACTTCTTTTCATCCATTCGTTCAAAATTGAGTCCCATTCCTTACAAGTTTTATCCCAATCATTGCTTTTTGTGGTGTTATTAAACCACAAGGGATTACTTGAGCCTACATAAGCAATTACACCTAACCGGTCATTACCATTGCCAAAGCGAAATTTGATCGGCTTTTTAGAATCCTCAAATATAAAGTTAAATTCACATTGCTCATTATTTATCCCAAGATAATTCCCTTGATTGGGGGCTTCCGGTTCACTAAGTACCGGGCAGTGGGATAAAATTCTAGTGTTAGGTTGTAAGCAAATGTATTCATATAGTTTCATGGATGCGCGCAGTTTAAAAAGTTCTATTATTGTCCTGTCCTGCCACATCCATCGCTTGTCTGAAAGAGCATTTTGGTTCATCAGTTCTTTCCACGAGCGCCATATAGCCCGATAACGACGGTCAAAGCGCAATGGAAAATTAGGAACTACAGGTGGAATCGCTTTTTGTACTTTCATTTCTTTCAGGAATAGCGCAATTCGTTGTGCCTTCATCTGATGGGCCGCGATAATCGAACCTGAACTACTTTTCTTACCATGTTCTTTTATCCACTTTTTTGACTCTCTTACTGTTAAACTCGAAAATGCTCTTAAAACTCTGTTTTCTAATGTAACAATGGTTTCGTAACGTTTTGGAGCTTTGACTTTTTGCTTAGAACCTGCACGTTCTGCAATGTTTCTACCCGGTTGAGCCGATAACCAGCGCAATGTCTTGTCATCAACACGACGCAATGACTGCAACTTAAGCATGCGGTGTTCAGAACGCAGAATCGCTCGTGGTTGAGCGGCAAGTTCATCAAGAATAGTGCGAAGTGAATCGGCATGCTTTTTTAATATATCTACTTTTGGGTCAATTTCTTCAAAAGACTTATCATCCCATAGTGAATTCAATTTCTCATAAGCAGATTTTATTGACGGCACTGTGGAAAATGCTTCGGGTACTTTTTCTAATATTTTACACGCTCGCCGAAGATATTTAGCTCTGGAATTATCAGCTGACGATGACCATTCACGAACATTCAGAATTAATTTTGTCGTGGGGTCCAAAGAAATAACCAATACTTTTTCTGTTTCGATAGGGCGAGGAAGATGCCAAGCTTCAACTTCTCCTTCAGGTATTGATTTAAAAGATTGGGGTCGTGTTTCACGCTGAGTTCCAGGTATTTTGGGCAAAGTCTGACGATAACGTCCTTCTAGCCGCGGGAATTGTTTAGGAATGACACCTTTTAACGCTACGATTACAGGAGAGCTATACTCAAAATTGATTGACGGGTTATTCCTCTCTCCAAACTTTAATTCACAGGGAGGTTTGATTTCATTTCCAGAAGCAGCGGAGATGAAGGACTGGTAAGAACTATAAAGCCAAGTCGCGTTCAGTTTGATTTCCTCTTGTCCTAAGTGTGTTCATCATAAGTGTATCCGGGCCAATTAAAAATTTGCGTTGTGTCTGAATCCTTAATTGCAGCATTGATTGCCTCAGAGAAATTATCATCTTCTAAATTTTCAACACATAAATCGACCAATATTTCCAAGGAATCTTGACATTCATTCAATTCGCATCCTGAGAGTTTTGGAAGTAGTCGCATGTTGATCTGATCAATCATCGGCTTTTTCCAGTCCCGGTCTGGATAACGTTTAATATATGCCATAATACTTTGGGTTATTCGGTATCCAAATGCTCGGTTAGCTACCTGCATTAATTCTGCGAGGTCCGTGAGATTTTCTTTGATCTCCTTATCGATAGCTTCCTCTTTTGATTTGCTTTCTGACCATTTGAGCCAATCTTCATAAGCCAAGTACCCAT
>MPNP01000091.1 GCA_002239085.1 Rhodobacteraceae bacterium bin131 | reverse complement strand
TTAGCAAACTTAGCTTCAAGCATTCTTGCAATTGAAACAAGGTCATCATTATTACCAGATGCAATTAATCTCTGTTTTTTCTCAGTAGGAGGAATAATAGCATAACCTCTTTTAATTTTTGTGAATATCCTACCATCGGGGGGTTCTTCAGTTATTTCCACTTGTTTTTGGATCAAACCACCAGCAATTCGACATCCTAAAATTATGTTTTGTATACTACTTTGACTGTGACACCCCGGAAGACTGAGTAAAAAGGTTAGATGAACCGAACCGATCATATTTTCGGTTATTTCGATTGGTCCGAATTTACTGGTATTTGTATTAGACATTTCTGGTTTAGTCCGACCTTCGGATATTTTTACCATGTGTAGAATAGGTAATATGCTTGCCGACCACGGTTTGAGTTCCAATTTTCTTGCTAGAACATCACCTAACCCAAGGAATGAAAGAGGGCTAGGAAGCCCAGCGGCATAGTCATTCATAACAAGGTTCACCTGCGAAGCTTCGATTCCTTTAATGATGAAAATTGAATTTATTGCAGCCATGTTCTGTTCAATTGGGAAAACTCTTTTCGCCGATTATAAAAATGCGAACTGTTCAACGCGTTCCTTGCCCTATTAAGGTGGTCATTATTGTCCCATCTCCGATTAATCAATATTCGGTCAATATCTGGTTCTACGGAGAGAGCCTTTTCAGGAAGATTGTAAAGTTTGATGATATCTTTGGTAGCCGAAATGGTTTCGGAAAAGAATTCGAAAGCATCGATGATTAGCCGGTCAGCGGCAATATTCAGTGCCCTTCGTGTTTTTGTATTGTTATATTTTTCGTGTTGCTCGAGCCTATTTGCATAGTCAATAACCAAACTTGAAACTTCAGAATTACGCCAGAGTGGGAAATTTCCCCCTTTAGCAAATCGAAAAAGCTCTGCGGCTTTAGGTTTCATTACTTCGGGTAAAGTAGCAAGAAATCTAATTCGAGATTTGCTAATAACACCAGAAATATTCTGTGGTTTATTGCTAACTGTAAGTTCACTCCATTGACAGAATTTAGGATTAGAGTAATTTGATTTAATTTCCTTCATTTTCATAAATGAATTTATTGAAGATATTGGAGTTATCTGTAGGTCTCCACCTTTTGGATGAGGGACGAAGATAATCGGAAACTCCCCACATGTCGGCAATTCATTAATTGTAATTTTATCAGTTATAGCAATGCGAAGTTTCGTAAGTGCTTCACACCCAAACGTTTGTTTGAAAGCATTAAGTATATGCTCAGAAACCTTATTTGGGTTAAGTATGCTTCCTACGACCGACTGACAATCGTGGTCCAAAATCCGAATTGGGCGGAAAATAACTTTTGCAATTCTATTATCGCGAGCATTACCTGATGGGAAAAAATCAGGAATCCTGTTTGTGCCCTTTTCTTTTATCCTCAATACAGATTGATCTAAATCTGCTCTAGGAGTCCTAATTTTAATGAGATGTGTCCCACTTCTTTTCCCAACTCGTTCAAAACTTTTCCCAAATTGTTCAAAATCTTCTGGTTTTATTGGTTTTTTAATGGCATCTCTCATTTTTGTGAACTCATTGAGAATTTCATTAATTTCAATGGGGTCACCAACTTTATTGAAAGTCAGAACTTCGGGATTTTTTTGTTTTGATTTTGAACTAGTTTTGGCCTTCATAAACAAATTATCTCCTTAAAGGATTTATGAACGTGAACGGGGAAATAGTTAATAAGTTTCAATGTTATATTTTTGTACTATCCAAGATTATATTTTACGAAGAAGTAGTAAAGTAAATAATCACGGTTTGGCTAGTGCAAAAGTTGCATATCGTGCCTTGGTCCTTTTTAGCTTCTGAAAAGACTGCAATGCAAATAGAATTTAAAACGAGCGAGAGTTCAGCAAGCAGATACCAAGACGCATTCTTGGAAGAAATACAAGTAAATCAAGATGGATTAATTTTTATAAGTAAAAAGAGATATTTGACCTCATTTAAGGGCGTTTATTCATGAAAGCATTTGATCACACAAAAACCATTTTGGTGATTTTTCTGGCTAGAGTAAATAAATGTGAAATTGCGAATTAAAGGCGTTATAACAAACTCACTGGTTAATCACGGACAATCTTTGATGAAGACAATCTTTGTGAAGATGTCCGTTAAGATAGGTCTTAAGTGGTGATAACAAATCTGTTGCTGATTTGTTGGCTTGGTAATGATTTGGTAAGATGAAAGTTAAGATCATACCAGAATAACAATGGATAGCATTGTTTGCTGCTTTTTTGTTACCAAAGTCCCATTTTCTACTCATATTAACTTGCAATAAAATTCCAATCTGAACCAACGGTGGTATTTTATCAGCTCGGTAACCAAAGGGAAACTGCTTTGTTAGGGGTAGGAAAGAGTCAAGGAAAAAATACAAACGAGTGCATATTATTTTTTGAGAGAAAGCAGTGTCTATAAAAGGTTAAGCAGTAGAACAGGAATATCGCTATCCAATATCTTGCCCGCTGTTTGGTAAATTTTTCATTAATTGCATGGGAAATTTTATTGGTATTTTATCCTCTGAACGTTGGAAAATCCCTTTTATTAAACCAAAATTAATGAAGGTTATGGCGGCAATTGGGCTGATTGCTAATATGATTAATTGAGGACTCTGGTTAATATTTGGGGAATAAAACAAGCAGTTGAGGATAAAGAATTCCAGACAAATTAAGATTATAAGAATGGTAACTGACAAAATAAAAACATACTGTCTAAGCTCAATAAACTGCAAATCTTTTTTACTGAGCTTTTTCCCCAGAAGACAGGTCTTCTAAAGGATCAATGGATGCAGTAGTATCAACTTTAAGTTCAGAAGTATCGCTGCCAATATTGGAAAATTTATTATCCGGCATTACTTCTTTCTTTAATATATTTCTCGTAGTGTTTCTTTATTTCATCGTTATCAATCGTGATATTCCTAAATGTGTTGACATCACCACGTGCTTTACTCCAAGGAGAATCTTTCTGGTGGGTTAATCCTGAAAGGTAGTTTCCGGAGAATTTACCATATTCATCCCAAATTCTTGCTAGTAATTGATTTGTACGCTTATCAGATTTAGGTATCTGAGGGATGCTAGTCTCAATAAAATAATCATCACGATAACTGAATTCAATGATGGGTTCAATGATAGGTTTGCGACCAAGATACTTAAAAGCATGATAAATTGAAGGAAATACTGGACCATGCTGCCACGCTTCAACATATTCATCTATAACTAGTGGTTCATCAATATAAGCAAGGTGCCAACCATGTGCCAAGTAAATCAATTTCTGGATTTTCAAAGGGGTAATTCCGTGCTGCCTGTAATTTAGCACGAAATAGTTAGCAACAGCTTTCACTGGATATCCCACTACACCTCTCCTTAATTGTCAATAGTAAGATTAATTGTGTGTAATCCTCAAAAACAACTTCATACACACTAAGCTTAATTGTCAATATGATAAAATAATAGTGTGTAAAACTAATTCAGTCAATTATCTACGATCAAAAAAATCAAAAACCCCTGAGAACGCTTGTAATAACAGCATTTCCATGTGGAATCACCAATACTAAATTAACTTCACGGATGAACTAGTAAACAACACTCCCTTCACTATTAAGGTAGAATTTACATCCAAACAAGATATGACATCTTATTGTTTTCTTCTTTCATATTAATGCTATTGGCCGACAAGAAAATCGTTTATATACTTCCGAGTAACCGTACTTGCTCCCTGGGTGGCTTGGTGGTCAGATGATGTTAGCTATCACAATGGAAAACTTTCTCGGTTGGTATCGCGTATTGATCAATTGGAAGATGGCAAGGTGTTTCGCTAAATGGTTCATACACTTGAACTCCAGATATCAGGTCTTGACAGGTCGTTTTCGGAGTGGCTTCTACCGCACGTTACCCTCGCCGCGTTTGAGTCATTAGTCAATTGCTTGCTATAATGATGAAAGCAATTATTGTGCAACGAGTAAGAACGAGTCTAGCTTTTAACTCTGCTTTCTCCTAACGCGAATTTCAATCCTACGCAATTGTGAGCTTTCAATATTTAAACTGCCGTCATTCAATGTTTCATCAGGTGTAATAACCTGTGCGGCAGAATAAGGGAGAATTGTATATTCTGCTAGTGCAGGTACACGCATCAATTCCTTTGCTACACTCAAGGCACGTGCATATCCTAAGCCAGCATTATCTTTTGCACGAAGAGCAATTTCATCATCATCTTGCAAAAATTGAATTGAGTAATCGTCTAAGTTAGTCTTTCTATCTTCTCGCATTGGTTGTAAGTCGGTATGCCCAATCACTTCAATGACATCGGCCTCATATTCTTCAAGTAAAGAAAGAACCTGATTTGCGATTCCACCTTTGATTTGCTCCTTAAATTCTGCAGTTAGGTAAGCACTTCCAACTTGAAATGAATAGTTTCTTGCCTCACTTAAGGAGATTATTGGCGGCCAGTTTTTTCCTTCCTCAACAAGTTCCCCTGCAATCAGCTTTTCAAGTTGTTCTTTACTAACCTGATTAATCATCACAGCTTTTTCAGGGTCCACTTCATTGGCTTGTTTGGTCGTCATTTGTTCAAGCTCTGAAGCAGTAAAATTAGTAGCTAATTCAACATTTTGCAGCAGATTGTTTGTCTGAGTTTCATCAAGTTGTGAAAGTGTTGAAAAGATTTCTTCAGAAACTGAACGTTGAGCTTGGGTCGTCAACTCAACCCATTCATCAGCAGTTGAAAGCTGTAGTTGGTTGAGATAATTTGATTCATCATTGAGGTTGTTTAAGAATTGCTCCGCTTTTTGAGGATTTGTATTCTCAAGTGATTGGGCACTGGTAATTAATTGAGAAATAAATTCCGAATGGGTTGACTTAGCAATTGCTTCCTGAGCTTGGTTCTGCAACCTATACCAATCAAAAGCCGTTGCGAGCTGCATTTGGTTTAGGTAATTAGCATCACCATTGAGGTTATTTAAGAATTGCGCTGCTTTCTGAGGATTTGTATTCTCAAGTGATTGGGCACTAACAATTAATTGGGTAATAAATTCCGAATGTTTGACTGCATTAATTTCGTACAAACTGTAGTTTAGTTTGTTTATTGTTGCTCTGAGGGCAATTTCACTTTCTTTCTGCCGTTCATCATTTATTTTGTAAAATAGCAGGATACAAAATATCAATAACAACAAAATCTCAGCTAGGGTAAAGCCGAAAACGGAACCGCGGCGATAACCTTCGCTATCATTACTTAATGTGCTTAATGTGGGGTCGTTCATTGTCGTTATTGATTGGATTCTTGTGATTTACTACTAGTAGAAGGGTCAGAAGAAAAACACAAGTTTTTATAAGAATCGTAGGTTTTTTGTTCTCGGTAACGTCACCATTGCGTTGAAATTCACTTTTGAGTATGGCCTGCAGTTATATCAGTTTTCATCCTGTTTATTTTTATCCCTTGAAATACGGCTTATTAAAACTGAGATAAAATTATTTCCTCGCGCTCTTTTTGATGCTTTTCTAATGTCTCGTATTAATTTCTTCAGCTCACGACGAATAATTTTCGGTAGAGCGGATTGCTGGATTAACAGTTCTTGAACTAAATCTACAATTTTTTCATCAGCAAACTTATGGGACCTACTTGTATCCTCAATCAATTGAGTTAAAGTTGTGAATTCTTCTCTAACTTCTTGCGGGAGTGTAGGCTGTTGATTTAACAGTTCCTGAACTGACTCCCTAATTTTTTCGCCAACTTCATTTTGTGATGAGTTGATCGCGTTTATTGATTGATTTAAAGTCTTAAGTTCACCGCTTATAGCTTGTGGAAGTTTGTCATTACCCCTTAACAGTTCGCGAACTGATTCTAAAATTCGGTTACTGACGACCTCATGGGATTTATCGATCGCTTTAATAGATTGAATTAATATCTTGATTTCATCGCTTATTTTGTACAAATGGTTGTTTTGGCCTTTTAAGAGTTCCTGAATTGAAGCGACAATTTTTTCACCGACCTCTTTATGTGATGAGTTGATTACCTCAATCGTTTGAGTTAACTCATTGAATCTTTCGCTGAATTCCTGGTTAAGTATAGTTTGGATTGTCTCTATCTGTTTGTTTAGTGGGCCCGTAATCTTATCATCTATAAGACTTGGGTCCGAAAGTCGCTTAGAAAGCAAATCAAGACTTTGATTGACAGTTGCGATTGAGGTTGCCATCAACTCATACGACTGGGTTACATTTTCATTACTTTTTGTAAGTTTATCCAGGGCTTTTAGCGCCACATCACTAGCCGAACGTGTGTTTTCAGCCATCTTGCTAAGTGGTCCAGTACTTTTCTCTACAGTCTTTTCCAAAGAAGTAAATAGATCGGCAGATATTTGCTCAACCTTGGTTTGCACTTCTGCATAACCTTCGCTCATTACTTGCAAAGATTGTTTCTGAAAGTCTCTTAAATGCAGAACCGCCTGATCTAATTCAGTGACCAAACGTCTTGAAGATTCGGCAAGCTCTAATCGAGCTGCCTCTTCAATAATTACCGGGTCAACTTTGAGTTGATTAATACAAACACGTGCGACAATGCCAAATAAAGTTGAAGAAATCGCTACTCCAAAGTTTGATAGGATAACTTCAGAGCTATCAAAAACGAGGGCGGTCGCTAAAGAAGTAAGTGTATAAAGAAAGCCAAGGTAATAAATGTTATCAGCAGCTAAATCAAGGCGTAGTTTTGTTGCCGGCATTGCCAACACGAAAAATAGATAAACACCCATTAAGGCAATAGGTGTTAATATTAAAATAATGTTCAGGCTGGTATCAGAGAGATATTCACTTGCAATAGTTCTCTCAGCAATGAATAATACGACTCCCACTAAGTATATGATTAGGAAAATCCCTAATTGCATTGGCGATCCAAGGTATTTGGAATTCCTTAAAAATCTAGCCACTAAAGTTCTCCAGATAGAATTCGCAACGACAGAATATCTGAATTGAATTCTTGTTTAAAAATGCGTGCCCAAAATTCTGCTAGTTCTATGGTTGTAAAATTTTGGCCACTCCGCCGTACGGCACGTATCGAAATTTCCGTGTCGGAATATGATTTGCCAAATTTTTCAGTTGCACGGCTATTTTTGAAAGCCTCAAAGTTAATTCCAGAATTATAAATTGAAAAGGTTTCAGTGTGCTCCAGCAGATCCGAAACAAATATAATGTGGTTTTTTCCACGGCTAAATTGCTGGTCATCAATACTATTTGGTGCCGGGAGTTTTGAGCTCAATTCTTGCAGTGAAGAAAGAAGTGGTGATTGACTCGCTTCAAACTCTTGTTTGAATATTGATTGAATTGCCGTATCAATTTTACCTTCAAATTCTCTGTACTTGCTTTCGATCATTGCTGGATTAGCCGTAAGTCCCTGACGAGCCATGGCATTCATCTGATTGATGCTACCTGGGTTGCAAACACTTGCAATCGGGTTTGGATTGAGACCACCCTCGTTAAGAGTATAGACTGAAAGCCGATAATACCTTGGTAAGCTATTTTTTATTGAAAGTATTTCTGCGACGATTTCTTCTTTTGTGACGATGGATAATTCATCTGTGGTATCTAATAGAATAGCGTATGTAGCACGGGCACCAGATTCTGGGCAAAGATCTGTTTGAGAGAGTCCAACGTCCTTTTCAATATTTAAATAGAGATATATCCCAAAACCGAGTAAAGATAGTAGGATAGCCCCGGCAACAAGTATCGAAATAACTTGTAAAAAAATACCACTTTTTTTCCCCCTATAGGATGATCTTCTTTTCTTCGCCATCAGAGAACTCTTTAATATTTTTGTCCAGTTTATCTAAATCTAACTTTTCTAAATTATTTAGTACTCCAATTGCTTTTTTATGCTCATCCAAAACCTGCCGGATTTGTTCATCAAGGAATTCTTTAGCATTAGAAATACTCTGTTTGGTTTGATTGGTCTTAGTAAGAAAGTCAAATTCCAGCTCTGATTTCTCAATTATGAAGCGTTCATTGAAACGGTCGGGTACTTGTTGAGTTCTTGTTGCTCTGTTTGATTCATAATACAACGAAAAAAGTAAATCAGAAGATCTTTGAAGATGCTCTAAATGGGATGAATACAAGTTGTTTAATCGGCTACTGCTTGAAATGATACTATCCAGTGCTCGTTCCCGTATTGAAATTGCTTTGCCGATTTCTTTAAGCGTTTCAATGTACTCCTCTTTTATTTTATCGAATTTTTCGGTATAATGAATAAACGCTTTTTTGTACTCCTCTTCTTCCTCATCCCATTTTGTTTGCCTCTTGGTATATCCTGGGTAAATATCCGAGAAAGAAATGACATCAACTAATGTAAAGGTAGCAAACAAAGTCCCAATGGCAAACAACATCCAACTTTTGATTTCTTTCAAGTCAAAAGGATTGGCTAGTATTCGCTGGAGCACATCGGCTCCGGCTCCTTCAAAAATGGTGGCTGCAACTTCCCGGTAGTGAGCTAATCCAAGATTGATAAAGAACACGACACATAACCAAGCCAAAATACCAATAAGGCCGATTAATACCCAAAAAAAAGATTTGCGAACAATTTGCCGAATGACAAAAAAAGTCAATATTATTGAATAGCCAATATTTAATAATGCAAAAGTAGCCGCCTCTAATATTCCCCCAAATAAACCTAAGGCATTACTTTTCGCGAGATAAATTCCATTAAAGTAAGTTTCGACTACGACCATAATCAAAATGATTAAGACCCTTAGTGTCTTTCCAAAGGGTGTAGTGATCTTAGCTGTACGATGTTCTAGGCTATTAATTTTACGGAAAAGAGTAAACTCTTTTTTCGCCTCTAAATACTTTCGGCGCCGTGTGTACATTTCATTCAAACCGATTTCAATTTCTGTTTGAATCTCACTGATTGTGAGTAGACTATTGTGCCTCAGTTCAGTAAAGTGACCTTCAAAATCTAAATTAGAAATCCGTTGGTCTAATGTAACAATATGATCTAGAGCTAGTAGGTATGCTTTTAATTTTGCGGATTCGATTTTTTCTTTGATTTGGGATTCGATTTCGTCATCTATAGTAGAATCTGCCGAAGGTAAATTGCGTTTTCCTCTTTCTGCACCGACTTCTTTTAGATTAAGATCTTTTGCAATTTTTTCGTGATCAATTTTTCCAAACATATCAATTAAGTCATATCCATCTACAGGTGTTTTGAGCTTCTTAATAAATTCCTTTAAACCTTTTAATGCCATGACGACCTAACTTGTATGTTCCATCACTTAAAGTCCCTATTGTTGTTATTTACTTTATTTCCATAGAGGTTATTTTTAATCTCTCCCAATTAGGATAACAAGTTTTAACTTTTGGATTATACTCCAACTTCTATTTGGCCGATGATAAAAAATTGCTGAAAATGCCTCATGCAATGTGCAGGATAGTGAGTCAATGTCTTTTAACACTAGCGATTCTGATAGCCAGAAACGAAACGCCATTATGTGGGGCCAAGTTAGGATAGATGCTTATGATCTGTTGAATTCTCATAATTATGGTCATCGTTCATATTGCATATCCAAGTAAATTGAGATCAAGTAAAAACGTGTAATATGCTATACTATCAAAATTATTCGTTTCTTTGCCCTTCTGGATATGCAAAAAAAATACTGGATAAATTGTTTTGAAGTTTCAAAAAATAATAAGTCACACCATGAATATTTGATTTGCAAATTTATGGTGCTTAAAAGGATATTAGTATGTTGAGGATACTGCTTGGTAAACTTA
>MPNP01000090.1 GCA_002239085.1 Rhodobacteraceae bacterium bin131 | reverse complement strand
GTGATAACCAAAAAGGAATGTTTTTCGGTATATTTCTAATCCCTCCACCATGAAACCCAATGCGGGGCTTCCTGTGTATGGCCTTTCGCTTAAAGCCAAACATATCAACAGTATAGCCCATTGCGGCTATACATTCGTCAGGTCGGTTTTTTGTTGTGTGAATAAGTCGCTTAAGCCAATACGGAGGATAGCTCCTGTCATCATCGCAGTATATTATACGGGTGTTATGTCCCCTGTAATTCTGTACACACGGCAACACTTTTGTTGCTGGTCCTAGATCATTCTCAACCACTTTGACGGTGATACCATCAGGAACCTCAGGAACACAAAAACTATGCTCTTGAAAGCGTCGATAGGTTTTGGGAATGTAGAGTTCTATTTGATGTGCAGGAAAATCTTGATCCAGTAGTGACTGTAATGTCTCGCCAACGAGTTGAAATCGAGGAGGAGTGGTTGTCAGTGAAACCACTACTTGAGTTGATGAATCCATCTATGAGCCTGTTTCACCAGTCTAAAAAGTATAAACAGTCTTGAATTGGTGCATTATTAAAATTCAACTCAAAAGAGGTATTCCATAACAGATAACAGGACCATTGCCGTTCCACATAAGCAATCTGATGATTGTTTGCAAGGAGATTTCAGCGATGAGCAAAGGTAAGTGAATGAGCCTTTGCTTTTTCACCAAGGTTCAAATAGGAGATCCTCAGCAAACTTGATTGCGACAGATGCTTATTTTAACCGCCTATGTTTGCAACATGTTTTATCAATGGAGTGTCACTCCCATTTGCTGTCCTCTTTTTACTCCTTACTAACCTTTAGATACAATTGGTTTTTACTCCGTCAAAGCGTTTAGTGGAGTTATAATTTGCAGTTTCGAAATAGTGAGATGAATTCTGTGGTATCAGAATTCATAGTCCTCTGTGTTGAAAATAAGCACCGCAGCTCTGTCACGACCTATTCTCATCTAATGATAATCAAACAAAGTGGTCAACTGTCCTGAGTTAAAAGCCACTAATCCAATATGTGACAATAATGATTACGGTGGAGTCAACATAAAATCTGCCGAATTTCAAAAGTCACCTGAATAAAGCTAATTGAATTATGTAGGGGTGAAAATGGTTTCAACTTTAGGGTGCTGGAAATCTGTACATAACGAAAAATTCAACTCAAAACTTACCTGGTCCATTAAGTTTTTCTTGGTTGCTACTATGGGTATTTACCAGTAAACCCATCCTAATAAAAACAAGATGCCCGGGAAAATTGTAATTAGATTAAATGGCAATTCTATGCCGTATGTTCTCTTACCTTATCAATCATAAATGCCCTGATAATCGTACTAAATTGACTTGTCCCAACTACTCAGTCATGAAACGGATTGAAGTAAGGACTAGAAAGATATTGGTCCAAAATAATATAAATCAGGGATTAATATTCTTTTTTTGTCAAACTCCAACCGTCCTCAATCTCCTCAGATAACCATTCAATACCCATCGGGATACTTCCTTCTTTCCATTTATTTTCGCTTGTTAAATTTGGGTAAGTGACACAACTTTCACCTTTCCTAGAACTATAGGGTAATAGGTTTTCTGCAAATGAAAGCGCAGCGGAAATACATGGCATGGATCCGTTGCTAAAGTACCCTAGTTTAACATCACACCCGGAGTCTTTTGGAATCTTGTTTGCCGTAATGTAATCTCTAGTTGCTTCATTTGTGGTTGTGTTAATTTGAATTACTGGGTCGCCCACTCTATAAAGTGCTCTTAAAAAAAGATTATAGTTATCTGCTAAAACTTCACCTAAAAGGTTGAAATTTATGGCAATGACAAGTTTATCTTCCTTCTTTACATAACCTTTGTCTAAATACTCTTTAAATTTCTTTTGCTTATCATACAACGAACTGGTAATTCGAAGCACATATTTTTCAATGTCAAGTTTATTACATTGCCCTATTGGTGGTTCAGGCACGTAATCAGGTGATGTATTATCACCACGAGTCGCACAAGTTGCCTCAATCCAAATGCGATGGTCTTCCATCTCTAATAGTATATCTGGACCCTTATTTCTACGTTTCCGGCATACCGGCAATCCTTTTTTTATAAGTGCTACAGCGAGATACATTTCAAACCAGCGTGCATGTAGTTTTTCAACGTTTGGGTCAGAAAAATCTGATAAAAATTGTGTGTCTGCGGAAGGTTCGTATATCTCCCAAAATTCTTCGCAATGTTTTCTTCCTTCATTTGCGAGAGAGTCTGTTTCGGCTTCGTCGCGCATTTTTTTGTACATTAAGCTACAATTTTCAGAAGTATTTGAAAATAAATCCTTCATAACAGGTCTCCATTCAATTGGCCGATTTTAGTCTTGTGGGGCTAAATTCAAAAAATATCCCCCCCCCCCCTTTTTTTTAGACAATCCATTTTCTAAGATATTGAACCAATATAAAAAGATATTTGTAAAATGTTCTAACTTGGATACTCGCATATCAGGTTTTATAGGGCATATTAGTGACTGATAGAGAATTATTTCCTTTCTAATTCCTTGACCATGGAACTTAGGAAGGAGAGGAGTGACTCTGCTTGAAAGCTAAGTGAATAATCATACTCATGAACAACCCTGACCAACGAGCAAATTCAAATAAACCGAAATGACTGGAATTATAATTTCTTACAAAATAATGTAGTTAAGAGGATATAAATTTAATCAACTAATTATTATAAATCATTGAGTCTCAAAAATATTGTAAAAAAGTAACTATAATAAAAATCATTGGACTGACAACGCCCATACACAGAGTTGTATTGTCAAAGCAAGTTAGGAAATAGGCAAAGAAAAACCACTGCTGCAATTACCTGTGAAGATGATATGAAAAAGTTTGCATATGAATATACTTAGCCCACCTGATACTGTTGAACAAATGATAAGTATTGAGAACAGTGGATTTATATTTGATTATTTATTTGCTTAATTTCAAAGCAATCAATGGGGAAGATTTATGACTGAACAGAGATTTAAAAATGGTGATATTCGCCTATTTCATGGAGATGTTTTCCAAGTTTTGAATGAGCTGCCGGATGGTGAGATCCAAGCCGTAATCACAAGCCCTACATACTGGGGAAAAAGGCAGTTTACCGATGATGATTGTGAATTCGGCAGCGAATCAATGGAAGATTACGTCAATCGAAATGTAAATTTATATTCTACTTTATTGTCAAAAATGAAACAAGGCGGTTCCATATTCGTTGTTATACAAGATAGTTATATGGGCAGTGGTGTATCACGTTCACACCACAACCATTGGATAAGTGGTAACGAGTATAAGAGAAAAGGTATTGATTCAGAGCGGCAAGGTAATACAAGTTCAGTTACAGCAAGTCACAAAATAATTAAGAATAAATCTTTGTGTGGGTTGCCGTATAGAATAGCGCTTGCATTAGTTGATATGGGGTACATCTGGCGTCAGCAGATCATCTGGGAGAAGCCAAATCCAATGCCTGAAAATGTTAAAGATAGAGCTTGGCAAAGTGTTGAATACATATTGCATTTTACAAATTTCGGAAAATATAAATTCAACAAAAGGCCTTTTCTAGTTAATGGCATAAACGGCAAACTAAGATTACCAAGCCAAGTTCTAGTTGCACCACCGGAACCGAAAGTCGGACACTCTGCTACCTTCCCAAAAAAAGTTGTAGAGAGGTTATTGCTTTCTGTTACAGATGAGAAAGACTTGGTTTTTGAGCCCTTTATAGGATCTGGTACGATGCTTGAATTGTGTTTACAACATAATCGTAGATTTATTGGATGTGATATTTGTGAAAAGTTTGTTGACAATTCCGTTGGGATCGTAGGTGAATTTTTATCATTTCCCGTTACCATCTCTACATAAAGCACTTATATCCTGACCAGTCGGATAAATGACTGATACTTTTTCAGGGTAAGCTAAAGCACAAGTATCACACTTTGAATTTATACATGCATTACAGATTTTGTTTTTTTCTTGATTGACATGACTGCTTACAAGTTGCCAGTTATGTTCATCATTATTACCTGATTTTACTATTGGTTTTCTGTGGTCAAATGCAGCGATTTGTAGTTTTTTCATGAAGACATCTCTATATTTAAAATCGTCTTTATAGTGAAGCTTCACACCTGTTATGTTGCATGTTCCGCCAAAGAGTTTAAAAATTTTCTTTTTTTCAGCTTCAGAAATGTTTGCTCTTCTGTATGCCGGAGCAAGTTCGATTATTTTTGTTTTTTTGTTGATAGATTTGAATAATTTTTCAACATCTAATGCTGTATGCATTACTCCTTTCTTTCCGTATTTTATATTTATGAAAGGACCAAACCCATCTTCGTTACGTAGGTCAGACAATGCTCTATTAGGATCATTGTAGAAACTATCTAATTCATGAATATTCATTAGGCGAGGATATCTCTTGACCATTTCAATGAGAACAACAAACGCTCTTTTTTTTATCAACCTAAAAGTTGCTGTCTCATTTTTGTAAGTTAACTTAACAACTTTATCCTCTGGTATTTCATAATCAATCTTGTTCACAATTCTTTTCCTACTTTTTGTATTGGTGAAAACCGTTAGTATAAACCAATCAAGAAGATGGTGTAATTTAACTTATCGAAATTCCCTAGTTCGCGACCTAATTTGAATAATTAGGGTCAATTATTAGTCTTGGCAAATATTTAAGTCTTGATTCACTTATGAGGATAAAAAAGTTTTTAACCCTATTTTGGCAGCACAATTTCATCTTTGCCACTCACAATGATTTCAATTCGTCATCCTCAGCGATACAAACACGCACACCCCTTCCCGATTGAGCAGGATTTCATTTCGTAGTTCATTGAATGGTGCTTTGTCAAATTCAACTGAGGGGCATTCACCCTCAGATTTGAAAACTGAATTGCTTACCCCATCCCCTTCTAACCTGGACTTCACAACTTAAATGAAGTTATAATTTTTTTAATATCCCAATTATAAGGGGATTTAGGCCCTATTCAATAGGATAGTATAGTGCGGCAATAATGGGTACGTTCAAATTCAGACTCACGCCCAACAGTTAAAATGCCTTGCTCTGGTGTTCCTTCGGCTGGGTTGCCATCAATATACTCTCTTCATGGTTCGCCAATTGAACCGTGTTCACAGTCAACTTCGTCAAATCACCAAGCAATGTCCAGAAACCATGCTCCAGTATTCAAACCGCAGTTTATTTCTTGAGTTCAGCGATTACATGTCTGAACTCAAGGATAAGGGGTCAAATGTGGGTGGTGAGACCGTAGTGGTACTTAATACTATTGGTATATGCGAAATTCATTTTAGAGGGAATATGGTTATTCAGGGCCAATTTATCAGGGAAATTTTATAGATGTGTTATCAGGGCTATCGCATTTAAAATACCATTCTTTCACATTTCACGTCATTGACCCTCGCAGATTATTTCCAGAAGGAGATGAAAGGATTGTTCTTTCCTTTACTGGCTAAAAATGTTGGCAATATAGAGTTCGTCAGCAAGCAAAAGCATTGTAAAATTTTAAATGCGATAGCCCTGGATGTGTTATAAAGAGTATATTTCAGCCTATGCCTGATACACTGTTCTCTCAGAAACTTATTTCTGAATAATTTCCTGAATAATGACTCTGAGGCTCTTTTCTTGAATCATTTAATCTTGAAGCGGTTGCGTAAGGTAAGAAGTACAAGGAACAGCAGAATCGGACCGAGAACAGCCTGTACTGTTCCGACCATTTGAAATACCCATTTCGCACTAACGATTACATCCTTGACCGCTATACTTGAGTCATACAGATAGCCCCCCTCTGTTCCAAGACCTAGGAAAGTAACTGAATTTGAAAAGCTGACAAGCAGGCTATTTCCGAACATCTTAATGTACGGAATCAAACTAGAGGAATCAATCTGTAAACATGCAACAAAGCCCAGAATTATTGCCCCAAGTAAGATGTGTAAACCCCACCATAGAAATGCATAGCCGACTCCCCATCCATAATCTGACAGTTTTTCGAAAAAAAAGTTTAAGAATGTCAAAAAAGCTTTATCGTTTCTCTGGCGTTGAGCCCTCATCTTCAAACGGAAAAATTCATGACGTTCTGCACTCTTTTCCTGCTTGCTCATTATCATGGCTAGCTGCCCCCACGCCCTGATGGCATCAACAGGTTTAGTGATTGAGTCCAAATCGTCATTTTGCCGATGGTCGCGACTGTAGGATTGTTCGGTTCTGCTCCAGTCAATACCGAAAAAGTTCATATCCTCATGTAATTCTGAATTGAAAAATTGTGGTGGCTGACTGAAAGAAGCATTACTAAATGATAAAGTGTTTCGGAACTTGGCATTATTGAAGTCAGAAGTATTTTCGAACCTAGTATTTTCGAATTTGGTTTTAAAATTGAATTCAGTAGCATCGAAATAAGCAGTGTCATTGAATCGAACGTTAGAGAAATCAGCACCAAAATTGAATTGAGTATCGCTGAAATCAACCTTACTATTGAAAACTGAATGGTCAAAGTTTGCATTGGATTTGAAAAATGTTTTGTAAAAAGATACATGACCATCTCTGATAGATTCCTTTCCAAATATTGTATGTTGAAAATTAGCTTTACGATTAAACCTTGCACTATCAAATCTGATATTATTAGGAAATTGAACGGCATAAAAGTTTGCTTCCTTCTCAAATGAGGACAGCAAGAATGAAACGACAGTATCATTCCCCGTGATAGGGTTTTCAGCAAGAAATCTGGCCTCATTGAAATAGGTATTTCCCAAAAAGAAAGTTCCACTGAAGTCTGCAGCTCCTTTGAAAACTGTATTACGAAAATTCGCTCCCATCAAAACACGACGATCAAATGATATTTCTGAATCAAACTCCATATATGAGAAATTCATGAAGGGTTGAATTAGAAGGGGATTGTATAATTCGGGCGGTTTGCCATGCCTTTTTTCAAGCTCCTCTATCTCTTCAATTTCCTTTTGAGATATTTCAGAATTATCAGGCCAGAGTTTGCTTGATTTTTCATCAAAAATTAATGAATTTACTCTAAGTGAATAATGATGTCTCAAAAATCGGTTCCATAATTTAGGACTAACTTTCTTATCACGTATAAGTTTCAGCCAATAATTATTGTTTTCTTGATCAGATTCCGTCATATTTTTCTCCTTGCAGTATGAGGTTTTGATAGAGTGTTTCCCTCTTCGTCTACTTGATTTTGAAACAGTCGATTAAATTGTTAAAGTCAATGACGCTTCAATAAATCAATTTCAGAATACCACTTTCCCCGAACTTCCGGAGGACAATTTTCTGCTGTTGAGTTGATTGACCCTTGACATACAGGGGAAAGTATAAGTCCCGGTGGTATCTGTCGCACTCATCCTGTATTTTGTATAAATCGTTAGTCCATGAACAGAAAATTGGATTACTTCACGGTCAAGCAGCCCAAACGCTATCAGCAGAATTTTACTTGATAGAACCAATAGTATGCAGGCCAGATCCCCTATCAAAAATAGTACTGAAGTCACGTAGCATTCTGAATTATCCCTTGACCAATGAGGACGGTTTGTATACTTCAAGGAAATCAATATCACTCATTGTGAGACCATAATCCATTCCCCGAACAGCTGGTACTGTACTTCTATGAGCGTTAAAATAACGCTGTCAGCTGATAGAGACCTTCCGACTGTATTTCAGCACTCAGTTGATACATTTGATTCAATCTTCTAATGTAGTCAAATATGCTGGTAAGGGAATTTTGGATAAGAACATTTGGGGATAGTCAGCAATAGCAATTATATTTTTCTCTATTACAGGACATTGGGCAGTGGGGAGAGGTCAGGGATGACTCTTCATTCGCAACTAAAACAGAGTTCTCAATATCTGAAAGGTTACAGTAGTGCAGACAATCATCAACTTCGGCAACAGGCTGAAGGTTATCTGTCAAAAAGAACATTTACAGCAAGCAACCCGTATTACCGTGAATGCTTTACCTGAATAATGCCGACATGCCCCAATTGCATTCACCATGAATAAAGTTGCAGGGTATGATTAGCCGGAATAAATGTGAAAATCGATAATTATTGGGAATAGCTGCACTTCAATTTGCTAAACCCTATGTCTTACTCAAGTTGATTAATCATGCAGTCAACATATTCTTCGGTTCTAGCTACGTAATCACTTATATATTCTATATAGTCATCCACATCATCATTATACCTATCTACATCGCTATTGTACGATGAAATCGTCCAACTATCACAAGTATGAGTGTTTGTGTATTCGTTGATACAGTAGGGGACAAGCGGTTTAGTTGGGGCAATTATATAACTGGCTTGTGGAGCACTGCAATAGGCAGATGCATACGTCGCAAATGACATTGTAAGCAATAATGTCACAACCCAAGTAATGATTTTTTGACTTGTCATGTCTCTACCTACAAAGCCCGTTGACCGGGCCATTAAGCGCTCTTGCGGTTTCAGGATCGTAGTGTCCAGTTGGATATAAACTATAGGCAACTTGGAAGCGAATGATTGCCAGAAGAGTTGTAAATCCACGATTGCCGTCTGCGAAATCGTGAGGCAAGCTAGGGCAGTGCCGTATTAACTGTTGTTGATATTTCTTAACGGGGTTGTTGGTGTTGGGTAAGCATTCGTATGAGCGGCTTCCGAGGTCACACCTCAACCTGTTTCTACCATCTTTGGTGCGTATCATTTCAGAGGGGCTGCGATGGCAATGATACGGTTGACTGCCCGCATGGCATCCTTGAGAGTTGAGCCCTCCAGAATGCGCGACTGCTATATCTCCCACAAGCAAGGTGAATGTGACACTAACCCCTGTCAGAAAGAACTTTATTGATAACAATCTGACCCTTTTTGATCCTGAAGGTATTGTGCTGGAGTCGCCAGGTATGTTTAATTCCATGTCCCATTGACTCTCGTAAATACTGGGATGCTTGTATTGTTGACTGCTGCCAATTTGCTAGAGTTAAAACAAATGGGCATTAGTTAGAATAACCGTAATGGGATGGCTCATCAAATTATGAGAAGCTAGACATATTACAACCAAATATAAATTCTCCCAATCGGCGAGCTAAATTAGATTGAATAGATACATATGAACTGTTTGGGCAATATTGTAGGACTAATTTGATTATTGTGGTTGAAAAATAGGGCATTTAAAATTAGTGTTCACCTATAAACGCTAAAATAGTTATCAACACTATTGAAATAAAGGGGTTGATTTGCAATTCTTGCTGTCAAGATTGGTTTAAAAATTGATTTTTCCATAAAAAGGCCTGATTCAACGCAATTGAGACTATGAAAGTATTCAATTTAACCTTTAATTGATTACTTTCACAGTTTTGATACATTTAAATCTTCTCATTTATTCCCAATAATCACTATAACAACAGCAAACATTAGTTTAGTTTATTAGAACCTGTTCCATAAGTCACAGTGCTTTGCATTTTAATCCCATACCCCCATTATCACGGGCAATTCGACGCATCAAGAAGCGACATGCTGCCAGCGTTGTCCAAGCCAATGAGCTTGCCAGACTCCCCTCGTAGTCTTTGGCCAAACGACGACACCTTCCCATCCAAGCGAAAGTACGCTCGACGATCCATCTTTGAAACAGCACTTGAAACCCCTTGCCATCCTTTGGTTTCAAGACAATCGAAAGGTCCGGACTGACCGCCAGTTCGTGCAACTTTGAAGCACGTTTGGGTCCCCGATAGCCCCCATCAGCCCAGATTTTGGTAATGGTTGGTGATGACGCCACCACTTGGAGAATTAAGTCCACGGCACCATCACGATCTTGGACATCCGCCGGATGAATCACAATGGCGAGCGGTGCACCGGTCGTATCCGTCATAATATGACGCTTCCGCCCCGTGATTTTCTTGCCCGCATCATACCCCCTCGGACCACCACTCTCCGTGGTCTTGACG
>MPNP01000089.1 GCA_002239085.1 Rhodobacteraceae bacterium bin131 | reverse complement strand
TATTTCATGTCAGAAGGATGGAGGAACCCAATGAAATCAGGGAGTATTATTCACAAAGGAAAAGGTGGTTACATCTCTGAAACCGAGATACCTGAAAGACTTTTTTCAATTGAATTGATACTTTGAATCTATAGGCATTTCACCGCAAGGGACTGTTGGAGATGGCAGTGTCACGCCAATTAGAAACCTCTATATTGAGGAAGTTTAGTCCACTCATAAACAAAAGCGGTATAGAGTGCTTAATCGGAACTTCACGCTGAATTCTATCTATTAGTCTCGCTCAAACCCATGTAATGTATCCCTTTTTCCGCGCCAGGTTAGATTTGAAACTGTCATAATGTTGCCATGGAATGAGCTGACTCATTTCTTACAGCGTTAATGCCATCCCAAACCGTATCTACTCACACGCAAGCCACATCCTTCACGCATACTGCGATGGAAAACGGTTTCGTAAAAGAACCATTGGTAATTTCTTCAAGAAGTCACCTTACATCATTGACGTCAATCGCTTCAACCAATGATTGAGAAGAGCTTAGTAAACAAGAACCTATGGGGCGGTAAACCGCTGATCATTTACAACGTGAGCGTACGTTGCTTCTTGGCACTGCCTTATGGCTTTCATATAAGTCCGAGTAGCCTTCTCCAGACCGCGCGAACTGCGAACTTTGTTCTGATACCCATAAATATAGAGATTCAGGATCATGGCGGTATTGAACGGCGGCTGACCTGAACCCGAACGGTTCTCGGTATGGTCAAACCCCATCGCCCTCACATCAAGTGTCTTGACAAACGCATCAATCGCTTGGAAGGGATTGTTCGGGCCAACAAAATCGTCAAGACAGGGCGGGGGCAATTGAACGGATCCACGAGGCAGTACTTTCTGGTAGCGTCGGTGTGACATTGCTTCACCTCAAATGATATATTTGATGACTGACCGAGATTGAATCACAACTGATTCAATAAGGCAAGAGGTCAAAGGACAATTTTTTAAACAATATTCTGGTCGAAAGGAATAGGGATGAAAGTCCGATGAAAATAAACTGGAGAGGTTAGAGTCAAGGTCGCAACATCAGGAAAACATTACTAAATTTAAGGTCAAATTGAATACTTTCACAGCCTCTATACTCTTTGGCAAGGAAAAAGGAAGGAGAAACTAATCGGAAGTGCCCATCCGATTCTGGAACTCCCATGTTTGAGGTGATTGAAGCACTAAGTTCGTATGATGGGCAAGAAAACGGTTTGACTCAAAATCTGCAAAGATACGAGGTGGTACTGCGCACATGAACCTCCCTTATCTGCCGATCTAGTCCTGAAGTCGATTTTTAAAGTCGGTGCCTACTGTCACGCCAGCGGCCAATAAGGCGTTGCAGACCGCGCTCCATGCCGCTCTGTTAGTCAGAGTCACAACCTTTGATCCAATTGTAAGAACACGATTTCCGATACCAAACTCGTTCCAGAAACGATTGTTTGCCGCTTTTGCCCATTGCTCCGCCACTGCTGCGAGCGGCTCCTCAGCAGTCGATGGATCTAGGCATTCGAGAACATTTAGATAAAGAAGAGCAATGGTTGGGCACGACTTTGCATCGCATGCGATTTCCGACAGCAGTGGCAAGAACAGTCTTAATTCGGGGTCGGATAAACCTTTTGTATAGGACTGCCCAACACCAAATTCTTGACTCATGTGCATATAAAATGCGCTGACGAGTTCCTTCAGGCGTATCTCAATACCGTCGCTAGAAGACAACAAGTGGCGACGCCAATGCTGAGTTTTCTTGAGGCGCTGCCAAAATGCCACACGCACCGACAAGAGATAGGCTCGATCCTCCGGTTCGCCTTCTATCAGATGAAGGTCGCTCTGCACGATGAACTCCGACGCAGCGTAAATGAAAGCCTCATCAGAAAACGCTTTGAGCAAGTTGACTATGAGTTCCATGAGCAGTCCATCTGACCAGTCTCTGGCATGCGCCGCCGCAAAGCGCATCAGACCGCGCGTCCAATCACGCTCAATGTCTCTGTCGTCTTCGCCATCCACCGGTTTGTTCGTCTCTAGTAGCCAGCTGCGATTAGCACGCAAAACATTCTGGGACGTCGAACCTGCATTTGAATCCAGGTGTTGGAGAATTCGCAACCAAGCTGCCGCAGTTATACCATCGAAATAGTAGTCGTACCACTCTGGTTCGTGCGAGGGATGTTTTTCATCACCGCTCACCCAGCCTAAAGGTAGGGTTCGTTTCGGGTTTCTCGGTCTGCGTGACGGCGGAATCGACCAGTCCGGTTCAGCTCCGCCTTCCCGCCATCGCCGCTCCGCTTTGATCTTGAACGCGAGGCACGATTCCAAGCTTTCGCGGCGGCTTTGGTAAGCTGCCGTATTCTCGCCAGTATAATCTTTCCTAGGGAACCTGCAAGCGAGGAGAGCTAGGCGACTCAATGAGACCAAGAGTTTTTCGTCAATCTTTTTGACTGCACTTCCATGTCCCAAAAACGCAGACGCGGCGCTCGCTGGAAATTCAACCACGGATTGCACGAGTGGCTCCGCATCCTCCTCTTCACCGGAGGCGACCGCAAGATACAGACGCCCAGCGATTGCCATCGCGAGAGGATTGTACATGATGTCATTGTGCGGCAATCCCTTGTACTGATCTCTAGACTCCAGCGCCTGATTGAAAATCGACGTAATTTCGGGTTTTCGTAGAGCTACTTCTTCCGGGGAGCCAACCCGGACAAGGAATGCTGCTGCAGAGATACGCGCTAGCCACTGATCATTCGGTTCGCGCAACGTCTCATCGTAATTCCCCGGGACGACGGTAGCAGTTTCGTCCAGAATCGTTTTCGCTTCGGCAGCACCGACATTAATATCCATTGTTTCGTTTTTCATTGCGAACCGGACCGAACACCATCGAGCCATTTTCGAATGTTCCGTACTGGC
This sequence comes from Rhodobacteraceae bacterium bin131, assembly GCA_002239085.1. Lineage (GTDB taxonomy): Bacteria > Pseudomonadota > Alphaproteobacteria > Rhodobacterales > Rhodobacteraceae > MPNP01. Next base: position 7,111 of record MPNP01000089.1, on the reverse strand, counting down.
AATCGCCTTCTTTTCTTCCATCCATCTTTTCTGTACAGGCGGAAATTTATATACCCACCCGCCGCTAACCTTACCCGCAGAGTTTTTTGCTGTGATAAGCTCGTAATTTTCTCGTGAGGCGAGGCGAAGCGCATGGGACGCCATGAATTCTGGAGAACCCCATTCGACTGTGTCATGCGTCCAACGTCCAAGCCGGCACGCCGCCGCGTCAAGCTTCTCATGAAGCGTACCCAAATCCTCTACGGAGAGTTTGAAGACAAGAGGCGTTATGACATTGTGAAGCGCGATGCTGCGCGATGCGCGTCCAGCCAAATCTTCATCAACGGCCTTGTCGGCTTCTGGCCCCACCCGCAAAGCATGTCTTGGAAATCCTCCTACCATTCTGTTGACTTCATCGTGAATGGCGCGGACGGCGTCAAGCGCTAGGGTTTCCGGAGATGTCAAGAGATCTCTCAGGACCGCTCCGTTCAGGGATGAATGCGACAACACGAGATCGACTGTGACAAGCCACAGTGCCCCGTGAATCGGCCCCACACCTATGACATCTCTAATGACATCTTCAAGCGCCTCGCCATCATCCAGTCTCCGATGCGCCCAATATTCAATCGCCGCAAGCGCCTTGATCAGCATGGCCGAAGGAGCTCCCCCACGCGACCATCCATAGCTAGACGGAGATTCAATCCTCCGCGTCTCCCCTAAAAGCTGAACCAAAAAATATGGATTATCCTCATTAAGCACACACGCACGCTTGATCAGTGTTCTGATGAACTCCGCTCCTGTAGCGGGGGCCGCCTGAAGAATTTCTGTGAACAATCTTATGCCGCTGTGTCCAAGCACGAAAGGACTATCTATAAACGACATCGCATGGGAGTAGCGGCTCTTCGTCCTCGTGCGATTTTCGACTTCCTCGTCATGGTCCTCAATCGCGCACAGGAAGGTGGACGCGAATTCGGCAGGTGCTGCAATGTGCAATTTTCCCGGAAATTCGAGGATCTGACTCATTGTCTCTTCCGGACGTTTCGAGTGCTTCACAGCATTCAGATATCGTGCTGCGGCAGCCGGTGAAGACGGCGCAAAAAGGGCAAAGTAGTGCCGTGCCTTCTTTAGCGCGTCGCCGCTCACAGCGTGTTTGATTTTTGGGAGTGGATCTCCATACCGCGGCGGTGTACCCTCTCTCGTTTCAATGTCTGCGACAAGAATATCAGCGAAACGATCAAGCAAGATCGGTGTCACGTTCTCTTCGCTATAAAACTCGATTTCAAGCCAGTTCATGAAGATATCGACAGCAGCGGATAACGCCCTTACACCCAATTTATCAAAGCGCTCCAGACACCACAGTAGCATGACAATCCAACCCGGCCCAGAAGGAATGGTCATTCCTTCCGGTACCACAATTTCTTCGGGCAAGATCTTCTTGAACAAGTGAGTTGCTAACTTGGAGTGTGTCGCAACGAAACGCCGGATCAACTGTGCCCCACGGCGACCTTCATCTTCAAGCAAAAGGGATTCGAAACGAACCATCAACGTATCCGCAAGTTCGGACCGTATCAGTGCTAACAATGCGAGCTCTGCCCATCCGGATGAAACACCTTCAGTTTCCAGTCGCACAAGCAGTTTTAGAAACGCCTTGTCTGAACCGCTTTCGGCAAGCATCCGGCACGCGAGATCAAACCCGCGTTCCATCCAGTATTGTGGGGGCTTATCCAACGCCAGCTTGTCAATCATGCTTGGATTTTCCGATAGAACGCAAGCGACTGCCCAGTCAGTAAACAGATCATGCCGGAACAGAACTTGATCAGTAGAGGTCTCAATAAGTACCCCATCTTCAATTAGCCCTGCAACGGCCTGTGATTCCTGTTCAGAGACATCAACAGGGTCGACATTGTTGATGAGACCGTTGGCGACAACGTGAAGCACGCGCTTGCGGGAGCGAATCTTACCTGTAGGGCGTTCGTCCATCACCGCACCGATGTCTTTCCATTCCTTCGCGAGCGCCGCTTCGCTAATCACTTCCGCTGATTTTAGTCGTGTTCTGCTCAGTATCCGTAATTTCATCGGATTTCGGGTGAGCGCTTTCGCTGGATGGTTCGGACTTAGCAATGGTGCTAACTGCGGGACTTGCTTTGCAAGAGCTTCAGATTCATCATCGTCGAGACCTTCCATAGTCAAGCATTGACGCGAAGATAATTGCTGGAGAATCTCTTCGCCAATCCAGAGGGATCCTCTCTCCTCCCAGCCGGATCTAGCGGTGAAAAGTACCACAACGCCTGGACAATTCAGAGCAGCCCGCAAGAGGTCAATCAAGGTCTTACGTTTAGATTCATTGCGAAACTGATCCAAGCCGTCAATACAGAGATAACCACCTCCGTCGCAGGCGAGATCATTCAGGAATTCCTCAGCTGTAGCTTCAATGCGATAATCAGTCCGCATCTGCGACCAACCGCCAGCCGTCGCCCGGTAAGGCGAGAGCACCACAATGCGTGACGCTAACTCGCGCGCCTCGATCGCCATTCTCATGAGACCTGACTTGCCGGCGCCGCTGGGCCCGGAAATTTCAACTATACCTCCTGATACTTCCTCCACCTGAATAAGCGCTTCTAAATCGCGTCTGAGCTTTTCCCTCGCGAGATGGGCACCGTTCACCGTAAGTTCAATGTCACCTAGCGCATGGCGGCTCATTTCCTGGATTTGACTACGCGCTCGGGCAAGTCTAGGAGCTGAACCGAATCTCACGCCATGCACGTTCAGTTTGCTAACCAGTTCGCTTCGATTCAAATTGCCTCCTATCGCATCGGAGCTAAGAACAAACCCGAACAACGCGTCATAGGGATTAGTGTCGCTATTATCAGACGCTAGTTGTTGAGCCCGAATACGGTCACAATGCTCGACTATGGAATTCGGTCGTGCATAATCGAAATACAATACCGAGAATGATCGTAGCACGTCATAGAGAGTGTGATCCTCAGTTTCTCCATTCGTCGCGAGATGCTCTTTGAATGCTTTTACAAAGGAACACATTTGCTTGTTGCCTCGCCCGGTTTTCTCCAAGCGTATCATGAACGACTCAGCGTCAATTGTCTGTTGGGCTAGTTCCAGCGCTTCCTGAACGCCATTCTCTATCGCACCCGTCGTTCGCTCTATGGCAACGGCAAAGCGTCGATCTATCACTGTCTTTCGTGCACTGACGATCCTTTCCACGATTGATGCAAACTTGGGGTTTTTCTTCGTGAACGCCATCGATCGTTTGACTTGGATTTCAAGACACCGATTCTCGCCTTGAGGCGTAGTACCAAACACAATCACGTCGTCAAGTGGATACCCCAGGCCTTTCATCTGAAACTCAAGTCTATCTACAACTACGCCCGGCAGCCCAACCGGTTCGGTATTTGCCAACAGAGCAAGGGCATAGTGTGTGGCGACCTTGGCTTCAAACTGCGCACCTGCGGGTCCAGTCGCTCTTGGGCTTGAATCAATTTTCGATTGAGGACCTGCCATTTTTTTAGGCACTTAAAAGTTCTTTCAATTTATACTTGTCCAAAGATTCTTTAACTCTTGGTAATTATTCTGGTCGTCTAAATTATTATTGATTCTATTTGTCCAGATTCCATTTGCAAAATTGGAATCAACTTTATCATTAATTTGACCAATCGGTAATTTAATGTCTTGCAGTATAATATTAATGTATTCATGGCATGTCTCTTCTATCCCGATTTGCGGCTCGAAGTTTCATATCTCTGAGCACCAATGAATTGATGTTTATACTTTAGTGATGAATTTTCATGGAGTTACAGAAAAGGTTCTTTCGCATTCTCAAATGAATGTGGAGGAGGCAATGGTTTAACGTGAACAAATCAGACGATAGTCGGTGGAAAATCAGACGATAATCAAACCCTGAAGAGTTTCTTTTGGTTAGGGGAATTCAAGAAAGTTGGGTTGGTCTGATTCAGGCCTTCTATATTGACGTCATGTCAATAAATGATAATGATGGGAAAATAATTTAGTTAATGAGCAGTCTTAGTTAAAAGACTTGTGAGAATCTGATTAGAAATAATTTGGATTAGAGTTTAATACTTTATTTTGGTCAAGCTCCAATCGTTCTCATTCTCCTCCGGTGACCATTCAATACCCATTGTGACACTTCCCTGTATCCATTTATTATCGCTTGTTAAATTTGGGTAAGTGACACAATCGTCACCTAGCTTAGATCCATACATTAATAAGTTTCCTGAAAAAGCAAGTACACACGAAATACAGGGCATGGTTCCTTTAATAAAATATCCTAGATCAATCCACTCTGGAGAGCATTTTGGAATTTTGTTTAATGTTTTGTGACTAACTCCATTAATTTTTCTGGTGAATTTATTCAGTTCTATATCTGGATCTCCTAAACAATAAAGTGCTCTATCAAAAATATCATAGATATAAGCTGCATCTGTGAGGTTGATATTTATGGCAATGACAAGCGTATCGTGCTCATCAACAATATCGTTGTCCAAACACTCTTTAAACTTCTTTTCCTTTTCACGTAAAGTGTTAGTAATTCGAAGCAAATACCTATCCAATACCTCTTCCTTCAATCCTCCAAGCTGTTGTTTGGGTACGTAATCCGGTGATTGAGGATCCCCACGAGTCGCGCAAGTTGTTTCAATCCAAATGCGACGATCTTCCATTTCTAATAGTATATCTGGGCCTATATCATTAGGTTTCTGACGTACCAGCAATCCTTTTTCTGTAAGTGCTACAGCCAGGTACATTTCAAACCAGCGTGCATGTAGTTTTTCCAAGTTTGGGTCAGAAAACTCTGATTTAAAGTGTGTGTCAGCGAAAGGTTCGTATACCCTCCATAATTCGTCGCAATGATCTCTCCCTTTCTTTGCGAGCCGGTTTGTTTCGGTTTCATCACGCATTCTTTTGTAAACAATACTACAATCTTCAGAAGTGTTTGAAAATAAATCGCTCATTATTAATCAACCTTACAGTTAGACGATTGGCTAGTCCTTATAGCAATAAAAAGGAAACTTGTTGGAAGAGATTTTTATTAGTAAAGGTAACCTGTTAGCCGAAGGGTGATAGAAGCTAACGATATTATGGGCACCTCTATAAAATCCCAAAATCAGGATTCACTTGTTTTTGCCTTTGAAAAAATCATGATTATTCTGAATAATTTCTTCTCTTTTGGGTCACATTCATTCAATAATCTTCCCCAAAAAGGTAAAAATAGACCCTTTTCCATCGTTTCCTAGGCCTAATCACACACCTAGCCTCCACATTGGCACTACTCAGACCAACAAATCTCCATGAAGGTATTTTCTAATTTGGAATAAATAGACGTGCCCAGAGTTTAATACTCTATTTTGGTCAAGATCCAACCGTTCTCATTCTTCTCCGGTGACCAATCAATACCCATTGGGATACTTCCCTGTATCCATTTATTATCGCTTGTTAAATTTGGGTAAGTTACACAGTCATCACCTAACTTAGATCCATACATTAATAGGTTTCCTGAAAAAGCAAGTACACACGAAATACAAGGCATGGTTCCATTGATAAAGGACCCTAGTTCAACTTTTTTCCCTGAGTACTTTGGAATTTTGATTAATGTTTTGTGACCAACTCCCATAATTTCTCTGGTGTATTTATTAAGTTTTATTTCTAGATCCCCCTTACAATAAAGTGCTCTATCAAAAATATCATAGATATAAGCTCCATCTGTGAGGTTGATATTTATGGCAATGACAAGCGTATCGTGCTGTGTTACAATACCTTTATCTATGTACTCTTTAAACTTCTTTTCCTTTTCACGTAAAGTGTTAGTAATCCGAAGCACATAATTCTCCAATTTAACTTCCGTCCATATTCCACTCGGCGGATTAGGTACGTAATCTGGTGATTGGGGGTCTCCGCGAGTTGCAATGGTTGCTTCAATCCAAATGCGGCGGCCTTCCTTTTCTAATAGTATATCTGGGCCTTTATCTCTGGGTTCTCGAGATACCGGCAATCCTTTTTCTATAAGTGCTACAGCCAGATACATTTCAAACCAGCGTGCATGTAGTTTTTCTATGTTTGGGGAAGAAAATTCTGATTTAAAGTGTGTGTCTGCAAAAGGTTCATATACCCTCCATAACTTTTCGCAATGATTTCTCCCTTTATTTGCGAGCGAGTCTGTTTCAGCTTCGTCACGCATTTTTTTGTACATTAAGCTACAATCTTCAGACGTTATTGAAAATAAATCGCTCATTATTAATCAACCTTATAGTTAGACGATTTGTTATTCCTTATAGAAAAAGCGGAATCTTGTTAGAAAAGATTACGACACTCAATCTAATCACTTTTTTGGAACTGTTAGTAAATATTTTGAATAGTAAAGGAAACCTTAGCCGAAGGGTGATTGAAGCTAACGGTATTGTGATTGAAGATGATACTGTAGAGGGGTTAAAAATGAAGCCTTGAATTGCTTCAATGTAAGAAAAATTGTCTTTAAGGCGCAACATGGCCAGAATTTGAACGCCCGTCAGGTTCAGCTGAACAAGGCGTATTCTCTATCCCGCACACGAGTAGAGCACGTTTTTGGTTCAATGCACAATGACCTGCCGGAACCGGTGAAGCGTTGTGTTGGGAAGGTCCGGGCCCAGCGTTGGGTGGGGCTACGGAACTTGTGTTAAAATATTATGCGGTCTTGTGATTTGGAGACGATAGCTGAGGTCTCATCCAACCGAGGTCTCATCTAAGGGCGACGTATGTCTGTATTGTCCCAAAGTCGGGATAAGTGTGTGCTGTGGTGCTGAAAATGATGAAAAAGTGTCAATTTTCACCCTTTGGGGAAGATGTTCGGAGTGAGTGGAGACATTCGGGGAAGAAATTCTTCAAAAATTTTCCAAGAGTAAAACATGCTAATTATTTTGGAGATTAATAGAGGTGCCCTTAATCCTTTCAACTTGGTATTTTTTTGCCAAGTGAACTTGCTTCACGACACCAACTATCTCCATTACCCATCGCAAGTCCATTAGCTTCCAAATCATCTTTTGGGACAGAATTTGAATATCATTATTCAGGGTTTGGTTTAACAAGACTAAGAATCTATTTGAAATTTAGTGTGGAGAGGAACAAAGAA
>MPNP01000088.1 GCA_002239085.1 Rhodobacteraceae bacterium bin131 | reverse complement strand
CGTTTCCCATTGAAACAATGAGTAATAATGTCGCCTGGATCAAGGATATCAAACACCTCGTCAATCAACGGCAGCGGTTCTCCGATATGAACCATGAGGGGCATATTTAGAATTTCGGCCACACGTTTAGCGATCCTGACCGGCCCGATACCCCAAGATCCCGTAATAACACCAGAGGCACGAACTTTGATACCGCACACGACATCGGAATTGGCTTCGGCCACTGCCAGTGTCCGGTCAACATCAACAAATTTGCGATCAAGCAGCTCGGGGACCCTGTTGCAAGCAACAAGCCCGATGGATCCAATGTTGAGAAAGGCCTTGATGGTCTCGGCATGTTTTTCGATTACATACTCCCGCAGTCCGTGAAAAGCTGCCTCGCCCGCTGAACCGGCATCCGCCATGGCCGTCACACCCGTTGGACGGCCCGCTTCGGCGACGCGAACAGATATATCGGTTCCGCCATGCCAGACATGCACATGCAGATCACACCATCCAGGCGATAGATATGCGCCTTTGGCATCAATCACATCAGCTTTTGGCTGCGCCGTTTCCGTGACCAAACCATCGTGATTGACATGGATTTCCAATGGCGAAGCGTCAAAACCCACTGGGCGGAAATTTCTTATCGTGAAGGCCATATCAAAGATTCTTTGCCAGACGAGGATCAAGAACATCACGCAGTCCGTCACCGATTAGTTGCAGTGACAAAACCGAGATTGAGATGGCCAATCCTGGAAAGAGAATAAGGAACAACGCTTGATCAATATATTGCCGACCTTCATTGATCATTATACCCCATGTTGGAGTCGATGGATCAACCCCCACGCCCAGAAAGCTCAAACCTGCCTCTGCCAGCATAGCATAAGCAAAGATGAAAGTTGCCTGGACAATGATCGGCGACAAAATATTGGGCAGCACATGGCGCACCAGAATCGACGATGTCGATACACCCAACGCTTTGGCAGCTTCAATAAAGGGGAGTTCACGCAAGACGAGCGTCGAGGCCCGAACGACCCGGGCAATTCTTGGTGCATAGACGATGGACAGCGCAATGATAACGTTGACCGCCGACCCACCGAGAATCGCTACCAATGCAATTGCCAATAGAATGTCGGGAAATGCCATCATGGCATCGACAAGACGCGACAACGGTGCATCAAGGCGTCTAAAATAGCCGGAGAATAGGCCGATTGCTATGCCGACAAAGGAAGAGAGGACCGCAACACCCAGACCAACGCCGAGCGAAACACGTCCGGCATAAAGCAAACGAGAAGCGACATCCCGGCCAAAAGCGTCAGCACCAAGCCAATAGAGTGCACCTGGTTCGGTCAGTCGTGCGCGGACGCTCATCTTGGTAGGGTCGCCCGGCGCTACCCAAGGAGCACAAATACAAAGTGCAGCTATAATCAAGAAGACAATCATTGCAACAAGGACAGTTCGACGCGAAAAAAGTAAGTCGAGAAACTTCGCCTCAATCGGTGCTGAGGATGTCGCTAGCATCAGTATTTCACCCGCTTATCAATAAACAGATAAGCAAGATCTGTCAGCAGATTAATCAGCACGTAGAGTGATGCGACAACGATAAGCGTTCCTTGGATGATCGGATAGTCCCTGCGCAATACGGCACTGACCACAAGATTGCCCATTCCCGGGATGTTAAAAACACGTTCGGTGACCACGGCACCTGACACCAGCAAGGCAAAGGTAAGACCGATAACAGTAATGATCGGAATTGCTGCATTCTTAAGAGCGTGGCGCAACACTACGCGCGTTTCACCCATTCCTTTGGACCGTGCCGTTCGGATGAAGTCTTCACCCAATATGTCCAACATTGACGCACGGGTAAAACGCAAAATGAGGGCGGAATTGACGATGCCGAGTACAATTGATGGCAACAAGAGGTACCGCATTCGTTCCCAGAAATGTGTATCCGGGCCTCCGTAGCCTGATGCTGGGAACCAGCCGAGATCGGTCGCAAAATATCTTTGCAGCATAAGTCCCGTCCAGAAGCTTGGTACCGATGCTGCGAGCATGGCTGTGCTGATTGAAGCTTGGTCAAGGAAAGATCCTCGTCGATAGGCTGCATAAATTCCGATCGGAACAGCGATGATCAACGCAATTGCCAGTGAAAAAAGAGACAGAAAAACTGTTGGTTCTGCCCTACCAAGGAGCACTTTGGTCACTGGCTGCTTGAAAAAGATTGATGTTCCCAAATCTCCACGCAAAGCATTTCCAAGGAATGTAAAATACTGGACAATTATCGGCCGTTCTAGTCCGAGTTGCTGACGCAATTCAGCGGCATCCTCGGCCGTTGCTTCTGGCCCAAGCATTAATGCGGCTGGGTCACCGGGCGCAAGTCGAACAATAACAAAAGCAATCGTCAGAACAAGAAAGATAACCACCATCATTCCCATAAGACGATGGATTAAATAGCTTCGCATGGGAAACTCCGGGCCAACAAGAGGGCCGGCCTTAGCCGACCCTCAGAGGAGTATCAGTTTACTTGTACGTTCCAAAAAAATGGCCATGGTGTCGCCGTAACACCTTCAAGCCCGTTCTTTGCGCCCATCAATGCATTGAAACCGCCGATCTTGATAAAACCCACATCTTCAAAAACCTGATTCTGTAACTGTGCAAACAATTCTTTGCGTTGTGTCGGGTCAGTTACCGATGTGAATTCCGCAAGAATCGCATCCTTATCAGGGTTGGACCATCCCAAGCGAGATGTCTTGGAATACAGGCTGGTCAGAGCAGGCTCGGGTAAAAACGGAGAATGGGTGATGTAGATATCCCAAAGCGCTGGATCATTGCGCCGTTGGCCCAAAGTCGCCCAATCAACCACATCCATCTGGACTTGAAAACCTGCCGCCTCAAGTGCTACCTTGGCGACCTCTGCCATCTTGAAGTGGAACTCGTACTGGCGCGAGGTCAGGATTCTGAGTGGTGTTCCATCATAGTTTGCTCTCTGCAGCAACTCTGCTGCCTTGGCCTGATCATTCTGATTGAACATATCGGCACCTGCATCGCTTCTCCAGACCCATCCTTCAGGGTACATTGGCCCGTCAACAATAAAGAAATTGTCATCACCGAAAGCTGCGAACAGCATGTCGTCGATAGGCAGTGCGGCCTGCAAAGCCTGACGTTTGGTCTTGTCGGTCAAAAGACCAGCCTTGTGGTTAATCGCAAAGATGGGCCAGCCAAATGGTTTCAGCAAGATGGGGTCTGTTGTGTCCGAGGATTCCAATCGAGCCAAGCTTTCGGCAGGTAAACCGTCGGCGAAATGCACTTCTCCAGCAAGAAGACTCTCGACTCGCGTGTTGGCATCCGGTATGGGAACAAAGCGGATTTCTTCAGGGGTTTGGTTGCGCGCACCCGCTGAACCGTCCGAAGGTTCGCTACGCGATGAATAATCCTCAAAGCGTACCAATTGCAAGTACTGGTCCGGAACGTGTTCGGCAATCTTGTAGGGGCCGGTCCCCACTATTGTGTCGATTGAATCGCCAATGATTTCCTCAGGATAAACTACTGCAGCCGAATTTGAAAAGGCTAACAAAGACAGGAGCGGTGAATAGGATTCGTTCATTGTAATGGTAACTTCATAATCACCTGTAGCTTCAATTGAGTCGATCCGGTCCGCCACGCCCTTTCCTCTGGATGCAACAGTGACCCATCGATTAAGCGATGCGACCACGTCATTTGCGTCCATTGTTGACCCATCATGGAATGACACACCATCGCGAATACCAATGGTGTAGATCTTGCCATCATCGGAAATTGTTGGTAGGTCACTAGCCAAAAGCGGCGCGATATTCCAGCCTGAATCAAACGTATATAGCGTTTCGACAAAATGTTGGGTCACGATCGAGACAACATCCTTGGTACTCATCATCGGATCGAAAGTATCAGCTTCACCAATAATGGCAACATTAATCTTTTCCGCATTTGCAGGTGCGAATGCAAGGATACTTGCAAGCAGCGCACCGAAAAGAGAACGCCTCACGGCGTATTTTGTAAACATAAAAACCTCCATAGTTTATGTATGTCGTATTGTAATAAAATTACGTATTACCATGACTCTAATTATAATGTCAATACAAAAGTTTTTCTTAATCGGCAACCTAGATCAAATAATTAGGTTTTATTATCAGTTCTGGTAATATTTTATTTCTTATTATCTTTTCAGATTAAAAAACAGCCTTTTGATCCTCTTTTGCCAGTCTAATTGTAACTTTTTTCCACCAAAGACCATTTAGTCTCCCACAGCAATCCATACACATACACCTCTTCTGTCCTAACTGAACGGACTTTTTTCGTGATGTATTAAATAGGGCTAAGTCAAGGTGACTGGGGAGCTCAATCGCCCTCAGACCTGAAGCCTGTACAGCGTTTTCCATCACCTCTCTAAGTGCCTACCTTCGGTCGCTGCAAATTTCAGAATATACCGGTCGCCATGCTTCACCAAGCAAGCACACAATAAAATGATGGTGGTGCGAAACGCTTTCATGTACACCCGCAACCATGATGTCCCAACCATCATCCGCGACGAGCATAGTTGAACAGGTTCATGTTAAAGCAGGCCAAAACAACACGAGTAGGAACCAAACTTACCCGACGGCAACATCCTACAGTCACAATCATGCTTGACGTTGCCAAGAGTCAGTTCATAATCACTACATTAACTCCGACAAATGAGTATTACTCAATACAACAGTTCAAGGACCGCAAGTATGTCGTGCTACAAATAGTCACTTTCAATTGGTCGCCGTGGATTACTTTTTTCATTCAATCCATGTTTAAGTATTTTCATTCGTTCCTGAGGGTAAGGTTTAAGAAGCTCTAATGCGTCTTGAATTGAACCAAACAACCACCTCTCATAATCTTTAGGATCAAGTATCGCTGGCATTCTCCCTTTGGCATGGATGGGTTTTACGAGATCATTTCCTTGGGTTGTAACCATTGTGAAATGTTCCCCTCTTGCTGACTCTCCATGCTTATTTGAGTCTTCAAGACGCCATAATCCAGCGATTGCAAACAGGTGAATATCATTTAACGTGTTGTTTTCTTCGCGGACACCAAACCAATAATACTCAGCAGGTTTTCGTCCTTTAGTTTCACAATAGCTTGTAGCAGGAATTAAACACCGATTATGTAAAAAACTTTCACGCCATAGGGTCGCCTGATTCAATTTATCGTCTCGGGCATTATTCCAAACTTGGGGTTTGATCGGTTTGCCATCTCGTTTTGAAAATGCGGGTGTAAGAAAGCCCCAACTCATCATGCTTATTTGACGTTCATCACTTGAATACGGTTTAATAACCGGAGCTAAGTTCCTTGGATAAATTGCCTCTAGTGGGGGATAGTTTCCCAAATGATCATGCGTTGAACTAATTTGAAAGCTCTGGCGTAATTCGCTGACTGTGGCGGTATTAGAATAAAGATTACACACGGGAATAAAATAATAGTAAAAGAAATGACCTCACCATTATAATCTAGGTGGCCGTTCTAGCGATATAAACGAAGAGGTGCAAATTCACTATTGTTGCTGTGTTCTTTAGGAGTCGTAAAGTGACTATTGTTTTGTTCTTAATTGGCAGTAAATTACATGCGCTATATCGCATGGCTTCCTTAATATATGAAAGGCGATCGATCCATGAATAATATTAATCCCACAGCGTCCTTGATTGTCATCGGTGATGAAATTCTGTCAGGGCGCACTCAGGATGCTAATATTAATTTTCTAGCCAAAGAATTAAATGCTATTGGGATTACTTTTAAAGAAGTAAGAATCGTTCCCGATAACACCCAAGCCATTGTGACAAGCCTCAATATTCTCCGCAGCGAATGTGACATCGTGTTTACGAGTGGTGGGATCGGCCCAACTCATGACGATATAACAGCTGATGCTATAGCCAAGGCTTTTGATTTACAACTTGAAGTCAATCAAACAGCGAAACAGATCATACAAGAAAGAGCACACAAGCAAGGACTTGAACTCAATGAGGCACGTTTGCGAATGGCGCGGATGCCCTGTGGCTCACAACTCGTTGATAACCCTGTATCAGGTGCACCCGGATTTATCATTGAAAATGTGTATGTCTTTGCCGGAGTTCCGCGTATATTCCGAGCCATGGTCGGTAATGTCATTGATGATTTACCCCACGGTCAAAGTCTGACTTCAGCAACCATTAAGGTTTTCCGCCCCGAAGGTGAACTTGCTTCCAAATTAGCAATCATTGCTCATGAAAACCCTGAGGTTTCAATTGGCTCATATCCGTTTTTTGAAGAGGGTATATTAGGTTCCAATGTTGTTGTCAGAGGTCAAAACATGGCGTTAGTTCACCGCATTGAAGCGGCTGTTAAGAGAGCATTTAGTGTATAGAGCAAGATTGTGGTCAGTTGGCGTCTGGTTTGGTTTCTAAACAACTAATTCGTACGACCCGACCGGCTGAGTGAGTCCAACTTTTGAATTCATTCTCTTCAAAGTCCCAATTCATTCTTGCCTGTTTAATTTCATCCCCAACGGAGCAGCCTTTAGGAAACAATCCATAACCATCTTGATTAAGATGGCAATATGTCCATGTGAGTAGTTGTGGGAGGTTAACGACCGCTCGTGCCGAGATAACATCCGCATTAAGTGATTTAAGTTGCTCTATTCGGCTGTGATAAACAATGGCATTGATGTCAAGCTGGCGAACAGCCTGTTTTAAGAATTCTGCTTTAAAACGATTTGCCTCTATGAAGAAAAATTCGTCCTGTTCATTTAATTGATTTGCCAAAATGGCTAGAACTAGTCCGGGAAACCCACCACCCGTACCAATATCAACCCAACGGTAGGGATGATGTGGTCTGAATCTGAACAGCTGGACTGAATCAAGAATATGCCTTGACCAAATGGAGCTCAGGGTGGAATGAGCGACGAGCTGCTTTTTTTGGTTCCACTTGACTAATAGGTCGTGGAATTGACGCAACCGATTAAATGTTTTTCGGCAGAGATTTTCTTCTAATAAAGACTTGGAGTTACTTGAATTTTCGTGGCCAAAAAACAAATCGGGATGAGACTCATCCCAATGAGCTAGAATGGGATTTAAAGAATGGTCAATCACAAAACCATTCAAGTTATGAGGCTACCTGACCCCGTTGAACAGTTGCGAGTATGTAAGCCAATGCCGACGGTGTCATACCTTCAATTCTTCCCGCTTGACCCAAGGTTTGCGGTTTAATTGTGTTGAGTTTAGCTCTCAGCTCCCCTGATAAACCTTGCATCTCGGAATAGTTCAGATTTTGGGGCAGGCGGTACTTCTCATCGCGTTTAATTGTTGCAGCTTCTTTTTCTTGGCGATCAAGATAGCGGGAATATACCGTTTCGTTTTCGATTTGTTCAGCAATTTCGGGATCTATTTGACCGAGTTCAGGCCAAATGTTTTGAAGCTGTTGCACATTTACTTCTGCATAAGATAACAAATCCAATCCTGTCCTTTGAACTCCATCCATACTGAGCTTTATCCCATGGCCTTTTGCTTCCATTGGAAAGATTCTTCGTTCCCTAAGTAAGCTTTTGGCAGCTGACAGTTTAGCTTCTTTGGCCTCAAAAACTCGTCTTCTTATTTCTGAAACGAGACCGAGTTCTATAGCTTTCGGAGTCAAGCGTTGGTCGGCATTGTCGGCTCTTAAGGACAAGCGAAACTCAGCCCTTGAAGTAAACATCCTGTACGGTTCAGTTACGCCTTTGGTAATTAAATCATCAACCATGACCCCTATGTATGATTCTGATCTTGAGAAATTGATTGGGTCTTGGTGTTGTGATAATCTCGCGGCATTAATCCCGGCGACCAAACCCTGTCCAGCGGCCTCTTCATATCCAGTCGTTCCATTGATTTGTCCCGCTAGAAATAACCCTTTCATTGCTTTTGTTTGCAAGGAATAAGTGAGGGCGCGTGGGTCAACATAATCATACTCTATCGCGTACCCAAACTGAGTGATTTCCACTCTCTCTAAGCCTCTGATGGAGCGAACATATTCCGTTTGAATATCCTCAGGGAGTGAGGTTGAAATACCATTAGGATAAACAACATGAGTTGTTAGACCCTCTGGTTCTAGAAAAACCTGATGAGAAGTCCGGTCAGGAAACCGCACAACCTTATCTTCAATTGACGGGCAATAGCGGGGTCCAGAACTATCAAAATGCCCGCCATATATTGCTGATTGAGTTAAGTTATTGTGAATGATTTCGTGCGTCTTTGCATTGGTATGAGTGATGGCACATGCAATTTGCTCTGCTTCAGGTTGCTGAGACAAAAACGAAAACATAACCGGCTTTTTATCGCCAGGTTGTTCAATCAAGGCATCCCAGTTGATGGTCTGACCATTAAGTCTTGGCGGGGTGCCTGTTTTCAAGCGTCCAAGTGGTAATTCTAAATGCGCGAGCCGTTGAGCGAGTCTGACCGCTGCCGGGTCGCCGATTCTGCCGGCGGGTATGGCTTTATCACCAAGTCGGATTACCCCCCGCAAAAATGTACCCGTTGTTAAAACAACTGCCTGAGCCGAAACCACTGAATCATCAGCTAAAACAACGCCCTTGACCTCACCATGAGTCATATTCAAATCAACGACCTCACCGACAATCACTTGAAGATTGGGTGTTGCTCTCACTTTTTTTTGCATAAAGTGACTGTAGAGTGAACGGTCCATTTGAGCACGAGGACCCCGCACTGCTGGCCCTTTACTACGATTGAGTAATCGGAACTGAATTCCGGCCTTATCCGCAGTCGTTCCCATGATGCCCCCCATGGCATCGATTTCACGAACCAAATGTCCTTTTCCTAGTCCACCAATGGCTGGGTTACACGACATTTGTCCGATACCTTCGAGCTTAAGGGTGATTAAGGCCGTCTTTGCTCCTGATCGCGCAGAGGCAAAAGCCGCTTCGCAACCCGCATGGCCACCACCAACAACAATTACCTCAAATTTGGACATATTCACAAAAGCTTTAGGTTTCTTTATTCACTCACTATTCACTATGGTCATTTATCGCAATTTTTCAACAGAACTCTTATGACATTTATTTTTGTTTCGTTGTAACTACTCAGGTAATATAAATACCCCTTAATTATTTTTTCTAGTTTTTCGTTGACAATATGGAGGTATCTTTCTAGATAGTGTTCGCCCGAAAATACCTGATTATTAGCAAATGTTCGTATTTTCATTTTCTCAGATTCCTTTACCGAACAATACGTTTCAGCGTCGAGCTAAGTTTTCCACTTTTATGCCGATATCGGCATAATAGTGGAAATTGATAACCGGGACCCGGACATTGTCAACTAGAGTGAGTATTATGAGAAAAAGTTGTCTGATGACTATAATGTCGCAAAATGAGATTCCCACCCACCCTAATTATTGGATGTTATTGTCAACGCAGCTGAAAATCCAAGCGGCAGTAGTGAGACAGATTTGTCATGAATCAGGATGCGTAGTTGTAAGTATAATCGTTGACAATAGAAGAGTGTGAACCGCTGCCGAGAATTGAGAAAGAGTCGGAGAAATTAAACGAAAGAAGGGTAAAGATTTAGTGCACAAAGATTTAGTGAACACCCAAATTTGTAGAAACTCCAGCGATTAATTGCCGGAAGATAAAAGGGATAAGATGGTTTGAAGTTTGGTCATCAGGTCTCAGTTTCCTATTATCACTTTCAACAGAAATGGTAGCCTGAAAGCTCATTTTCTGTCCTCATCATTGATGCGGTGATGAAGTGCTCCACATCCTTTTTAACTTTGAATGATATACTGTAGCAAACAGTAATTCCTAATTCCCTATGTGAAGTGGAAAGGGACCAATTACCACGGTGTGAAATATACTGCTGAAGTGTTTGTATTTTCAAAGATAGGAGCAATAGTATCTTTTATAGCAGCGACATCTGCTTCGATTTTTAACACTCTTACTTCGATATCAGCAACTCTTACTTCGATATCAGTCGTTTTTTCTCCCAATGTTTCCAAATCTAATTTTATAGCAGCGACATCTGCTTCAATACTTATCACTCTCGCTTCAATCTTAGCGACATCCACTTGGATATTTGTCACTCTCGCTTCAAGATTAGTCATTCTATCTTCAAGACTAGCCATTCTATCTTCAAGATTATCCATTCTATCTTCAAGATTACCCATTCTGACATCAAGATTATCCACTTTTACATTCAATTTTCCCAATTCTATTTTTATTCCGGTCAATTGTTGATTGAACATTTCGGCTTGGATACGAAAATTCTCATTCATTTGCAACTCTAAGTTGCTTATCCTGTCATTTATTTTTACCTCTAAGCTGCTTATCCTGTCATTTGTTTCTTGCCTTGACAGGCTATCCCTCTCAATTGTTTCTATCCGTAAGTCGCTAATTTGTGAACTTAAAAACCAAGTTACTCCCACGAGAGTTACTATTAAATTTACTAGGCCAGTTAATACAACAACAATTATAGGGGCATTACCCTTTAACCATCCCCAACCAACAGGTGTTTTTGCTGGTTGTGGTGTTCCTTCAACAGCTTTTGGCAAATTCTGTTCCGTCATTAGTTTTCCTCTCTATTAGTCATGGGAGGCATACACT
>MPNP01000087.1 GCA_002239085.1 Rhodobacteraceae bacterium bin131 | reverse complement strand
GATATTCATCAAAGGCATCGCGGTTCATCCCACTCGTGCCACGAACCCTATGAGTTCCGACTCCTTCAAGATTATCTTCTCCTTCTAGTTCTCGGAACCACTTATGAGAACGGAACCAGAGATTCCCTTGAAGATAACTTTTTGCAACACCATCTTTCTTTGTAACAGCTCGGAACAGTTTCTGGGTTGGCGTTATAATACTTTTTCTCACTAGGACTAAAGTTTCTGGTGTGGCAATATGGATTTGTCTATTAAGTGATTCATCAAACCAACCACAACTAATTAATTCTTTTGATCCTACACGTTTAATATCCAATACATGCATTTCAGGACCACCATCTTTCGATTCGACAATATCACCTACAATAAATGAATTTGACATAATAAAAACTCCACAATTCAGTTTATATTTTGAATATAACTTATCATTAACCAAGGTTGGAAGGGAGCATCAATTAAATCTTAAAGCACCCTTTATAATAATTACCCACAATTCCTAGTATTTTTTCGGCTTGAGGCATTGAAATTAAACAATCAGTAATTCCAATCATTCCATGCAAGTTTCGAAAATTAGCAATAACAATTGGAGTATAAAGCCCTTTGATTAGTTTTTATCTCTATCTATCCAGGAAGCAACAATAAACAAATACTATGTCAATTGATGAAAGTTTGTAGGAACTACTGTTACCTAGCAAGCTTGCAACCGGGACTCTCAATAACCTAAAGTGTCCAAAAAGCCTTATGGTTAGAACCATCTGTTCATCTGAGGAAAAAATGAGGATGCCTATTATTGAAACCATAACAGTATCTATACCTCCTTGTTCCTATTCATCCCATTTGAAAAGTTATGAGAGGAAAGTTCATAACCGTCAAGTGGATACTATTCTGAAATGGAATCAGGCAACATGTTACTGTTCACTTGAAATTTTCTCTTGAAATTTCAAACAGATTCCCGAAATCCCGTCCCCACCGAAACTTTAGAGTGTCATTTATTGTTCTAAACGACTGACGAAATAATATCTGTAGCCTCCACTCACACTCTATTCTGTACTTTTCTGGTTTTTGACGGTATTTACGTTCAGATGCTTCACTTGGAGTAAGTTCATGATCAACTTCAATAGTCTTCCCGTATTCCATTTTGATCCAATTAATCTTTACAAATTTGTGATTAAGCAGTATATTCCTAATCTCGTCGCGCAGCTTAATAGGATTTTGGACTTCAAGTAACGTATGACTTTCGCTACCGCGGTCAAAAGATCGGGCTCCTTCAACAGTTTCACTAAAACTCATGAAAAATGCAGGGTACCGAAGATATTCATCAGAGATATTGCGGTTCATTTTATCTCCGCCTTCTATTTTTCGAAACCACTTATGTGAATGGAACCAGACATTCCCATCTTTGTAACTTTTTATCATTCCATCTCTATTCGGAACGGCACGGAATAATTTCTGAGTTGGTGTTATAGCACTTTTTCTCACTAGAACGTAACTACTCAGGTAGTCAAAATAGCCCTTTTACTTGTTAGATTCCTGTTGATATTTTAGTTTAACATTTTTAAACTAATACCAATCGTCAAAAAAAAGTCAAGCAGTAAATATTTTCCCTAATCTGCGACCAAAATTAAGCAACTAGGATATTTTATCAGCTCTGGCAATCTTTGATTTCCCTTTCACTTTGGCGGACTAATAAACAGCTTTTTGGCCCTCTTTTGGCAGTCTTTTTTCACTCTTTTCCCCACCACTGACCACATTTAGTCTCCGTCGCAATCCATACACATACACCTCTCCTGTCCTGACGGAACGGGCTTTTTTTGGGTATATTATATGGGGTTAAGTCCTATCAATTTATCATACACAGAAGACAACGCATCGCATCCCATAACAGATTGACATCCGTCGGATTGTGTACATCCGTTTCAACGACAAAGGAATCACGCCGCCCTTGCAATGTTTCGTCAGGCGCTTTGTGGGATACTTTGTGACCACACTCAACAATCAGCTGATTCACCGCGTCCAATAAACCGGGCGACAACAGGGTGACATTATCAATCACCGACTGGAAGGAATAACGGTTTTATCCTAGTTGTTAGAATGCCCAAGAAACGCACGAACAGACTCATGACGATTGACCACATCGTGAAGACGGTCAAAGTCGCAATCCACACCCCACCTCCATTCAATGCGTCATGGCACGGTTCCTGTTCAGTCGGGAGGAGGGGGTGAAAGTATGTCCACGGGGAACAATGGTGGTAATTGGTGCCAAAAAGAGCACTTTTGAGTCACACAATCAGGGCCAAAATAACTATTTATTATGACGAAAAGCGAACCAGGCGCAAAATATTGCCAGAACTGATAAATAACCCAATATTTTAATTTAGTTCGCTGATCAGGGTCAGGCAACACTTATTGCTTTCAGTAAAACCGATCCGGTACAGGCAGCTGAAATACGCCAGACCAAGTACCAGCGTACGGCCCTGGTTGACATCGGCAATCTCTGTGAGCTGCTGACGGGAACCTTTGCACCACCTGAAGGATCAGGGTAATAACCCGCATGAATCCCCGGCTTCTCAATTAGAACATCCTGACCCTACTGGTTTCCCTTGCTCTCCTTGGCGGGTTTACGAGAATCATTCTCCTGGAGTAACTACTCAGGTAGTATCAGTGACGGATTAGTGAAGCATCATCGGCTGAACAAGGTATCTTGTGGAGGGCTGGTATTTTAAGTGTCAGGAGTGGGTGCCTCGGAAGCAAACTGTACCATCAGTTCACCCGGATTGGTTCCCACGATATCAAGTGCGTTCAACCTGTGTTTGCGGGTGTTCTCTCACACATTGCGTCGAACCGCAAAGTCTCGTGCTCAGGCTGCGGTTTAAAAGCTTCCCGAGATTTTCTGCTTGAGTTTCAAAGGGCGTAGATCTCGCTCATCCAGATTATTGGTAGCGGGGACAAGGGGGTTATGGAGACACTGTAGAGTATCCTCACGATGATGATAGAAGCGGAGGACCAAATTATGACTTGGTTGCCGGCGTTTGCACCACGACCCTTTAGGGATAATGGGTAAAGTTAGTTTTGGTAGAGACCATCTTGCACAATGTCTGAAGTCAAGAATCAGGGGAGTCTTATGGGAGTTGAACATTTTGTAAGCAAATATGTAAATGGAATTGCATATATTAACGGTTTGGAATCCTTCTGTTCGTTATTGAAAAAGGGTTATTATTGAACTTTCCATCATTTTAGCTCCAAGCACATAAATATATTGTATTGCAAATGAGTTCTGTTCTCGTCATAATAGTCGTAAGTTATACACGATTAACATTATAGGTGATACAGTAGGTTTGATGGTTGGGAAACGATTGACCTTTACAACCCTGATTAGGACAACGAAGTAGGAATAGCATAAGATTATGAAAATTACTGAAAGCGAAGCAGAAGTTGCAATCAACTTACAGTTGACGGCTTGCGGTTGGGAAATTGACCCGAGGAAATTCAATCGAAATGTTTACAAGCAACAAGCCCGAACACCTGAACAAAATAATAAATTAGGTTCGTTAAGACCTGATTATGTGCTTTATGCTTATAATGATTCAAATAAAGCATCAGTCGTCATTGAGGCCAAAAAACCTGGCAAATCAATGTCCGATGCTTTGAGAGATGGAATTGATAAGTACGCAAAAAAAATAAATGCTCCAATTGTTATTGCTTCTGATGGGTGGAGGGTAAAAACATGGCACTTAGAGCGTAATGAACCATTATTTATTAATGGACGAGAGGTTGATGAATTATTCAGCCCTGAATTAGTGAGGAGATTTATTCCAGATAATAATTTCAGTAGTTTTTCTAAAGAAGTTCCAATAGGAAAAGTTGAATTGCTAAACAAGTTTAAGAAGGCAAACAGCATTTTAAATCAAGAAGGTTTTTCAGCAGGTATAGAAAGGTTTTCTGAATTCGCTAATTTGATGTTTATAAAGTTGGTTATGGAGGTGGGGGGGGGGTAAGGAATCCTCGGGATTTTCTTGGAATGATATTGAAACGAAACAAGGGAATGAATTACTGAGTTCAGTTAAATCTAAGCTGAAGGAACTCAAAAATGAGTATGGCCCTCTATTTAAACAAACAAAAATAACTAGTCCCAAAAACATGGAAAGACTCGTTGAGATACTGTCGTCTTTTCATTTATCTTCCGTCAATGATGACATTAAAGGTATGGCTTTCGAACATTTTATCCATTCTTATACCCGAGGAGCCAAAAATGATTTAGGACAATATTTTACACCTCGACATATTGTCAGGCATATTGTTCAGCTACTAGACCCCCAAATTGGTGAAACCATTTATGACCCTTTTTGTGGAACTGGCGGAATGCTCATTGAATGTTTTAGATATCTTAACCAAAGAATATCCGACCCAAAAGATAAACAATTACTTAAGTCGGAAACCTTGTATGGAAGAGACTTAAGTGATGTTGCTAGAATTGCCATGATGAATATGATTATGTTTGGCGACGGGCATTCAAATATTGAACGTGGAGATTCTTTTGAACTATTAGGTGAAACAAAACAAAAATATGATATTGTTATTACAAACATACCCTTTTCGCAGAAGACAGAATTTTATGCTGGTTATCCGATAATCCCGACAAATGCCAATAATGGTAATAGTATTGCTGTCCAACATTGTCTTGAAAGTCTAAAAACAAACGAAACAGCAAGAGCAGCCATCATTGTTCCAGTAGGATTTTTGTATAAAGATGAGCTAGTTAAAGAACGAAAATATATTTTGGATAAATGGAAACTTGAACGAGTAGTAGAGCTATCACCAAAATGCTTTCAGCCCTATACAGAAACTCAAACTGCCGTCCTTTTTATTAGACGGGCACAATTAAAAACGACTTCATATATTTATAATCGTGTTAAAAATGATGGTTTTAGCCAAGATGGCTATAGAATTCCTATTCCAGGAGAGAATGACCTAGATAAGATAATTGATGACCAGGTTAATGAAGAGTACCAAAATGACGATTTTGATAATTTCAACTTCAAGAAAATATTTTATGTCAAGAAAGGAGCAGATAATTTAGAATTGGGCGATGTTGCAAAAATAACCTCTGGCACAGGTAAAATAAGTCCGAAGACAAAACTTGGAGATGTCAATAATGGTATCCATCCCATAATGATGGTTGCTGACCTTGCGAAACGCCATATAGATTATTTCCTGACGGAAAGTAAATACAAAATAACAGCTAAAGCTGTTAAAATGAAAAAACCTTATTTATTTCCAAAAAACACTACGCTAATTCCAACAACTGGTAAAGCATCACTTAAAAACCATCGGTCCTTACTTGGAATAAATTCTTATGCAACAAGTACTCTAACGGGTATTGAACCAAAAGATGATCGCATTCACCCATATTGTCTGTTCTATTTTTTTCTTACCTTTGATATCGAAGATATTACTTATGATTTAGGTTATCCGGGAATTTCTGCCTCTTCACTTAAAAAGATACAAATACCGAATTATTCAATATCACAACAAAATGCTATTATTGAAAAAATTAGTGAAGCTATTGATTTACAAAAGTCCCTCAAACAAAGGCATTTGGATTTAATCGGATTAAATTTTGAATATGCATAATCAAGTAATTCCTGTTGATGATTTAGTTTGACATTTTTATACTAATACCAATTGTCAAATAAAAGTTGAGCAGTGATTATTTTCAGAACATATGAAACGTCTCTCCTAAGCCGCTTGATAGGCTGACGTCACCCCACCCGTTCCGTATGGTTCGCGTCTGAAAGAACTCGTGGTGTATCGTGGGATTGCACAACTGATTCCTCGGCGGCACATCAGCCACGTTATTGCCACCATAACCGATGCTCGGCTGTCCCAAGGAACCATTCCCACGATGATGCAGTCGTTCGCCCCACGCATTGCGGTCCATGACCATTGGCCTTCATATCGGTGTCATCAACCCGATGCTCACCATGCTGTTTGGCTCATCGTGTGCGCGAATGTAAGGGATTGGCCGAGAGCGATGCAACATGGGCCAAGACGATGGCTGCTCTGCTCTATAGAATCATCCGTTTGGACCAACGGTGTTCTCCTCTATCGGCCACGATCATAGCGCCGATAGAAACACGCTGTGACCGCATTGTAAAAGCGGGTCTTCGTGACCATAATCATCTTGACCTCTTGTCCAAAAAGGGTTGAGGCGACCACGCCGGCGACCCGTTCATAACTTGGCCCGCCGCTTCGACCATCATCGTGATGACACTCTGCGGTGTCTCCATAACCCGCTTGTCCCGGCCACCAATAATCTGGCTGAGCGCGATCTCTGCCATTTGAAACTTAAACAGAAGATATCGGAGCGTTTTCGAACCGAAGCTGGAGTACGAGACTTCGCGGTTTGACGCAGTGTGTTATAGATCACCCGCAAACGAAGGTTGAACGCACTGGATGTCTTGGGAACCAATCCAGATGAAATGATGTACGGTTTGCTTTCGATGCACCCGCTCCTGAAACTTACAATACCGGTCCTCCACAAGATCCTTGTTCAGCCGATGAGGCTTTACTAATCTGTTACTAATACTACCTGAGTAGTTACAAAAGGTAATTATATACATAGGTAACATTTTTCCCAAAATTTCTAATCATCTTCATATTCAATTTCGTAATCCTTAACCAACATCCCAGCTAGTTCATCTGGGGTAGTTGGTATATGTATTTTCTCAATCATTTCTCTTGCTGATAGTTGGTATTTATTGTTGGGTAATTTGATTGGTGTTTTCTCAATCATTTTGTTTTTTGTTTTTCATGTTTGACTCTCGCTTTATATTAGTAGTTCAATTATTTAGATTATTTTGATGGTTATTATGAAAAAATCCATGGCTTGTTTCCTAGCATTTCTTCTTGTAAGCTCTCCAATATATGCTGATTGGGCATCCGAAATAATGACTGATGCAATGTCTGATGAGAAAAGCTTATTTATTTATTATTACCCAAATTCCGTATTGGATTCCGTAAGAATATTATGTCATGAAGATGTAACTGTGGTTGGATTTAGAGTCCCCGATGAAGAAAGAATCAATGATAATAGTGTTCAATATAGGTTTGATAAAGAGCCTGCTGAGAGAATGATAATGGACATAATCCCAGGCGGAGAAATGGCAATGTTTGTACATAAATCCAAGGGAGTGGTCAAAACCGATGAAACCCTTAACTTTATTAAGAACATGTTGTCAAAAAATCGACTTCTACTTCGTGTTTCCACAGAAAACTTATATACAGATATTGAAGTCGATCTAATCGGACTTTCTGATCATTTAGAACCTAACTTAGAACTTTGTGGCGTGAAGTTCTGATTGGGAATTTGGATTACTGTAGGTGATCGTCTAATTGTTAGAGAATATTGGGGTTAGTATATTTTAATAAAATAACGGGGAACCGAAGTACCCTGTTACTCATTTTAATAATTTTATCTACAGAGACTTTACCACGCCCACTGCAGATTAATTAAGGGACTTACATACAAAGGTAGATAACAGGTTGAACCCCTCATATAAATCCTATACAAGCCAACTTACCCTGATAATTGAAGGCATTCCGCCTTTGATAAAACCCCGGGAGGGGTTTTGGTCGGAAAGGAGGTGAAACCTTATGGCTAGAGTCTCTTTGCCCACTATGACGGGTGGGATAAGACCTAGAAGCCCGTTTGTGAAGCCTTTCGGCATAGTTTTATCAGGGTGGGTTGGGTTATCTACCTAGTGTCCGAGGGTCCTCTAAAATCTCTCAAGTAGTGCCAACCCTTCTATTTTAGAGGGGTGAACCCGCCACACACCAACACTCAATCTCCAGCATGTTGATCAGAGCAACCAAAACAGGAACCACTAATGACGGTTCATCACTCATAACCAAGCGACTGGTCGAGAACTCACGGCATGGTCAATCGGTCAAGCCAATGACCTTGCCGCGGGCAACGACACGTTTTGCCTGTTCGGATAACGCAACCCTCCATGTTCGCACGACCGCGACACCGGATGAAATCCAAACCAAGATCGATCAGGACATGGGACTATCACCACCGCTCGTAAATGGACGCACAGTCAGTAGATTGACCGGAAATTGATGCGGTACAAGGCGGGATGAAACCCACATGACACTCAGAACATTATTGAGGGACTCAAGTGCCGGGAGTGCCACTTAGTAGTGCCCCTTGAATTTTAACACCCCATTTCTATTGGCTTTTGAGCACTTAATGTTAAAGATGGGCTAAGATATCAATTTAATAATTTAGTGGGAATGCCTGAAACCACCACAAACTACTTGAATATCCAAAAGGTGGAATTATGTTAACTTAGATATGGCAAAATTATTTTTGTATAGTGGTTTGCTTGATTTGCTATGAACATCCAAACCAAATTTTATCAAGAGAAAGAAAAATAATGAATTATAAAAAGACTGTATTTGTCGCTTTTGCGATTGAAGATGAAACATATAGAAATTTATTAAAAGGTCAATCGTTATATACAAACTCACCGTTTGAATATATAGATATGTCAGTTAAAACTGCTTACGAAACTGACTGGAAAAATAAAGTAATAACACGAATACGTCGATCTGATGGGGTCATTGCATTAGTTAGCAAAAATTCACTTACTTCCCTTGGGCAGAAATGGGAAATTGAATGCGCTAAATCAGAAGATAAGAACATTTTAGGAATTTGGTGTAGCAAAGATGATTGTACGAAAATTAATGGGGTCAAAACAGTGGATTGGAGTTGGGATGCAATTAAGCATTTCATCAATAGTTTATAAGGGACATGATTATGAGAAAAGCCTTATTGGTTGGGATAAATTGCTATGATCATTTTCCTCAACTTTTTGGTTGTAATAATGATGCTTCATCTGTAGAATCAGTCTTGAGTAGGAATCAGGATGGTTCAAAAAACTTTGAGTGCAAATTGTTGTTGGGCTCACAACCAGAACAAAAAATTTGCCGCAGTAAATTAAAAGACCAAATAGAAGAACTGTTTAAAGCTGATGGTGAAATTGCATTATTCTATTTTGCCGGTCATGGACATATTGAAGTAACAGGAGGATATTTACTTACTTCTGATGCTAAGAGGGGGGATGAGGGGATTCCACTATCAGAAATTCTAAAATTTGCGAATGAATCCAAATCGAATAACAAAATTATAATTCTTGATAGTTGCCATTCAGGAATAGCTGGAAATTCAATTGAAAACCAACATTTAGCATCTTTATCAGAAGGTGTTACTTTTCTAACTGCTTCAACTGAAAACCAATATGCAGCAGAAGAGAATGGACAAGGAGTCTTCACGTCTCTTTTAGTTGACGCATTAAATGGTAGTGCTGCCAACCTAACAGGTGATATTTCTATCGGGAGTATTTATGCACATATAGATCAATCACTTGGAGCATGGGAACAGCGACCAGTTTTTAAAACCAACGTCAAGCAGTTTGTTTCATTAAGAAAAACAAAACCGGCAATTGATATAGAGGACTTAAAAAAGATTTCATCCTTTTTTCCCACTCCTGATTTTTCTTTCAAATTGGACCCAACTTTTGAACCAGAAATGAAAGGTCGAGATGAGGGAATGCCTAAACCAATAGAAAAGAACACAAGAATATTTTCCATTCTTCAAAAATACAATCGTCTAAATTTACTAATACCAGTTGAAGCACCTCACATGTGGCATGCCGCAATGAAAAGCAAATCATGTAAACTTACAGCGCTAGGGGAACACTACAGAATGCTTTGTCATAAAGATAGAATTTAAGGATATTTTTGAGTGCTAGTATCACATCACTTCAACGGTGTTGTGATACTAGGCCGGTTGAAGAGCTCAATCACACTCAGACCTGAAGACTGAACAGCTTGTTCTATCCACTTTTGAAGTTCACTGACTATCCGGGTGCGATTCTCAGATTGCGACATTTCAATCAATTCAGGCTGCCTTTTTTCTCATAATATTGTCTCCAGTTATCATTGTCTGGGTCTCGGGTATCAATCTCCTTCACAATCCATTTCCAAGCCTGTTCAAAACGCTTGGATTTCCTCAGTGAACGGAAATTCAAAACCGCTTGACCCCCTTCCATTCCCCAGTGCATGCCGGAACGCTTCATCCGCTCCCCGATAGGGGTCCGGTTCGTCGCCTCAACGATGCCCGAACCGATTGGTAACCCCTTCGCTTTCAACACCGCATAATTCATCCGGTGACGGTGCGTCCGAAAGTATGTCAGAATCACAGTGAGTTCTTTTCTTGCCGTCGCCGTCTTGGCTCGGTCTCGCAGACCACGAATGGCTCCAATGACGCGTGTGACACCAGTCTCTTTATTCCGCAGGATATGCCGATTGTTGTGATACCAGCGCTCCTTCGCATGTGCATATTCAGAGGCCTTCGACAAATGTGTACAGGCATGAAAAAAATCGAGAACTTCCGCATCCGAGGATAAATGACTGAGATACGACCAATTATCGGGCGCACCATCCGCAATGGTCACAACGGTTAAATCCGGTTGCTTTCGTACAACCGCCGCAAGTTCCTGCGAGAGCCAGTGCTTCAGGGATAACTTATTCTTCTCCGGCATCCGACCCGAACTGATGGTCT
>MPNP01000086.1 GCA_002239085.1 Rhodobacteraceae bacterium bin131 | reverse complement strand
TACCTAGACAGCTTTGAGTAAAACAGGTTCGAGTGTTACCAAAAACCTTAACTCTCTGAGGTGTCCAAAAATGTTTCAAAAATCACTGATTTGTGGGCTGTTTTGACTCACGATACAGAAATGACGCTCCTCCCCTAGAAATCATCACGCACTCACCCTTTGAACCTCCTTGCGAGCGTGACACTAGCCCATCTTTAACATTTTCTCTCCAAAAAGAAAAATAAGGTTAATTTCAACTTTTTTCCATACCCTCATTTTACAAATATTGTTGTTTGAACGCCAGTTACGTTTTTGCGATTCCGCTCATTTATCTCAAGTGGTACCACGCGCCTCATTTTAGGGGCCTTTAAACCACTCCATGCCCACACTCAATCTCCCACATGTTTATTAGAGCGATCAAAATAGGAACCACCAAAGACGGTTCACATCGGATCACCTATCGACTGGTCGAGAACCAACAACATGGTCCACAGGTCAAACAAAAGACCTTGCCGCTGACAACGACCAGTTGTGCCGGCCCGGATAACACGACCATCCATATTCGCACGACCGCGACACCGGATGAAATCCAAATCAAGATCGATCAGGACATGGGACTGTCACTCCCACCGAGGAATATCCGAAAGTCAGCCGTTTGACTGGGCATTGATGCGCTACAAGGCGGGATAAAACCCGCACGACATTCAGAACATGATTGAGGTGCTCAAGTGCCGGAAGTGCGACTTTGTAGTGCCCTTGGATTTTTACACCCCAGTTTCTATTGGCTTTTGACCACTTCATGTTAGAGATGGGCTACGAGACTTCAGTAATATTTTTGATAGGGGATCTGGCCTTCTTCTTATTGGTACAATCAAGTAAAATTCTGCTGATAGCGTTTGGGCTGCGCGACCGTGAAGTAATCCAATTCTCTGTTGAAAGATATAAGACTTACACGAAATACGGGATGAGTGCGGCAGATACTGGCGGGACTTAAATTTGCCACAGTTCATCAAGCGTTGAACAACCCACCGACTGGAAAATGTCCTCCAGAAGTTCGGGGAAAGTGGTATCCTGCAATTGTTTTATTGTAACGTCATTGACTTTGTCAATTTAACCGACTGTTTCTAAATCAAGTAGACAAAGAAGGAAATCCTCTTTGCTAACTTTTCACTCCTAGGAGAACATTATGATGGAACCTAATCCAGAAAACAATAATTATTGGCTAGATCTTATACGTGATGAGAACGTAGGTCCCGATTTATGGAACCGATTTTTGTGCCATCATTATCCATGGATAAAAAGATTATTAATTTTTGATGGAGAGATACACAAACACTGGTCTGAAATTTCTAAAATGTCTCCTAAGGAAATTGATGAGATAAAGAAAATTGAAGAAAGACATGGTAATCCACCTAAAATATTGAATGCCCAACGAATTGAACCCTGCATGGATTTCACAAAAATGGAGTTTGATTCAGAAATATCATTTGCTGGGCGAATTTTGATAGGGGCGGATTTTCGAAATAAAGTTTTTAAAGGAGCGGCAGACTTCAGTGAATCTGTCTTTTTGGAGAAGACCAATTTCAATAATGCTAAATTTCTTGGTATTATACCTATAAAGTCGATGAAATTTAGTTCTGTTGTTTCATTCGAAAAGTCCTTATTTGAAAGGGAAGTAAACTTTTATGCCGTTCAATTTCCTTACAGAACCTCATTTGAAGAAGCAAGGTTTAATGGCTCAGCAAAATTTGGAAAAGCAATCTTTGGAAAGCAATGTGGCGAAAGCGGAGATATAAGTATTGACAAAGCAATTTTCAATTATGAGGCAGATTTCAAGGGTACAATATTTAATGTTAAAGTATTTTTCTATAATACACAATTTAATTTCACTGCTAATTTCTCTGAAGCAATATTCAATTCCTCTGCTTTTTTCTCTGAAGTTAAGTTCAATGAATTTACTAATTTCGACGCTGCTGAATTCAATAAAATTGTGGTATTCTACGCAACTGAATTCAATCGTGAAACCACATTCGAAAATACTAGTTTTAATGAGTATTCTAACTTTAATAATTCCAAGTTCCGAAACACTTTATCATTTAGTAAAGCTTCATTCAGTCAGCCACCGAAATTTTTTAATACAGAATTTCATGAGGATATGGACTTTTCTGGTATTAAGTGGAGCAAAACCGAACAGTTCTACAGTCGCAAACTCCAGAAAAAGTGTGATAAAAAAGCAATCAATAAAAGAGTCAAAAAATTCATTAGGGCGTTGGGGCGGTTAGCCCGGTTAAAGAGCAAGCAGAAAAAGGACGATAAAAAAGCAATCAATAAAAGAGTCAAAAAATTCATTAGGGCGTTGGGGCGGTTAGCCCGGTTAAAAGGCAAGCAGAAAAAGGACGATAAAAAAGCAATCAATAAAAGAGCCGAAGAAGCCATCAGGGTGTGGGACCGGCTAGCCCTGATAATGAGCAAGCAGGAAAAACCTGCAGAACGTCATGAATTTTTCCGGTTGAAAATGAGGGCTCAGCGGAAAAGAGATGGTCTCACTTTCTTGACAATCTTAAACTGTTTGTTCGAAAAACTGTCAGATTATGGATGGGGAGTCGGCCTTGCATTTATGTGGTGGGGTTTACACATCTGCCTTGGGACAATATTTCTGTTTTTGGCTACATTTTGCCAGATTAATGGTGGTGGTTTGGTTCCTTACCTGAAGATGTTCGGGAATAGCCTGCTTGTCAGCTTTTCAAATTCAGTTTCTTTTCTAGGTCTGGGGTCCAAGGGTGGTCACCTGTATGAGCTAAGTATGGCGGCCAATGATGCAATCGCTATACAATGGGTATTTCCAACGGTCGGAACTGTGCAAGCTGTGCTAGGCCCGATTCTGTTGTTCCTTGTACTTCTTACCTTACGCAACCGCTTCAGGATTAAATGATTCAAGAAAAGGGCCTCATAGTCATTATTCTAGAAATAAGCTTCTGAGTGAAGAGTGAATCAGGCACGGGACGAACTATTCCCTTTATAACACATCTATCAAATTTCCCTAGTAAACTTGCCATAAATAAACAAATTTCCAATAAACAATGCACAAAAGGTACTTCTTTAAAAACTAGCAAACAGCCGATATTCCGATCTTATATTTTTAACGGGCTAGGGCAATTTTTCTTCAAAACGATTTGAAGCCACATCTGTTATTTTTTTCATTATTTCAAACTGTCGCAGCTTGGGACGCGTATGAAACAGTACTATATCAAGCGGAAAGTTGGCCGCTTGCAGGGTGAGAACAGCTAGGCTTTATGGCAATACGCGATCACAGTTGAAACGGATGCCAAAGGAGAAAAGGCAACGACCATCACTTGGACCCGCACTCCCCAGAACGGGTATAAGAAAACCAAATCCAGAGTGTAAACCCTGCGAACGAACATTCGTGACTTGGACGACGAAGCCCTGTGTCGGACGTATACGTCCCTGACCGATGTTGAAGCGGTCTTGCGGTCGTTGAAATCGGATCTGGGACTGCGTCCGATTGACCTTCATAAGGAGAGCCGAGCGGTGGCTCATCTATTTATCAATGTTACGGCCTATCAAGCGGTTCAGCTGCCGCGACGGCGTCTGAAAGAAACGAGGGTACTCCGAGCGCTGGGAAACATTACGAGAGGAGTTGGGGCCTTGCATCGTTTGACCACCTGCTATGAACGGAAGGACGGGGACACCCTCCATGTGCTACGGACCTTATCGCCAACTGTTATCCAAAGAGATATTTTCAGGGGAATGGGGATTCCACCACCCCCTTGCAAGCTCCGCAAGACAAAAGTTGATTGAGGCTCAATCATTGACAATTAACCCTTCTGAGACTAAGAAGGGGACGAGTTTTTAGTGCCACTTCAAACTCTAGACCCCATGTATAGCGCGTTTAAAACACTTAATGTTAAAGATGAGCTAGAAAATAGGGCATTAATAGATGATTGCGAAAGGTATATTTCAACACAGTACTGCTCATAAAGTAATATTTTTTCAATTTTTATTATTGAGACAGATTATAGATGATATCATGTCAAAAGGGCAAAAAGTTATCACTGGATGTTTAAGAAATAAAATTTCTTGGTAGCAGAAAACCCCTTTAATCCAAAGAATTTTGAAATTATTGCTTGTTCAATAGATGAGATTTTACTATTTTGTCACTGATACTACTGACAATTTTTGTTGGTTTCATTTTAATTGTTGGTTGGTTTATCGTAGATAATTTGGTTAGATTCGTGGCACCTTCAATTTTCTGTATTGCTTATAATCTGCTTGAAGCAATACGAAAATTAAGTACTAGAATACTTGGTCATGATTAAACCTATGAGGAAAGCCATGGATAGTTTGAAGATGCACAGCCCTGATTTATGTCAAACTAAAATAGCAAAAATTCGAGAGCTTTTTCCAAGTTGCGTTACTGAGACTCGTAACAGTACAACAGGCCAATTGCATCTTGTAGTGGACTTTGATCAACTTCGACAAGAGTTGAGTGATAAAATTGTGGAAGGGCCACAGGAGCGGTATCGCTTAGACTGGCCTGGAAAACGAGAGGCACTTGTTCATGCAAATGAACCAATCAAAAAAACGCTAAGGCCAATCATAGGGGAAAGCCGCGAATTTAGTACTACAAAAAACTTGTTCATTGAGGGCGATAACCTTGAAGCACTAAAAATTATTCAAACCTCCTTTCTTGAGAGGATTAAATTGATCTACATAGACCCTCCATATAACACAGGTGGTGATTTAATTTATCGTGATACTTTTGCTTCAGATCAATTTTCACAAGAAATAGCTACAGGTGAAAGAACTGAAGAAGGAGTTAGATTGGTTGCCAACCCAGAAGGAAACGGCAGATTTCATTCAACCTGGTTGACAATGATAACTTCACGACTTCGTTTGGCAAAGAACCTATTGACACGTGATGGTTCAATTTTTGTATCATGTGACGAATGTGAACAGCCCCGTTTACGGTTAATCATGGATGAAATTTTCGGTCAAAATAATTTTATTGCAGACATGGTTTGGTCTGCTGGTAGGAAGAACAACTCTCGCTTTATCTCTGTCTCGCATGATTATATTGTCTGTTATGCCCGTGACAAGGCTTATTTGCATGAAATGGATATTAAATGGCGGCAACGCAAAAAAGGCCTTGATGAGATTTATTCTTACTATAAACGTCTCAAACGACAACATGGGAAAAATTACAAGGCGATGACTCGAGGTATAAAAGAGTGGTATGAAAAACTTCCAGATGGGCATCCTTCAAAAAATCACAAGCACTATTCAAATGTGGATGCTCGTGGTTTGTATTTTCCATCTGACATCTCCGCTCCAGGTGGGGGGGGGCAAAGTACGAAGTACTCCATCCGCTCACAAAAAAACCAGTTAGAGTTCCTTCTCGCGGTTGGCGCATTAGCAAATCCAGCACAATGGAACAAAAGATTTGTAATGGTGAGATACATTTTGGGGACGATGAGAAGTCAGTTCCCTGTATTAAAAGTTACTTAAATAAAAAGGAAAGTCAGGTACCATACAGTGTTTTTTATCAGGATGGTCGTGCATCATCCAAACGACTTCGCAAGTTGATGGATGGTGATTTTTTTGACTACCCTAAAGATGAGTTTATCCTAGCTGATATTGTCGAAATGTTAACCGATAAGGACGATATCATTTTAGATTTTTTTGCTGGTTCATCAACAACCGCACATTCGGTTATGCTCCAGAACGCACGCGATGGTGGGAACCGTTCTTTTATAATGGTGCAAATCAATGAAATGGTAAATAGAAAATCGGCTACCTACAAAACCGGGTACAAGACTATATCGACGATAAGCAAGGAACGCATTCGCCGTTCCGGAAATTATATCCTGACAGGTGAATGTCATCCAAACTGGAAACGCGATATTGGTTTTCGAGCGCTAAAAGTTGACACATCAAACATGAGAGATGTCTTCTATTTCCCTGATGAAATGAAACAAAACGACCTACTCGGTATGGTTGATAATGTGAAGGAAGAACGGACTAAGGAGGACTTATTGTTCCAAGTGATGGTGGATTGGGGTGTTGACCTTACTTTGCCGATCCGTAGTGATACTATACAAGGCAAGAAAGTATACTTTGTTGGTAATAAAACTATCATTGCTTGCTTTGATCAAAATATTCCTGAGCTGCTATTCAAGGAAATTGCCGAGTATCAACCAGAAAAAGTTGTCTTTCGTGATATTGGCTTTGACCGAGATGCAGGCAAGATAAATGTTGAACAGATTTTTCGTCAGATAGCACCAAATACTGAAGTCAGGTCAATTTGAGAGCCCCATGAAACTCAAATTTAAAGCCCAGTCATTTCAGACAAAAGCCGTTATGGATGTAGTTGATTGTTTTGCTGGTCAACCAAGATTCTCTGCCTTTGCTCATCAAATAAACCCTTCTAATGATATGGTGAACAAATTCTTTGATGAAGGATTCAAGAATGCTGATCTTGAGTTGTGCGAATCCCAGATCTTAAAAAATATCCAAGAGATTCAGCAGCGTGGCAATCTATTTGTCTCGGATTCTTTGACGGGCTTCACGAAAATAAACACCAACGAGGATCGTGTACCGTTAACCAAGGGTGAAAAAGAAATCGAATTAGCCTCTTCCAAGGTGCATCTTGATATTGAAATGGAAACTGGTACTGGCAAGACATATTGTTATATTAAGACAATATTTGAGTTGAACAAACTCTATGGCTGGTCAAAATTCATTATCATGGTACCTTCTATCGCTATTAGGGAGGGGGTTTACAAAACACTACAGATTACTGCCGATCACTTTACAGAAAATTATGGCAAGAAGATAAGATACTTTATTTACAATTCGAAGCGAATGCACGAATTGGAGAGTTTTTCTTCTGATGCAGGAATAAACGTTATGGTAATCAATAGCCAGGCGTTCAACGCAAGCGGAGCTGACCACCGACGTATCTACGAATTCCTTGACGACTTTCAAACTAGGAAACCTATTGATGTGATTGCCAAAACTCGGCCAATATTAATTTTAGATGAACCTCAAAAGATGGAGGGTAAAGCTACGAAAAATGCACTCCCAAAATTTAATCCACTGTTCATACTTCGTTACTCAGCCACTCATCGTACAAGGTACAATTTAATTCATCGGTTGGATGCCATTGATGCCTATAATCAAAAATTAGTTAAGAAGATTATCGTAAGGGGTATACAAACTCGTGGTTTGACTGGTACGAATACATACCTTTATTTAGAGGGGATTGATATCTCTAAGAAAGCTCCTGTGGCCCGGATTGAGATGGAAGTGAAACTGAAATCAGGCACAATAAAACGCCAATTGCGTCGATTAAAATTCCGTGATGATCTATTTACTAAGTCAGGTAAAATGAGTCAGTACCGCGGATTAAGAATTAGTCAAATAGATTACAACACAGACACGGTTGAGTTGACAAGCGGAATTGTTCTGAAGGCAGGAGAGGTTATTGGTGATGTAACAAAAGACGCCATTCGACGTATCCAGATTCGTGAAACGATCATGGCCCACCTTGATAAAGAAAAACAACTTTTTGATCAGGGAATTAAGGTGTTATCACTATTTTTTATTGATAAGGTAGTCAAGTATCGTGATTACGACCAAGAGGATGAAAAGGGTGAATATGCACGTATCTTTGAGGAAGAATACAAATTATTCATGAAGGAGTATTTATCAGATTCTAAGGTCACCAGCAAAGAGTATCAGGAATATTTAAGAAAAATTGACGTATCGAAAACTCACAAAGGCTATTTCGCTATCGACAAAAAAACACATCGACTTAAAGATCCTGATGTTTCCGTTAGGTCATTCGAATCTAATGACGTAGATGCCTATAACCTGATTTTAAAGGATAAGGAACGATTATTGTCCTTGAAAGAATCAACACGCTTCATTTTCTCACACTCTGCACTTCGTGAAGGATGGGACAGTCCAAACGTTTTTGTTATGTGTATGCTCAAGAGTAGCGACAATACCATTTCCCGTCGCCAGGAAGTAGGTCGTGGTTTGCGACTATGTGTAAACAAGGAAGGCGAACGTATAGACCATCCCGCTTTAGTTCATAAAATTAATGTATTGACTGTTGTAACAAATGAAAGCTATTCGAGCTTTGTTGAGAATCTTCAGTGCGAGATTTCTAATTCGCTTACTTCTCGACCTCGACAGGCAAATGAGAGTTATTTTTGTGGCAAATTGATCACTACTGACACGGGTCAGGAAATGGTGACTCCGTCGATGGCAAAGCAGATCTATCGCTATTTAGTGAAAAACGACTATACAGACGATGAAGACAAAATTTTAGATACCTACCACAAAGCTAAAGAGGCAGGAAAACTAGCAGATCTTCCAGATGACCTGAAACCTTATTCTTGCCAGATATTCCAACTTATCGATGGCATATATACCGACAGATTATCACCGAAGATTATAGACGGCAGAAAAGCCCAGATCAATCCTCTCAATGATAACTTTAAGAAACAGGAGTTTAAGAATCTATGGGCAAGAATAAATAGAAAGGCTGTATACCAAGTTGAATTTGATTCAGAAGAACTAATTCGTAAATGCGTTAGTGCCCTTGATATCAAACTTCTAGTTACCCCTATACAATATAAAATCCAAGAAGGGGTCCAGAACGATGATTTATCAGATTTCCACAATAATAATTCTAACGGTTTTACTATTATAAAAACGACTACCAAAACCGGTCATCTAGTCAACTCACTCGTTAAATATGACCTTATTGGGGAAGTTGCAGAAACTACCCAACTAACACGTAAAACAGTGGCAAGAATCTTTTCCCAAATCAACCCAAAGGAATTCAAAAAATTTGAGCAAAATCCCGAGCAGTTTATTTCTGAATCATCAAAAATAATTACTGAACAGAAATCTTCAATGGTCATTGAGCGTTTGACTTACGATATAACAGATAAAACCTATAGCGTGGATATTTTTATGGCTAATCAAGCTGGCCAAGATTTTACTCAACCATCCAAAAAGCTCAGTAAACATATCTATGACTATGCGGTCACTGATTCTAATTTGGAAGGAAAATTTGTAGATGCCCTAGATACTTGTCCTGATGTCGTGGTGTATGCAAAATTACCGCGTGAGTTTCTGATACCAACCCCTGTCGGAGACTACAATCCAGACTGGGCTATTTCCTTTAAGAAGGGAAGGGTCAAGTATATATATTTCGTGGCTGAAACTAAAGGTACATTATCTTCATTGAAACTTCGAGGTAGCGAAAGCAAAAAGATTGAGTGTGCCCGGAAATTTTTTAATGAAATTAGCCAACAGTTCGACAAAAATAGTGTGAAATATGATGTCGTTACTGATTATGACAGGTTAATTGATATCGTCAGATTCACTGATACTTAATTCCATTTATTTAGTGTCACCATAAAAATTCCCGATTTTTCATCGAATTGCTAGAATAATTGATAACTCGAAAGCCTTTTTTTCAATATTTTCTTGAATTTGAGCTCAGTTATTCCAAAAAATAACCATTTTGAGCACTTTTTCTACACAATATATAACTGTTTGAAATTCAGAACACACCTCGCCAGTACCCCAAAGTTAAAACCATTTTTACCCCTACATAATACATTTAACTTTATTCAGGCGACTTTTGAAATTCGGCAGATTTTTTTTGACTCCACCGTAATCATTATTGACACATAATGGATTAGAAGCTTTTCACTCATAATTGTTGCCCATCTTGTTTGATTATCATTAGATGAAAATAGGTCGTGACAGAGCTGCGGTGCTTATGTTCAACACAGAGAACTATGAATTCTGATACCACAGAATTCATCTCACTATTTTGAAACTGCAAATTGTAAATTCACTAAACGCTTTGACGGATTTAAAACCAATTGTATCTAAAGATTAGTAAGGAGTAAAAAGAGGACAGCAAATGGGAGTGACACTCCATTGATAATACCTGTTGCAAACATAGGCGGTTGAAATAAGCATCTGTCGCAATCAAGTTTTTTAGGTTCTCCTATTTTAACCTTGTGGAAAAGTAAAAGCTCATTCACTTACCTCTTTCCTCATCGCTGAAATCTCCTTGCAAATAATCGTCAGATTGCTTACATGGAACGGTAATGGTCCTGTTATCTGTTATGGTAAACCTCTTTTGAGTTGAATTTTAATAATGCACCAATTCAAGACCGTTTATACTTTTTAGACTGGTGAAACAGGCTCATAGATGGATTCATCAACTCAAGTAGTGGTTTCACTGACAACCACTCCGCCTCGATTTAAACTCGTTGGCGAGACATTACAGTCACTCCTGGCTCAAGATTTTCCTGCTCATCAAATAGAACTCTACATTCCCAAAACCTATCGACGCTTTCAAGAGCATAGTTTTTGTGTCCCTGAGGTTCCTGATGGCATCACCGTCAAAGTGGTTGAGAATGATCTAGGACCGGCAACAAAAGTCTTGCCGTGTGTACAGAATTACAGAGGACAAAACACTCGTATAATATACTGCGATGATGATCGGAGCTATCCTCCGTATTGGCTTAAGCGACTTATTCATACAACAAATACCCGACCTGACGAATGTATTGCCGCAATGGGCTATACTGTTGATATGTTTGGCTTTAAGCGAAAGGCCATACACAGGAAGCCCCGCATTGGGTTTCATGGTGGAGGGATTAGAAATATACCGAAAAACATTCCTTTTTGGTTATCAC
>MPNP01000085.1 GCA_002239085.1 Rhodobacteraceae bacterium bin131 | reverse complement strand
TATCATTCTCGGACTTGATACAAACTTAATGGCCGAAGCAATCGATAGTGGAATGGTCGCCACCCATGCAACAACAGCTCAGTTTAATCTTCCCATTCCTTGGGACAATCCTTATTTCGTCCCCTACAATTTTGGCTATTTCGCAGTGATGGTCGACAATGAGATGATGGCTGAGCCACCTCAAAGTCTTGAGGAACTCGTCAAGGGTGACTATGCAGATCAATTAGTCATTCAAGATCCTCGAACAAGCACACCTGGGCTAGGACTACTCCATTGGATGTATGCCGTTTATGGCGATGAAATGGACCAAGCTTGGCAGGATATCAAATCCAATATTTTGACAACAACGCCAGGTTGGAGCGAGGCTTATGGGCTCTTTCTTGGTGGAAGCGCACCAATGGTTTTGAGTTATACAACCTCTCAGGCATATCATGAGATGGTTGAAGAAACATCTCGTTATCAAGCGTTGATCTTTCCCGAAGGGCACCAAATTCAAGTTGAGGTGGCTGGTATAAGCGCCTATAGTGATCAAAAGGAGTTGGCGCAGCAATTTTTGGATTATTTGGTCTCTAGCGAAGCCCAAACCATTCTTCCGAAAACCAATTGGATGTATCCAGCTGTTGACATCGGAGATAGTTTACCAGCAACAATTCAAAACCTGCCAGTCCCCAGCAATTCCTACTTGCTTGATTCAGAAACAGCCGGGGCAACGCGAACAGCACTAATTGATATCTGGTTGACAAGCTTAATCCAATAAACAAGCCGGTGGGCTTTAATGGTTGGCTATAAGCCGTTTATTTGGCCTGGAGGAGTAGCGCTATTACTCACTCCAGGCCTTGCTATTATTGCGGTCAGCAACTTGCTTCTAACATTTTTGCGTGGAAGTGATTCTCCTGTTCTTGATACCTATTATCTAACGGTACTGGAGTTTACGGTCACCCAAGCATTACTCTCAACTCTTTTAAGCGTTGTGTTTGCCCTTCCAGTGACATGTGCACTTGCAAGAAGATGTCAGTTTCTTGGTCGTAACTTGATCATCACTCTTTTTGGACTGCCATTAGTGGTCCCGGTTATCGTTTCTGTATTTGGGGTAATCGCTATCTGGGGTCATAATGGATTAGTCAGTGAGGCCATCACAGTTTTGGGATTACAACCTCTTAAGCCTATATTCGGATTAAATGGTATTTTAATTACACACGTATTTTTCAATATGCCATTAGTCGTTCGTTTGCTCTTACCGGCCTGGGATCTTATTCCGGGCGAGTCATGGCGGACTGCGAGTGCAACAGGGATGACATCAGGGGCTATTTTTCGATATATAGAATTACCCAGGATTAAAGAGTCTTTACCGGGAATATCCATCCTTGTGTTCCTCCTATGTTTTACGAGTTTTACAACTGTCCTAGTTATGGGAGGTGGCCCCCAAGCAACAACTTTGGAAGTTGCTATATACCACGAAATCCGTTCAAACTTTAATGTTGAAAAAGCCGTTTTACTCGCCTTGACTCAAGTGGCGGTCTGTCTCGTCATTTCTCTGGCCTTACTTCAGGTTGCCATATTGCCTGAGGGAACAGCCACAGAAAACCGAAACATTAATAGGCCTGATGGAAAAACCTTGACGAGTCAGATCATCGATGGTTTTTGGATTTCAGTTGGCGGTTTTTGGATATTAGCGCCACTCATGGCAATCGTCCTGAAGGGACTAGGTGGTCCTTTATTCTACGTTCTTACAAATCCAGAAGTGTGGAAATCAGGTATTCGAAGTGTCATGGTTGGCCTTGGGGCAGGGCTCATTGCGGTCAGTATTGGATCTTTACTTTGCCTGACCACTCGTGATATTGCGGTTCGATTCAATAAAGTTAAACTTGCTAATCAATTGGAACTCATCGGGAGTCAAGCTTTAATTATTTCGCCAGTGGTTTTGGGAATAGGTTTATTTGTCATCTTATCACCTTGGATTGCAGTTTTTTCCTACAGTCTTATTTTGGCTACCTTCATTAATGGCTTAATTACCGTACCATTCGCTTTGAGGTTCATGAGTCCAACGTTCAGGCAAACTTTGGTTTATCACGATAAATTAAGTACGAGTTTGGGTTTGACCGGATGGAGTCGAATACGAATCCTTGAAATACCCACGATCAAACCTGTCTTTGTGACTGCATTTGCCATCACGGCAGCCATAGCCACGGGGGATTTAACCTCAGTGATATTCTTTAGTACCGGTAGAGAGCCAACCTTGGCGGTCATGCTTTATCAAGCAATGGGTAATTATAGGGTTGATGAATCAGCCGCGATCGCATTACTACTCATGGTTGTTTGCCTCGCTGTATACTTACTAATAAAAGGTGTAGGCCGTGTCATATTCAGGACTTGAACTAAAAAATGTCCACCATGCATTTGAGACGTGGTCCCTTACCGTTAATGTGAGATTTGAAAAGGGATCTTTAAATGGTGTTTTAGGGGCGAGTGGTGCCGGTAAGAGCACTCTCTTGTCTTTGGTCGCCGGGTTTGAAACCGTCAAGTCTGGAGAAATTAGATTTGATAACCGTACCATAACTCACCTTGCTCCTAAGGACCGACCCGTGGCAATGATATTTCAGGAGCATAATCTGTTCCCCCATCTTACAGCGTTCCAAAATGTCCTACTCGGATTAAATCCACGCCTCAAAGCTAATCCCAGTGAT
Organism: Rhodobacteraceae bacterium bin131; assembly: GCA_002239085.1. Classification (GTDB taxonomy): domain Bacteria; phylum Pseudomonadota; class Alphaproteobacteria; order Rhodobacterales; family Rhodobacteraceae; genus MPNP01. The sequence goes on along the minus strand of MPNP01000085.1, from coordinate 8,429 downwards.
CGAATCAGTGTCAATTCGGCACTGGCAAATGTCGGCCTTTACGGTAAAGAAAATCGTTTACCCAAAAGCCTCTCTGGTGGTGAAAGGCAACGTGTTGTTATTGCCCGTGTATTAGTGATGCGGCGACCAGTATTATTGCTTGATGAGCCATTTACAGCTCTGGGGCCGGCACTCAGAGAAGAAATGTTAATGTTGATAAAAGAACTCAGCCTCCAACATGGTCTGACCGTTCTACTCGTATCGCATTCTCCTGATGACCTTTCTCGCTTTGCCCAAAAAACGGCCTTTATCCATGCCGGCAAAATGCTGTGCTATGCACCGACCGAAACCGTTCTGAATAATTCGGGAATATCCGCAATTAACGACTATTTAAAATTTCGCCATTAGCTGACTTTACATAATGAGAATGGGGAATAAATAAGAAATCCCTGTTTTTGTGTTTTTTTTATAGTATTTTGACAAAAAACAAAGTACATATAAGAACAACCTTGTCAGTTGATTGCGATTGGTTTAATCAAATGAGGCTGACAGAAATAATAATATAGGAGAAAGTTATGTATTTAAAAAATACACTTTTGAAAATAGTTCTTGCAGCCATGGCAACATTCGCGGTCTCGGCTTCAGCTCTGTTTTCTCAGACGGTCATCAAAGTTCAGTCAGTGATTCCAGCAACTGCTGACGAAGTCGTTATGTTGAATGAATTTGGTGCCGATGTAGCTGCTTTGACCAATAATGAGGTCATAATTGAAGTCTTGCCAGCGGGCGCTGTTGTTGGCGTTGGAGACACCTTAGATGCTGTCGACCAGGGACTTATTGATGGTGGGTTTGCTTGGACTCATTATTGGTCTGGGAAGCATCCTGCGGCGATGCTCTTTGGTTCCCCTGTTGCCGGTGCCGGGGTAGGTATTGACAATATTGCCTTCCTCTCATGGTTCCTCTATGGCGGTGGTAAAGAGCTGTATGATCAACTTTGGGACGAGATGGGAGTGAATGTAAAGGGATTCATGCTTCAGCCTGTTGGTCCCGAAGCTTTGGGTTGGTTTAAGGAACCCATCAACTCCATGGATGATTTCCGCAAGTATCGATTCCGAGCACCTCCAGGGATTCCAGGTCAAACCTATAAGGATATTGGAGTCGCTTCAGTCGCCATGGGTGGAGGTGATATTCTCCCGGCCTTGGAACAAGGAACAATTGATGCCGCCGAATGGTGTTGTCCAAAACCTGACAGCGTTTTTGGATTCCAAAAAGTTCTTAAGAACTACTATTTACAAGGGCTTCATCAAGTCGTGGTTAACGCTGACATTTATATCAATGGGGATGTGTATGATTCACTTACAGATCATCAAAAGAAAGCCATTGAGGTCGCGGCAAATGCTTCTTTGACAAAAGCCTTGGGCTATCGCATTTATGAAAACGGTAAAGCCCTCAAGGATTTAACCGAGAATCATGGTGTTATCTTACATGATACCCCCGCTGATTACTTTCCTGCATATATGAATGCAGCTCGGGCTACTCTTGAGAAGAATGCCGCAGATAACGCGTTTTTTGCCGAAGTCTGGAACAGTCAGAGAGCATTCGCCGAAATCGCTGTTCCCTTTTGGGCCGGAGCACAAACTTCAAATGCGCAGCTGGGTAAAGCGTTTGCTGACTCTTTGAAGCAGTAAAGATATTTTAGGTGGAAGATTCCATCTTCCACCTAATACCTTTCTTATAGTTTTTATTGCTACATTCAGTTGAGCACTATTACTTGGCTTTGAGCTGAGGTGGATTTGGTTATATGCAAGAACAGCACCAAAATCCCGAGTTAGATATTCAAGACGAACTCATCGCTGAGGGTCGGTCATCGCAACCGGGTGAAACGCCTCCTGATATGTCCCATTGGATGCACCGGGTCATCTTCGTTATAGATCATATCAATAATTGGGTTGGACGAATCGTTTGCCTAATGCTACTCCCAGTGATATTTGCAATGGTTTACGAGGTTTTAGCTCGTAAATTGTTCATTGCTCCTACGGCCTGGGCATATGATACAAGCCGGATGTTCGCAGGAGCGCTGTTCATGCTCGGAGCTGGATATGTTCTCATGCGGGGGGTGCATATACGGGCTGATTTTCTTTATCGAAACTGGGCACCAAAAACACAGGCCACTGTTGACGCTTCGCTGTACCTCTTGTTTTATTTTCCCGCAATGCTGTTCTTTTTCTGGGTCTCATTGGAATTTACAATTAATTCGTGGGTCAAGTGGGAGCGGTCAATGGATACGACCCTAATGGCTCCACTTGCCCCCGCTCGAACGGCCATGCCGGTTGGTGCTTTGTTTCTCTTTATTCAAGGAATTGCCGAAATCCTGAGAGCGATCCATACAATGGGTTCCGCACGGGCTCGGTATTTTCTACGGTTTATTCCGTTTTATGTTATCATTCTGGGCATCATATTTATGAGCGCCTTTTTTCCGGGCATTCTCTTTGTCGATTCTTGGTGGGGTTCCTTTGTTCAGGGTACGGGATTTGGCAATATCTCCCCTGAGTTCATTGGCATTATCATGATTTCGGTTATGCTATTTGCTATTTTCATTGGCTTTCCTATTTCCTTCACCCTCATTTTTCTTGGGTTCGTTTTTGGTGCGTGGGGTTTTGGTGGAAAACTGGTGTTTTACCTTCAAACATTCCAATTCAACGCCGTGATGCTTGAACAAACGTTGGCCGCGGTTCCCCTGTTTGTGTTTATGGGAATCATCATGGAGCAAGCTGGTTTGATGGAACGTTTGTTTGCAGCCGTGCAATTGATGCTTTCGAAAACACGTGGAGCGTTGTATCTAGCCGTATTGTTTGTTTCCACTATTTTTGCCGCCGCTACCGGTATTGTTGGTGCTTCAGTTACCATTTTGGGGATTATGGCATCTCGAACAATGAACCGCTCTGGATACGATGTTCAGCTCTCGGCTGGGGCCATTACTGCAGGGGGAACACTTGGTATTCTTATTCCCCCGTCAATTATGCTGGTGGTTATGGGGCCAGTGATGGAAATTCCAGTAATTGACTTATTCGCAGCGGCCATAATACCCGGAATAATGCTCGCTTTTCTGTATGCAGCTTATACCATGATCAGGTGCTGGATGAATCCTGCACTGGGACCCATTTTACCCCCTGAAGAGCGGCCCGAAACGTCCAATGCTTACTGGCTTGAAGCAATATTGGTGATTTCTGCACTCCTGACTTTCTTTACCCTTTTGGTCATGGCTCTGTCAGGCTCGTTAACCGGTTTATTCCCTCTCTCTTGGCTGATTATTCCTTTAGGGTGGGGGGCTTTTATTATTGGAGTCGCCAAATGGATTGGTACTGTCAAACCGGCGGGGTTCTTTTTCTCAGAGCTATGGTATGAATTTTTTATCGGCCTTGTTCCGCCAGCCGCGTTAGTCGCCTTTTCACTCGGTTCAATCTTGTTTGGTTGGGCGACACCAACTGAGGGTGCAGGTTGTGGTGCAATGGGGGCTATAATCCTTGCCCTGTGTTATCGCAAACTCACGTGGGGCCGCTTTTATACCGCTCTCATCAAGACTTTAGAAATTGCCGTGCTGATCCTGTTTCTTGTCGCGGCATCCAACTTTTTTGGCGCTGTTTTCTCTCGCTTGGGAACGCCAACAATGTTAACCGAATTCCTTTTGACAATGGATCTGTCAACGACCATGATTTTAATCTTGATTATGGCATTGATATTCCTTCTCGGCTGGCCGCTTGAGTGGGTTCCCATCGTCTTGATAATTATTCCCATTTTGTTGCCCGTTCTGGTTCAGCTTGAAGTGAACCTTGTTTGGTTTGCCATTCTTGTTGCGGTCAACCTGCAAACGGCATGGTTAAGTCCTCCTGTGGCTTTATCGGCATATTTTTTGAAGGGTGTCGTCCCTGAATGGGATTTGGCAGATATTTACAAGGGAATGTTACAGTTTATGGTTATTCAGCTGATCGGGCTGATACTTGTATTTATGTTTCCACAGTTAGCTCTGTGGTTACCAGTGCTGATTTATGGGTCTTGATGAGAAGGTCAAAATTTGGTTGAGGAATTTGATTATATAATTGTTGGAGCAGGCTCTGCCGGTTGTGTTGTAGCCAATCGATTAAGTGCTAACCCAAAAAACCGTGTGGCCATTGTTGAAGCCGGTGGTCGCGATGCTAACCCTTGGATACATATTCCCATTGGATATTTTAGGACAATGCATAATCCGAGTGTGGATTGGTGTTACAAGACCGCTGCGGATAGTGGTTTAAATGGACGGAGTATAGCTTGGCCGCGCGGGAAAGTATTGGGGGGATCATCATCAATTAACGGCTTGTTGTATGTACGAGGTCAACCTGAGGATTTTGAACGCTGGCGGCAAATGGGTAACTCCGGCTGGGGCTGGGATGATGTTCTGCCGTATTTTAGGAAAGCTGAAACTTTTGAAGGAGGCAGTGACGAATTCCGTGGAAATGACGGGCCACTTAAAGTATCAAAAGCCAGTGTATTTCGACCCATTTGTGATTCTTGGATAGAAGCTGCCGCCAATCAGGGTTATCCAAAAAATCCTGATTACAATGGCTCAAAACAAGAGGGGGTAGGCTATTTTCAAGTGACGACTCATAAAGGACGACGGTGTAGTGCGGCAGTTGCTTATTTACATCCAGCTAAAAGTCGTTCAAACCTCAAGATAATTTCACGTGCCACAATCACCAAGATAAACTTTGAAGAAAAGACAGCCAAAGGAGTGACCTACCTCAATGAGGCCGGTCAATTGGTCCAAATAGGTGCTCGAAAAGAAGTTATACTTAGTGCTGGAGCGATTGCTTCTCCACAGATTCTGATGCTATCAGGTGTTGGTGCTGGAGACGAATTAAATGATCTTGGAATAAATGTCGTTGCCAACAGCCCCGGGGTGGGCAAAAACTTACAAGATCACCTTCAAGCTCGCGTGGTCCATAAATGTAATATCCGTACGTTAAATGATGAGGCCAAAAGCCTGCCAATAAAAATGGGGATGGCACTCAAATACGCCCTTAATCGCTCAGGGCCTATGACCATGGCCGCAAGCCTGGTCTATGGTTTTATGAAAACAGGGGATCACGTTGCAACACCAGACATTCAGTTTCACATCCAACCATGGTCAGCTTCAAAAGTTGGCGAGGGAGTTGATAGTTTTTCTGCTTTTACCTCATCGGTTTGTCAACTTCGGCCTGAAAGCAAAGGGACGGTCAGGTTAAACTCACCTGATCCGGTAGCCTATCCCACAATCGCGCCCAATTATCTTGCCACCGAAAATGATCAAAGGACGATGGTAGAAGGAGTTAGGATAGCGCGGCGTATTGCGGAGTCCAAGCCGATCAATGGCTTGATAAAAAGCGAGTATAAACCAGGACCTAATGTAGAATCCTATTCCGAAATTTTAGATTGGATTAGGAATACTTCGGAAACAATTTACCATCCCACTGGCACCTGTAAAATGGGTTCTGACACAAATGCAGTTGTATCTGACCGATTGACTGTCCATGGCGTTAAAAGGCTGAGGGTTGTTGATTGTTCAATTATGCCCGAAATTGTTTCGGGTAACACCAATGCTTCAGCTATTATGATAGGTGAAAAAGGGGCTGAGCTTATCCAAGCTGATAATTAACTTCCGGTTTCGTGCAACACAAAACAAACCCAGCAATAATGAATCCTACCCTTTTATCATTAACTTAGAATGCCTGAACTCCCTGAGGTTGAAACAGTCAGGCGGGGACTAGAAGGTTTTTTAGTTGGCAAACGTATTGTGCGGGTGCAAGTATTACAATCCAAGTTAAGACGAGAGGTGCCGGCTACCCTAGCGACGGACCTGACTAGACAAGTGGTTGTCAGAATTAATCGCCGGGGCAAATATCTCTGCTGGGATTTGTCTAATGATCTCTGCGTTGTTTCTCACCTTGGTATGTCAGGGAGTTTTACCCTTTATTCCAAGGAAACAGGAAGTTCATTTTCGCCTCAGTGCATCACTAAACATGACCATTTAATTTTTCATCTGGAAAATAATGCGGTCGTCACCTACAATGACCCAAGGCGTTTTGGTAGCTTTGATATTATTCATACAAATGATTTAAACACCTTTAGTTCACTCGCTTCACTTGGAGTGGAACCACTTGGAAATGAGTTTAGCAGTTGTTATCTATACGAGTCATTCAGGAAAAAATCTGTTCCTGTCAAAGTGGCTTTGCTGGATCAAACAATCATTGCTGGAGTTGGAAACATCTATGCGAGTGAGGCACTGTGGCGTTCAGGGATTTCGCCAAAACGCAAAACCGATAGGATTTCAGAGAAGTCAATTCAAAATCTCGTTGCGGCCGTTCGTTCCGTTTTACAAGAAGCGATCGCCTCGGGAGGTTCAACCTTAAGGAATTATCGTGGTGTGACCGGTAGCTTAGGCTACTTTCAACATAAGTTCAATGTGTATGAGAGAGACAAATTGTCTTGCCCTAAAGAAGATTGCGAAGGTATTATCAAGCGGATTGTTCAGGGCGGACGGTCAACTTATTATTGTATTAAATGTCAAAAATAGAGTCATAGCAAAAACATAAAATTGGAGAGACAATGGCCTACGAAAATATCGTTACAGAAGTTATAGATCAAGTTGGCATGATTAAGCTCAATCGTGGCAAATACAATCCATTAAGCAAAGCTTTATTGGACGAATTGATTGATGCAATACATCAATATGATCACAATGATGATATCCGCTGCATGGTGATATTAGGTGGAGATGAAATCTTTTGTGCAGGAGCTGATATCAAAGAGTTTGCTGATCTCCATTTTGTTGATCTGTTTGCCGCCAATCGTTTCGGACATGAGACCGACTCATTTTTACAATGCCGGAAACCAATAATCGCTGGAGTAATTGGTTTAGCATTAGGGGGTGGATGTGAGCTCGCCATGATGTGCGACATCATTATTGCTGGTGAATCGGCCGAGTTTGGTCAACCCGAAATTAATTTAGGGATTATGGCCGGCCTTGGTGGAACGCAGCGACTAACACGGGCTGTTGGTAAAGCTAAAGCAATGGAGATGAATTTAACAGGTCGGAGAATGAAAGCAGACGAGGCCGAAAGATCTGGTTTGGTTTCCAGGGTAGTTCCAGATAAAAGTTTGGTTTCTGAAACTATGGCAGTTGCCAAAAAAATAACTGAACAGCCGCCACTTGCAGTTCTGGCCATCAAAGAAGCAGTTAATCTCGTCGACTCACTTCCCTTACGAGAGGGATTATTATTTGAGAGGAGGTTGTTTCATTCTTTATTTTCGACTGAAGATAAAAATGAAGGAACGCAAGCATTTGTTGAGAAGCGAACGCCTAATTTCTCAGGAAAATAATGCGAACTAACGAACAAGATTTCATGTCGGTTGATTTGGATGTGGTATAGTCATGTTGTGGGAATTAGATTTTTGACATGATTTAGAATTTAGGTATTGTAGATTCTTAATTCTATGGTAATCAATAACAAAGGAGCCGAAATACAGATGCTAGTTGGTTACCGCAATCTTTCCACCAGTCGGTGGACAAGCTGAATACCAGTGAATATGACAGGGGTGAGATTCATCCCAATGGTATTGAATCAATGTGCAAGCAAGCTCACAAGTGGGTATACCACAAGGTGAGTCTCAAGCAATTGCCGAAATATGTGGAAGAGCTTGCTTGGTGGCAGAATGTTCTACCCAGCAGATATGATGGTGATTATGGTGAAACTGGTTCGAGGACTGGTAGGAAAGCGATTAATCTATCAGGATTTGACCGCAGATGATGGCTTTTGTTATGGGTTATTATAGCGATGAAATGCTCACAGATTTCAGCTGTTCTGTTATTTTTGTTTTCCAAAAAATTAAGTTGCTATTAAGACTCATGAGAACAATCAGACAATTCATGAAAGTAAGAATATAATGATTAAGTACAGCCATGAAATTCGTGATCCCATTCACGTTTTTGTCAGGTTGAGTGAGGATGAACGGAAAGTCGTTAACTCTCCCTACTTTCAAAGATTGCGTAATATTCACCAATTAGCCCTTACTTATCTTGTTTACCCAGGCGCGTCTCATAAACGTTTTGAGCACTCGCTTGGGGTGATGGAACTTGCCAGCAGGGTGTTTGATATTGTTACCCACCAGAACAACTTATCAGAACAAACCAAGAAAGATTTAAATGAATTCGTAGATTTGAACGATTTGACAGCATGGCGAAAAGTTCTGCGAATGGCATCATTGCTACACGATGTCGGTCATCTGCCTTTTTCTCATGCCGCTGAAAAGGATTTGTTTCCTGAAGGGTGGGATCATGAAAGAATGACTCGGGAAATTATTCAAAGTGACGAAATGAAGCCAATCTGGGATAATCTGAAGACCAAAATTTGGCCAGAAGACATTGTCAAGCTTGCTGTTGG
>MPNP01000084.1 GCA_002239085.1 Rhodobacteraceae bacterium bin131 | reverse complement strand
ACAATCCCCGTTCAATATTTGAGTACGACCGTAATGTATTGGAGCCACTCAATCAAGGTCCAGCGAGAGATATTGTAGGGTTAATTATGCTCTTTGTAAGGTTCGTGGGTTACATTGCGGTTATTCGCGGTTTATTACTGTTTAACCAAATCTCAACCCAAGGTTCTCGGGTCGTTGGTGCCGGAATAACCTTTTTAATCGCGGGAACGATTTGTATTAACTTTCCAATTTTTTGGGGATTATTAGTGGATTTGGTCATTCCCAATAACGTCGGAACTACACCGACCCTTTAGTGGTCTTCGAAAGCATACTCGCATAAAAAGTTGAGAAAACAGAATCTGAACGTTTCATATCGGCTGTGTTTGTGATTATTTGAGGTGCTCTTATTGATTTTTTCTACCAATATTTTTATGATTATTCAAAGTTTGAATCTGGTTTCATTTTGTTTTTTTGCAACATCAAACTTTACTTTTGATTTCTTTAATTCTTCTTGAATTGCATTAAACATTTTTTCTACATCAGTATCATCATATTGATAAGAATTCTTGTTAGATAAATTTCCCAGCAATCTAATTATTTCATTAATTTTATTAACTCTATTTTCAGCCAGTTTGACAAATTTACTTCTTTTATCATTCATATTAACACCTTTTGATTAATTATTTATCATTATCATATTAAGAATATGTATAAATAGTCCATCTTCAAGGCATATTTATTAATGTTAGATTTTATTTCATTAATATGCGTACCTGTTAGTGAAAATATTATTTTTTGAATTAATTTCAAATTATTCGTGTTAATTTGTTCAATAATTTGAGTTGACCAATAAAATATAGAAAATCATTAAGATGCATTTTAAATGAACCAGACATTATTCTCGTCCCGACTGTTCCATTGGCGGGGAACAGGAATCGTGGTTGAATCCACCATATTCTCAGACAGTCATTGATAACCATGGGCTTGGATGTGCTCCTGGAAAATGCTCAAAAAGTGTTCAGTAGCACCCGCTCAGGCCAGCTGGTCGCAATACTTCCACAACGTATTCTGGTCGGGAACCTGATTCTTTCTCTTGAGCCCGAGTACCGGTCCAGTAGCACGTCCTGAAGATGGCGGTCAATCAGGGAATATATAATCCCAATAACTGAGCATGAAGGATGACCATAGATTCCAGAAGGACGGCCACGACCACATCGTCAAGGAGCTCCAAACACGTCTTCCAAGACCGGTTTGAACCTCTACCTGTCGACACTTTCCTTCATCTGAGCAAATTTAAGTGCTCCTTGTATCCAAGAAAAATGACTCTAAGGAAAAATATTAGGTATTATTTAATTTGGAATAAATAGGCATGCCCTTAAGTTTACATTAAATTTTAGGTATGTTGAGGTAGTTTAATTCTATTGCTTGTGTCCATGACTAGTTCATAACGTAATGCAAATACTACAGATTTACAAATTAGGATTTAATTCACATGAAAAATATTCGTGGTGAAGACCGCACTATAAAGCACTTGTTGTGTAACAAGTACAAGATTGATTATTATCAGCGCGACTACAACTGGGAAACAAAACAGGTTAAAGAGCTCATTGATGATCTCACCAACAGATTTAATCAGGACTACGAAGAAGGTCATTCACGTCAAAAAGTTAGGAATTACGGGCAATATTTTTTAGGCTCAGTAATAATTTCTGAAAAGGATGATGCTAGTTTTATCATTGATGGACAGCAACGACTAACGACTCTCACTCTGCTTCTGATTTACCTTAATGGTATTCAAAAGGATTGGGATTCTGATTATAAAGTCACAGTAGACCACTTGATTTATTCAACTCAGTATGGAATAAAATCTTTTAACATGGACATTCCTGAACGCCGTGATGTTTTGGATCAATTGCAAAAAGGCGAAGAACCAGTCACTGTAGGTAAGAGTCAATCAATCCAAAACCTTGTAAATCGATACAAGGACTTTGAAAACTCTGATTTATTTTCTGATGATTATAGGAAAAACGACAAACTTCCACACTTTCTAGAGTGGTTGACTGAGAAAGTCGTCTTTGTTGTAATAACCACAGCATCAGATGATGAAGCATATACGATCTTTGAAACGATGAACGATAGAGGGCTTTCATTAACTCCAACGGATATGCTCAAGGGGTATCTACTTGCTAACATTAAAAATGATTCCAAGCGGCAAGAAGCCAGCGAAATATTGAAACAATATCAAAATAAATTTTTACAAGTGGCAAAAGATGAGTATGCAAAATTTTTCAAAGCTTGGTTACGGAGTCAATATGCTGAAAAAATCCGAGGGACCAAAAAGGGTGCTCTGCCACAGGATTTTGATAAGTTAGGGACAGAGTTTCATCGGTGGTTACGAGACAACAAAAGCCGTAAGGGTATTGAGTTAGAAAGGAGCGCGGACTTTTTTGCATTCATTGATACAAATCTTTCCTATTATGCTGAAGCTTACCTTGAGGCACTTGATTACGCAAATAATTACGATTACAACTATTCCTCCATATTTTTCAACGAGAAGAATAATTTTACCCTTCAGTATCCTTTGCTTCTGGCACCATTGCGAACAGACGATAACATCCAAACTCGACAGATTAAAATGAGGATTGTTTCGATTTTCATTGAGATATTGCTGGTTAGAAGAATTTTTAATTTTAAGGCAATTGGTCATTCGACAATGGAAAATAAAGTTTTCCAAATACTGAAAAAAATAAGGAGAAAGAACATTGAAGAACTGAAAAAGCTCCTCATTGAAGAATTAGATGGTTATGAATTTGACTTTACCTCGTCCAATTTTTCGTTACGCAATAATAAAAATAAAGTTCACCTAGTTTTAGCCAGATTAACAGAGTTTATTGAATATAAATCTAGTGGTACTACTCGTTTTGTTGAATACTCAAATCAGGCAAAAAACCAAGGGCGTTATCAAATTGAACATGTTTGGCAAAATGATTACCAAAAGTTCAGTGAAGAATTTTCAGATCAGAATACTTTTGAAAATTTCCGTGACTTGATTGGTGGACTCTTATTGATACCTGGTAAAGTTAATGCAAGCTTGGGCGATAAACCTTTTGAAGAAAAAGTAGAAATCTATTCAAGGGAAAACCTCCTCGCTAGTTCACTCCATAAAAATACCTATAAAAATAATCCTGCTTTTAAGAACTTTATTGCACAAAATAGTCTTAATTTTGAGCCAAAAACCGAATTCACAAAAAAGGACCTAGATTCCCGTCAAAAGCTATACATTGAAATTGCTAATCTCTGCTGGTCTCCTGAACGCATAGAAACTATCGGCAATTAACACATTCGTTTTAGTTAGTAATGTAATTTTATTATAGGCTTTTTTTGTACAAAATCTTTCCTGTTATTCTTGCTGGTGGTATGGGGTCTCGCCTTTGGCCACTCTCTCGAAAAAGCTATCCCAAACAATTCGTTCGACTTAACCACCCTCTCTCTTTTTTTCAACAAGCGATCAAAAGAGTATCAAGCGAACAGTTTGAGAATCCTGTCGTAATTACCAACGATCTTTATCGTTTTATTGTTAAAGATCAGCTCAACGAAATTGGCATCAAGCAATCGCACATTTTAATTGAACCTGAACCCAAAAGTACTGCGCCTGCTATACTCGCTGCTGCAATTCAACTGTTGGCATCATCTTCACATGCTTGCATGCTAGTTATGCCCTCTGATCATCATATTCCTGACCCTGATTTATTTTGCTCAACAATTCAAGAAGGATTATCTACAATCACCAAAGGTAGGCTAGTAACTTGGGGGAGTATTCCAGATTCAGCGGAAACAGCCTATGGTTACTTGGAATTAGCAGAATTCCCCATCAGTAAACCGGCACCCTTAAAAAGCTTTGTTGAAAAGCCCTCACTCAATAAGGCCAAATCAATGTTAGAACAGGGTAATTATCTTTGGAACATGGGAATATACTTGTTTAGGGTAGTCGATATTATTGCAGCTTTCAAAAAACATTCTCCAGATATTTATAAGGGGGTTAGCGCTTCAATGGAAGCAGCTTGGAAGGACTTGGATTTTATCCGAATAGCGAGTGATCCTTGGTCCGATGTTACAGATATTTCCATTGACTATGCCATTATGGAAAAAGCAGATAACCTTTCCGTTATCCCTTACGAAGGTAAGTGGTCAGATTGTGGAAGTTGGGTATCAGTGGGAAAGGATTTCAATGATGATCAAAATGAAAACTCAAGTTCCACTGTTGCAATTGATTGTCGTAACGTATTGCTTCGTTCAGAGGATGATGGGCCAATTGTCGTTGGCATCGGTTTAAGCGACTTAGCAGTAGTCGCCATGTCAGATGCCGTACTTGTAACGGATATGAAACAAACCCACAAAGTGCGGGATGCTGTCAATGAATTAACCCAACGTGGTTTTCAACAAGCGATTGATTTTCCCCTCTCTCATCGCCCTTGGGGTTGGTCTGAAAACCTTGTGAGCAATGACAGATTTCAGGTGAACCGAATTGTCGTAAAGCCAGGTCACGCAATTACTATGCAATCGCATCAACACCGGTCAGAGCATTGGACTGTTGTCGTCGGTTCAGCTGAAGTTACAATTGATGATTCGAGATTTACTGTTTCCGAAAATCAATCAATTTTTATTCCTAAAGGGTCGCAGCATCGTTTGCAAAATACGACGAGCGAGCAGCTTGAAATCATTGAAGTTCAATCAGGCACCTATCTTGGTGATGATGACATTCAACGCTTTGATACCACATAAATAGCAGTTACACTTTACCGTAACATAAAATTACAGTTCATGGGTCAATTAATTCCACCGAATCTAATTGATACCGAATTGTGTTAAAAAGTACTCGTAGGTTAATTGTATTCCATCTCGTAGAGATATTGCTGGCGACCATCCCAATGCTGTCTGGCGCTTTGTGGATACGAGTTTTCGTTTCATCCCGACAGGCCGGCTCAAGTCAAACTTAAAACTCCCACTCCACTCTAGGACATCGGCTACAGCTTGATAGTATTCAAGAATTGTATGCTCATAACCAACCCCAAGATTAACCATATTTGGCATCTCGGCTATTCTATTCACAAAATGCCAAATCCCATCAGCAACATCACCACTATACATAAACTCACGCTGAGCATTCCCGTCGCCCCATATTTCAACTTCCTGGTGACCATTCATCAAGGCATGATGCACCTTATAAATTATAGCCGGTAATAAGTGCGATACTTCAGGGTCAAACTTGTCATAAGGCCCGTAAAGATTGCAGGGTATTACAGTGCGGTAATTCACCCCATTGGCTTGGCTGATATAGTCACATAATCGAGCCACAGCTATTTTGGCTAAAGCATAACCTTCGTTAGTCGGCTCAAGTGACCCAGCTAACAAGCACTCCTCATTCAAAGGGTTTGGTGCATTACGAGGGTACATACATGAAGAACCAAGGTTGATAAGATCGGTTACTCCAATCTCACGAGCAGCCAAAACAACATTCCGGCCCATATCAAAATTTTCAACCAAATATCCGGCTGGATCTGAATTATTTGCATGTATTCCGCCAACCCTACCGGCAGCATGAATAATTAAATCGGGTTGCATTCGCGAAATATATTCTATGCAAGCAGCTTGATTGCTTAAGTCCAGCTCTAATCTGTTAGGTGAGTGAATATCAAACGATGAGCTGGCTGGGTGTTCAATCAGATTCCGCCCGACCATTCCAGTGCCACCAGTAATTAGGACTCTTTGCATGAGCTCCCTGCATTGTGTTTGCGATTAATTTCGGCCCATTCAGTTTCAGCGATAGCAAGGTCCGCTTGTACCATTTCCGAGACGAGTTGCTTAAAACTTATCCGTGGTTTCCAACTTAATTTCTTTTGTGCTTTGCTTGCATCACCTAATAGTGCATTCACTTCAGTTGGACGAAAGTAATTGGGGTCAACAATAATAATTGACCGCCCCTTGTCATCCTTTCCCACTTCATTAGTACTTTCACCTTCAAAAACGATGTTCATGTTTAGCACTTCAGCAGCCGCACATATAAATTCTCTGACCGAATGCTGATGACCCGTAGCAATTACAAAATCTTCTGGCTTATCTTGTTGAAGCATTCGCCATTGCATTTCCACATAGTCCCTCGCATGACCCCAATCGCGTTTTGCATCCAAATTACCTAACCGCAACTCTTTTTGTATGCCAACCTTGATTCGAGAGAGACCTCGTGTGATCTTTCGAGTCACGAAAGTTTCGCCTCTTTGCGGGCTTTCATGATTAAAGAGAATACCATTACATGCATAAATCCCATATGCCTCTCGGTAATTCACCGTAATCCAATGTGCATAAAGTTTTGCGACTGCATAAGGCGAACGCGGATAAAATGGTGTTGTTTCGCTTTGCGGTGTTTGCTGTACCAAACCGAATAATTCAGAGGTGGATGCTTGATAAAAGCGTGTCTTAGTCCCCAATCCCAAAAATCTGATTGCCTCAAGCAACCGCAGGGTACCAAGAGCGTCTGAGTTTGCCGTATATTCAGGTTCTTCAAAGGATACCATAACATGGCTTTGAGCGGCAAGATTATAGACTTCATCGGGAGTGGTGACTTTAAGTACATTCGTAAGACTTGAACTATCAGTCATGTCACCGTGATGCAAAACGAATTGTCCTGATGACCCGTACTCTCCATAAAACAAATGATCAATTCGCGCTGTATTAAACAGTGATGTGCGTCTTTTGATACCGTGAACCTGATAACCTTTCTTAAGCAAAAATTCTGCTAAGTATGAGCCATCTTGACCAGTAATTCCAGTAATCAGTGCAGTTTTTGTCATAGCTTTAGTAACGTTTTAATCTTTCCTATTTCTGATACAAAAAAGAAGGGGCGAAGAGGTTCATAGGTTTTCCGGCACCCTTAGAATTGAAATATTCTTTGAACTTATACGTACAATAAAAATTTAATATTAGTTCTAATTTTCTAATGGACGTATGAACTTCAATTATTCACACAAATAATTTGTCTCGGCAATTATATAGAAAAATCCAGTACTAAACACTTTGTCCCTTCAATTTATACGGCTTTCAAGCTGCCTATTCGGCAGATTACACTTTCGTTCAACTGAAGTGAACTCACTTTTACTTCCAAGCTGCCTATTCGGCAGATTACAGTCAGTGCAGTAGATAATGAAGATAATCCATCTTCCAAGCTGCCTATTCGGCAGATTACGTTGCGTGAGTACCCCAACGATCAAGGTTTCACTTCCAAGCTGCCTATTCGGCAGATTACGGATCGTCAAACAATTCATCTGATTGCTTCTCCTTCCAAGCTGCCTATTCGGCAGATTACGGCACTCTTATTCCAAGAAAAACGGCCCCGTGCTTCCAAGCTGCCTATTCGGCAGATTACTCAATATATCAATAGGGAATTCATCGGCTCTTCTTCCAAGCTGCCTATTCGGCAGATTACATTTGGTGGTGGATATAGTCAAAGGGGTGTATCTTCCAAGCTGCCTATTCGGCAGATTACCTAGGGTAGTAATTTCGACTATCTCGGTTATTCTTCCAAGCTGCCTATTCGGCAGATTACACTTTAATTCATCACTCAAACATTTTTCTCTCCTTCCAAGCTGCCTATTCAGCAGATTACAGCTCATTTGATCCTTTGCTGGTTCTGGCGGTCTTCCAAGCTGCCTATTCGGCAGATTACTGAGCTTTCACTGCCACGGATCCTGAGGGATACTTCCAAGCTGCCTATTCAGCAGATTACAGCTCATTTGATCCTTTGCTGGTTCTGGCGGTCTTCCAAGCTGCCTATTCGGCAGATTACTATCATGTTGAGACGGACCTAATGTCGCTTGTCTTCCAAGCTGCCTATTCGGCAGATTACTATCGCCTTCCTGCACAAAAAATACCCCAATACTTCCAAGCTGCCTATTCGGCAGATTACTTTTTTTAGTTTGCTTTTGGCTTCGTTTGGCTCTTCCAAGCTGCCTATTCGGCAGATTACAGCATTGCTTGGCTACTCGAACGCTATGACCTCTTCCAAGCTGCCTATTCGGCAGATTACAACTCCAATGCAGCTCATCTTGATCCCCAACTCTTCCAAGCTGCCTATTCGGCAGATTACACTAAAGAAGTTCGCCGAGAGACCGATGCTGACTTCCAAGCTGCCTATTCGGCAGATTACAACGACGAGCTGCATTGGAGTTACGGGTTACGCTTCCAAGCTGCCTATTCGGCAGATTACGAACTCAAATCTGAGTGTCGTGTCGTGGTGCACTTCCAAGCTGCCTATTCGGCAGATTACCTCACTCCTGGAGACAATGACTCGCAAAAATACTTCCAAGCTGCCTATTCGGCAGATTACATCGACTATTTTGCCGTCAAGTCCCGCCTGGCCTTCCAAGCTGCCTATTCGGCAGATTACTTTTCCGAACACTTTACCCCCGACCAGGATACCTTCCAAGCTGCCTATTCGGCAGATTACCGGGGCTTCACTTGAAATACTAACCGCTTCAACTTCCAAGCTGCCTATTCGGCAGATTACGAAGATAGAGAGCCCGCGGTGTTGTGTGTATGCTTCCAAGCTGCCTATTCGGCAGATTACTGCTCGTCTCCGAGGGACTACCCGCCCAAAACCTTCCAAGCTGCCTATTCGGCAGATTACAAAATGTCCAAATACCACAATAATGTCGTCTCCTTCCAAGCTGCCTATTCGGCAGATTACTTGCTATCATTACTGATTTACCGCTGCCCGTGCTTCCAAGCTGCCTATTCGGCAGATTACGCGGATATAGGTTTTGGCAGTGCGTTGAGTGACTTCCAAGCTGCCTATTCGGCAGATTACATAGGGTCGGGCGGGATGACATGCTATTGACACTTCCAAGCTGCCTATTCGGCAGATTACCAGCAATTACAGGCACTCCCGGAGCAGCTATGCTTCCAAGCTGCCTATTCGGCAGATTACCAGCAATTACAGGCACTCCCGGAGCAGCTATGCTTCCAAGCTGCCTATTCGGCAGATTACAATGAAGTGCTTATAATCAATGTGTAGTGTAACTTCCAAGCTGCCTATTCGGCAGATTACTAGTCGCATCAATGGAGTGGACACCACTTACACTTCCAAGCTGCCTATTCGGCAGATTACTTAATCAATAATCCCTGGCTGTCGGCACTGCTTCTTCCAAGCTGCCTATTCGGCAGATTACAATAGCGAATTATGATAATTTAACTTGTAGATCTTCCAAGCTGCCTATTCGGCAGATTACTTTTCAAAAACAAAGTGGCTTTTACAAGAGGACTTCCAAGCTGCCTATTCGGCAGATTACTTTCAAAACAAGAGTGGGAGTCGAGCCAATTTCTTCCAAGCTGCCTATTCGGCAGATTACAGACACCTTCCTGCTCCGACGCTCCACTCATTCTTCCAAGCTGCCTATTCGGCAGATTACGTGGCCATATTGAGATATTGATGGCCGCAAGACTTCCAAGCTGCCTATTCGGCAGATTACGGTCACTGATTGCCGAAATTAGGTCAATCTCACTTCCAAGCTGCCTATTCGGCAGATTACTGACGGCGCTGCTTTTGCTTGCTTTCTCGGTACTTCCAAGCTGCCTATTCGGCAGATTACTTTTAGTCCCGCTGTGCTGGGGGTTTGAGTGCCTTCCAAGCTGCCTATTCGGCAGATTACGGTTTCTTGGATACCCTTAAACGCCTTATTTTCTTCCAAGCTGCCTATTCGGCAGATTACTCGGTTCCTTCAGCAAATTGATATTCATACAACTTCCAAGCTGCCTATTCGGCAGATTACTTGGGGGTATTGTTGCAACAAATTCCGGTTTTCTTCCAAGCTGCCTATTCGGCAGATTACGAGAAATACAGAAAAAGTCAGAAAGCGTTAAACTTCCAAGCTGCCTATTCGGCAGATTACGGTTGCGTCAGTACTGGGTAATAGGGCGACTACTTCCAAGCTGCCTATTCGGCAGATTACTTGATTATGCTTATGCTGACGGCGTTTCTAATCTTCCAAGCTGCCTATTCGGCAGATTACTAGAAACTTTGCGATAAGTGATAGCCGATTAACTTCCAAGCTGCCTATTCGGCAGATTACGATTTGTTATTGATAATAGCGGGCAAGCTTGGCTTCCAAGCTGCCTATTCGGCAGATTACAGCAATTACACAGACCTGCCACTTAAAGGCAACTTCCAAGCTGCCTATTCGGCAGATTACTTAGGTCAAGCATTCTTAATGCAGTTTCATATCTTCCAAGCTGCCTATTCGGCAGATTACTCCTTACCGCCCTGTTTAACCTGATACACAAACTTCCAAGCTGCCTATTCGGCAGATTACATTTTCAGTTAGACGAGGCACAGGTTACGATTCTTCCAAGCTGCCTATTCGGCAGATTTCATATGTTTGAGAGTTTTAAATTTCTATATCTTCTTCCAAGCTGCCTATTCGGCAGATTACAATTGGAGTTATTGCAGACGATAGGGCAATATCTTCCAAGCTGCCTATTCGGCAGATTACGGAGTATGAAAACGGAACATGGAAAATATAGACTTCCAAGCTGCCTATTCGGCAGATTACATCCCCCGCTATCAATGTCTGATAGTGCTCATCTTCCAAGCTGCCTATTCGGCAGATTACAGGGAGCCCGACATGCTCATCTTGTTGAATCACTTCCAAGCTGCCTATTCGGCAGATTACTTTTGTTATTTGAGATTGTTAGTTGATTAGTTCTTCCAAGCTGCCTATTCGGCAGATTACTATTGACTACGACGCAAAATTTTCGGTTGATTCTTCCAAGCTGCCTATTCGGCAGATTACGGATTGGTTCCCATTGGACAGGGTAAAGGTTTCTTCCAAGCTGCCTATTCGGCAGATTACTCCCGACTCGTCTACACTCAAGCCAAAAAAATCTTCCAAGCTGCCTATTCGGCAGATTACAAATAGTCCAATCTACGATTGTGACGATTACGCTTCCAAGCTGCCTATTCGGCAGATTACTGTATGAGCATCAGATTGTACTCAAGCCAAATCTTCCAAGCTGCCTATTCGGCAGATTACAAATAGTCCAATCTACGATTGTGACGATTACGCTTCCAAGCTGCCTATTCGGCAGATTACTGTATGAGCATCAGATTGTACTCAAGCCAAATCTT
>MPNP01000083.1 GCA_002239085.1 Rhodobacteraceae bacterium bin131 | reverse complement strand
TATCACCGCTCGCGAGGTCTTCCTGACACTCGTGAGAATGGTTGTTTCGTCAATGGGAACAATAGTTCTGGGGTCCATCACTTCTGCTGAAAAACCATCGCTGGCTAACAGTTCTGCAGCCTCCAAACAAGTCTGAACCATTGAGGAAGTGCCAACTAAGGTCACATCATTGCCTTCTCTAAGTATTTTTGCCTTACCAAAGGGAATTAGATATTCCTCATCAGGAACGTTACCCTTCATTTGGTAGTTAAGCTTGTCTTCAAAAATAACCACTGGGTTATCATCCCTGATCGCGGTCTTCAGCAACCCCTTTGCTTCATAGGGTGTTGATGGCAATGCCACCTTCAAGCCAGGAATATGGGCCACTAGGGCATGGAGGGATTGGCTGTGCTGTGCTGCTGAACGTCGTGTTGCCCCCAGGTTGGTACGGACGACAAGAGGAACCTTCAACTTGCCACCAGACATATAGTGGGTTTTTGCGGCCTGGTTGCATAATTGATCCATGATGAGAAAGAGAAAATCACCAAACATTATGTCGACAATGGGGCGTAATCCCGTCATGGCTGCACCTACCGCAATTCCCATAAAACCCGGCTCAGCAATTGGTGTATCAATGACACGTTCAGTACCAAATTCCTCAACCAGGCCAGACAGGACCTTGAAGGGGGTTCCTGCCTCGGCGACATCCTCGCCAAGCAATATAACAGTAGGATCACGGCGCATTTCCTCGGCAATAGCCTCGTTTACAGCCGTAGAATGGGTGATTTCACGCATCATGACGAGATCCACTGAGGTAAGGAAGGGCATGTCTAACGTCAGCAAAAACGTTGGAATCAACCTCACCTTGATTCGGGTATGGTGCATCCATGGCATAGCGAACCGCCTGCTCGGCTTCATTGTGAATATCGTTTACAATTACTTCAAGTTCCTCTGAACTGGCAATGGCTTCGCCTTCAAGCCACTTGCCAAAATTTGCGATGGGATCACGATTCGTCTGCCATACGATCTCTTCATCTTTGGTACGGTAATAACTACGATTAATATCGCCAACATGATGACCATGATATCTGTAGGTCTCCAGTTCAATAAAAAATGGACCTTCACCATTTCTCATTCGATTGACTAATCCCTGGGTGAGGTTGTGAACCGCCAGAACATCTTGCCCATCAACCTTGTGCGCTTCAATCCCGAATGCTTCAGCCCTAGCCGGTAGAGAACCTGCGGCTATTTCCGTTGTAGGGGTATATTCGGAATAACCATTGTTTTCACAGGCATAGATGACAGGTAATTGCCAAAGGGCAGCCATATTCATGACTTCATACCAAAGCCCTTGGGCTGTAGCTCCGTCACCAAAAAAGCAAACCGCAACAGACTTTGAACCCAGTAATTTGGCCGAAAGGGCTGCCCCAGTGGCTATTCCCATTGATCCACCAACAATGGCATTGGCACCTAGATTGCCATTTTCCTGATCGGCAATGTGCATTGAGCCACCTTTCCCCCCGCAATAACCTTCTGCCTTGCCCAGTAGTTCGCAGAACATTTCCCTGAATTCTGCACCCTTGGCCAGGCAATGCCCATGACCACGGTGTGTTGAGGTTATTCGATCAGTGCTTTCCAGTGCTTCGCAAATTCCGACAGCTACTGCTTCTTGGCCGATATACATATGTGTCAAGCCAGGCATCTTGGCATTGAGGTACAGCTGGTTGGCATTTTCCTCAAAGGTCCGAATGCGCACCATCTCTTTATACAAATGCAGATATTGTTCGGTATTGTTTCGAACTGTCTTTGTCATTGCCTAGCCTCAAAATATATGATTCAATAGCGATTGGCGACCGGTAGTTCTTCTGCGGGGAAAAGAGAAATAACTTCACAACCCTTGTCGGTAACCACAACCTCCTCCTCAATGCGGGCGGCGGAAAAACCATCATCCGCGGGACAATAGGTTTCTAGGGCAAAAACCATACCAGTTTGGATTTCCATGGGGTTTTCAAGACTAACCGCTCGGCTGATTATAGGCCTTTCATGGAGGGCCAAGCCAAGACCATGACCAAATTGTAAGCCGAAAGCCGCCAGTTCATTGGGAAAGCCTATCGATTCTGCCGTTGGCCAAAGCTTGGCAACAGCATCGGTTGTCACACCGGGTTTGATCGCCTGGATAGCATTATCTAGCCATTCGCGGGCTTTGATGTAGGCATCATTCTGGGAGGGCGTCGCTCGTCCAATGTTGAAAGTTCGGTAGTAGCAGGTTCGGTATCCTTGATAGGATTGTAAAATATCGAAGAATGCCTGATCCCCTGGACGGAAATAGCGATCAGTAAAATTATGGGGGTGTGGATTGCATCTTTCACCTGAAATTGCGTTGATTGCTTCAACATCGTCGCTACCCATTTCATAGAGCATCTTGTTCGCCAGGGCCACGATATCGTTTTCACGAACACCGGGTTTCAGATTCTCGTAAATCATATGGTAGGTGCCGTCAACCATACTTGCCGCTTGGGTCAGGAGCTGTATTTCGTCCCAATTCTTTATTTCGCGGGCAGAAAGCATGATTTGTTGCCCATCAACCAGATTCAAACCAGCTTCCTGCAAGGCAAAAAACATGGCAGTCTCAGCATAATCTACCCCAACAGGCATATAGGCCATGCCGGCATCCCTAATCAGTCCAGCAATCTCTTCAGCATAATGTTTCATCAAGCCAAAACTGGGAGGAATCGTACCGCGCATGCCAACGACCCCGGCTCGACAGTGCTCCGGTTCCAGCCAGTCGGAATATTTCCGGTGATGTACTGCTGCTGACCCAAAGTCCCAGACAAATGGTGATTCATCCCCGGTAAGCAAACAGAAA
The DNA here is from genome assembly GCA_002239085.1 of Rhodobacteraceae bacterium bin131. Lineage (GTDB taxonomy): Bacteria > Pseudomonadota > Alphaproteobacteria > Rhodobacterales > Rhodobacteraceae > MPNP01. Next base: position 8,354 of record MPNP01000083.1, on the reverse strand, counting down.
CGGCACATTTTATCGCGTTCCCATTCACCGATTTTGGTCGCCGAGACATAGCGAATATTGTTGACATCAAAAAGTAACAGCGACCCACAATCACTTGCTGATAATGCCTGGCGAGCACGTGACAGGCGATAGCGCCGCAAGCGGTCAAAATCAACTCGACGCTCGAAATCAGTATTGGTGTGGCCCCATGCTGGCAATCTACCCTGCCATTTCCAGTTTGGTTCCAAGTCAGCTGGAACCAAAACATTTGGTGTGAGTGCACGATTCATTGATCTTTTCCTTTACCTAAAAGAGTTACAATTAGTTACATGTATTAAGTTTCTTGCCAGTCCAATTTAGAATTTGTCCAATATGAACAAATTATCAATGTGGATTAATTGAATTCTGTCGTGGTCGTGTCAGATGAGGTCGCTTCTCCGTTAGCAGCGATCAATGATAATAGGTGGAATCGTATGATGAAGTGGCGAACAACAACCAGCATGATTGCGATATCGGGAAGGGATATTGTCTTGTCTGCAAGCCATGGTCCGCCACTTTCCTGAATGTATTTTGCCATCCGTTCAACACCCCTTTGTCGCCGACTCAGTGCTTCTCTATACTCTTGGCCGGAAAGCCAGTACGACCCATTCGTACGAGGAATTCACGTCGTATTTCAATTAAATCTTAGGACTTTTGGTCCCTATGATGATATATTATTGAATGACCATACCGCCGTCTATCATCAGCAACTGACCTGTCATGTAATCAGATTCGGGGCTGGCAAGAAATCCGGCTGTTCCAATCACATCTTCAGGATAGGAATAGCGTTTCATAAGGATCATGGTTTCAGCAAGGGTATCCATGGATTCACCTTCTTTTTCAAATTTACCGATTGATACTAGATCCTTGTCAAGCTGTTCCCAAAGTTCCGTTCGGACTACACCTGGCCCATAACCATTAACAGTGATGTTATGGTCCACTAACGCTTTTGCGCCACCATTGATCATGGCAAGAACGGCATGTTTTGAACAAGAATAGGGAACGACATCGTCAAAGGCTTGCCGACTCAATATTGAACCGACGTTAATAATCTTATATGGCCCGTTATCTGTGCCTTGCCTGATCATTGCCTTTGCTGCTTCTTGCATGCCAATCAATACGCCAAGTGCATTGACTTTCATTATTAAATCCCAATTTTCTTCAGTTACATCCAAGAACATCATGGGTTTGTTGATACCAGCATTATTCAGCATAACGTTAATTGAACCAAAAGAATCAACTGTTTTGTCAACAGCTGCTTTCATATCAGAGCGCTTCGTTACATCTAATTTTACTGCAACTGCAGAACCACCTGCATTCTTGATGTTAGCTGCAACATTTTGGCAGCCTTCCAAATTGATATCCCCAAGGCAAACTTTGGCACCTTGGGCCGCATAATATTCTGCAATAGCTGCGCCCATTCCTTGTGCAGCGCCGGTAATAAGTACATGTTTGCCCTTCAGACGTGTCTTATGAATGTTCAAAACTTTTCTCCTATACTAGAATTGCAATTTTTATTCAATGAATACAGTAATCAGAACAATTAAAAATCCAAAAAATATCCAAAATGGATATAAAATAACCATAGTAGACAAAATAATAATTTCATTATAGATTACTTCAACTAGAGTTTTGATAGGTGCGGCAAATAGCACCTATAATTTATTTAAATGGGGAAAGATATCATGTCAAAAAATAAATTGTCACTAATGCTTGTGATAGTGACTGGTCTAGCAATGGGATTAATTAGCGGTCCGTCCAACGCGTCGGAAAATGGTTCAATAATTTCATTCAACGGTCCAGCTGGCGAAGCTTATATCGGTCGATTCATTAAAGGTATCAAGGAAACTGCTGCCCTTAAAGGATTTGACATCAAGGTTTTTGAGAATCAGTTCAATCAGGCAGAACAGGATCAACAGGTTCAGCAGGTTTTGGCAGCCGGCCAATTACCAGATGTATTTATTTGGTGGCCATCAGATGCTACAGCAGGCCTCGGTTCTCTACGTGCTCTAGCTAGAACGAATGTACCAGTGCTAAAAATCAATCAATTACCAAATGACCAGGATAGGGAGTATATTTTTGGTTATGCTGGTCCCGATGACAGATTGCGTGCCCGTAATGCTGGTTACATGATGCGGGAGGCAGCGGCTCGAAAAATGGCCGAAGGAGGTGAAGGGTTCAACGTCCTTGTTCTTTCCTATCCGCATTCCTATGGAGGATATGGTCTTTCAATAAATGCCTTTAAGGATGCAATAGCCGGATCACCCTTGACTATTATTGGCGACATCGGTGAAGGTTTTGGTCAGGCAAACGGGTACAAGGGTGCGGCAAAATTGATTGCTGCAAACCGCGACCAGGGTATTCACTTTGTCTACGGTATGGATGATGCCATCCTCACTGGTGGATTGCAGGCCTTTGAAGAAGCTGGATATGTAATGGGTGAAGACGTGATTGCAGTAGGTACTGTTTGCAATGGCGACAAGCAGTTGATCGAGGAGGGTAAGCAATTCGGTACGACCTTGCAATCCCCATTACATGAGGGGCAACTTGCGATCAAGATGGTTGAAGAATATCTTGATTCTGGTGAGTTGGCGAATTACATCAACTTCACTCCAAACCCAGCCGTAACCTTGGACAATCTTGAAACCGTAGCACTTCGTGGATACGATGGTAAACTCTATGGCATTGATGAACTTTGTTCTGGTGCTTGGGGAGGATAACGCAGGTTAAGACCTGAAACAAAACAACTTTGGGGGAGGTGTTTTACCGCCCCCAAATGTATAATAACCTTCAATAAAATAAAATATTTTAGTTGTGGTTTTAACAGAGAATTCATGTGCTGCTTAGACTTTCGTCTATAATCCGGTCCTTCGGGGCAATTCAGGCTCTAAAAAATGCAGATTTTGAAATCGCAGAGTCCGAAATCATGGGACTGGTTGGTGAAAACGGTGCCGGCAAATCAACTCTCGTCAAGATCATTGGAGGTTTTGATGATGGCTATACGGGTGAATACACTTTGGATGGTGAATCAGTCCGGTTTCCAAATCCTTCGCGCGCTGAAAAAGCAGGTATAGCCATTGCCCAGCAGGAATTAAGTCTCATTCCTGCTATGTCTGTTGCCGAAAATATTTTTCTAGTGGGTGATAGTGTCCCATTATTCGCAACTAAAAAGGCCTTGGTCGCACGTGCTAGACCATATCTGGAGGAGGTAGGCCTTGGTTCAATCGACCCCTCTATAGCTGTTAACCGGCTTTCTGTCGGTGAACAACAACTTGTGGAAGTGGCAAGTTTGCTAGCCCACGATCCCAGGGTATTAATTTTGGATGAACCAACTGCAGCGCTTGGCGAAACCGACAGTTTGCGAATCCTGGAAATGGTTGAACGGCTGGCAGCAAATGGCAAGTCAATTATTTATGTCAGCCACAGGCTTGATGAAATATTCAAGATTTGCCACCGTATAATCGTGATGCGAGATGGGATGAGCCAAGAACCCCGCAAAGCTTCGGAGTTAAATGTTCACTCGCTCGTCGAATCCATGCTAGGTCGTGAATTGCAAAATATGTTTCCCGAGAGAAAAGGGTTAAAGAGAACCGAACCATTGCTTGAAGTATGTGGATTGTGGGCTGACGCTACAGTCGAACCCTTCAACTTTGAAGTATATCCTGGTGAAATCCTTGGTCTTGCCGGCCAACTAGGCAGCGGTTCTGGTGACATACTTTCCGCCATTGCTGGAGCAAGCGGTACGCGTGAGGGACATATAAAGTTCCAAGGAAAAGAATTTTTACCCAGTTCTCCCAAGGAAGCCATTGAGGCTGGAATTTCCTATTGTTCGGACGACCGCAAGCTTGATGGTTTGTTCCTTGGCCGACCAATCAAGGAAAATCTTACATCACCAGCGCTTGGTAGAATTTCAACTTTTGGTTTTCTTAAACATGGCTTAGAAGCAAAAATGGCATTGGGAAATGCTAAAAAATTTACCATTGACGTCGCACGCATGCGAACTGAAGCAGGGTTGCTGTCAGGTGGAAATCAGCAAAAAGTAGCTTTGGGAAAATGGCTTTCGATTGAACCAAACATGATATTGGTCAACGAACCTACACGTGGAGTGGATGTCGGAGCAAGAGCTGAAATCTATGGAATACTCCGTGAATTTGCCGATGAAGGTAAGGCTGTTGTGTTTGCTTCAACAGATATCCAGGAGATAACAGGGTTATCAGACCGTATCATTACATTCTATCGAGGAATGCAAATCGGGGAGATACCCCTTGAAGATATTTCGGCAGCGACAGTTCTTGAACAGATAACCCATCCATTTAAGGAACACCGGGAGGCCAAGCAAGCATGAGCAAAGGTTTAATTGCAGTTGCTCGAAATTCTGGCATGGACTTTGTTGACCGCCTGGTCCGTGACTACTCAGTTTTAGTGGTAAGCTTAATAGGATTGTTTCTAGTTGTATTCATTATCGGGATGACTACAGCTCCGAACTTTTTGACACTCTTCAATTTTAAAACAATCATTCGAGACGCAGCACTGGTGGGAATAATGGCCATTGGGCTGACGTTTGTCACATTGTCTGGTAATTTCTTCCTGCTATCAGTGAAAGAGACGGCAGCTCTTAGTATAATTTGTTTTGCGACTTCAATGTCTGCCGGTTATGGTTTTGAAATTTCCTTTCTACTCACCATGGGGATAGCTATCATTGCCGGAGCAGCCCAAGGATCCTTGATTGGTCTCGGTGGCAATCCCATTGTCGTAACCCTTGGTGCTGCTGGGCTGTTATTTGGGCTTGGCTCTTGGTGGAGTGACAACCTGGTGGTTTCATTTAGAAGACCACATGGTGCGGAATGGCTGGGTACGGGATCATTTTTGGGTTTGCCGAATATCACCATCGCGTTTATCTTGATAGCGTTTACTGCTGAATACGTACTACGGTATACAAATTTCGGTCGACAGGTCTATCTGATTGGGGCAAATAGAGCTGCCGGGCGAGCTACGGGGCATGAAAATTTTGCAATGGCGGTCAAGGTATGCATTATTGCCTCAGTTTGCTCTGCATTCGTAGCAATTGCTTTTTCGGCCCAGGTGTCTAGTGCACATGTAAATTATTTTTCTTCAGAATTCGGTTCATCCGGTGATATGACTATTATGGTGATCGCTACGGTAATGGTCGGAGGTAATTCGATCATGGGTGGTTTCGGTTCTACCCTTCGAACTAGTTTGGGTGCGATATTTATATCCACTGTAGATAATATGATGGTGCTGCATGGTTTTAACAGTGGACCTAGAGTTTTGGCGGTTGGGCTAATGATTGTATTTTCCATTATAGTTTTCGCACTTGTCCGACGTGGGTCCCGTGCACAGGAATAGGAGTCTAGAAAGTTGGGTAAAATAAAGAACTGGATTGTCGAAAACCACGATTTGGCATTTGCGATACTTCTCGCTGTCTGCGTTTATGGTTATTTCGCCTTTACCAACGACTTGTTTGCAACACATAGGACAACTTTTGCGATCATGGAACGATTTGCAGTGCTTGGGTTGGTTGGGTTGGCGCTCACATTATGCATAATTGCCGGCGAAATAGATCTTTCTATTGGTTCCAATGCTGCCTTGGCTGCTGTGATAGCTGTGAGATTTACTGATACTCTCGGTGCGATACCTGCACTATTGATTGCGGTAACAATCTCAACTTCAATTGGAATCATTCAAGGTTACTTCATTGCATATCTTCGTGTCCGTGCAATCGTACTCACCGTGGGAACGTTAATGCTGCTTCGGGGCGTCGCGTTGTTTGCAGCTGAAGAAAAAACCGTGATGTTAACAGATTTCAGGGTACCAGATTTTATTGCGACAAAAATGTTAGGTTACTTTTCACCGGCTAGCTTACTGGTGATCATCATGTTTGTGCTCGTCGGCATATTCATGAACTATACACGATTTGGTCGAGAAATTTATGCTATTGGAGGTGCTCGAAAAGAGGCTCTTGCTGCCGGGATAAATTTGAAAAGGCCAATGATAATTGTGTTTGCAATTTCTGGATTATGTGCAGGTCTTGGAGGGGTAATTATTGGCCTTAGATCGGGAACAGCGCAAGCTCTTGGTCTGCAATATCTACTTCTTGCTGGAACAGTTGCCGCTTTTATTGGTGGAGTGTCAATACTAGGCGGGAAAGGAGGGGTTGTCGGTGCAGCAATAGGTACGTTGACAGTCAATTTCTTAAATACCGGTCTCGTCTTTAATGTTACTCCTGCTTTTATGGTACAACTCTATCTTGGAGTTTTACTTATGATCGTAATCATGTTTCAAACCGGAAGTAGAATTTTTGATGAGAATCAGCGTCGAAAACAAATTCTGGCAGATGTGGATGCTAGGCGTGGCCCCTTGTTAGCACGTCGACAGACAAGGCCCCCATGACCTTAAATTTAGGGATATAAAGGCAGAAGTTGATTTTGAGTCCAAATCAAAAACTTTCTTTTTCGTCGGAAACGATTACACTGATGATAATGTTGCCGTTTGAAAATCGTATTTATCCATTCATGCCTTAGTTCAGTTTTCAATGTATTATAGGAAAAAGCCGGAAGGTCCCTACGAAACAGAAGATAGGCGTTGGCAGCATGATGTTCCCAATGAGAATTCCCAATTTCTGGATTTTATTGATCAGTTACAAAATGAAGCGGAAATTTCACTTTCCCTAAAGACTGGTTACAGCGAGTTAAGGATACTCACAGATCTCATGCGCAACCATATCAGTGGGAAAATGTCCACAAGCAGTTCCCTAGTTTTGGCTTCCGGGATGTCATATGGTACGGCTAAAAGAGCCCTTGCAAATATTGAAAAGCGAGGTTTGATTGTACGTCGACCAAAAACTCCAACCGGGAAGTCTTTTTCACTACACCCGTCGCCCAAACTTATCCAAGAATGGCAAGAATTTACCCGCCGGACAAGATCACTTATCGGAGGATTAGTCAAGCCTATAGGTAGTTCAGAAAGTCGCCATGGCGAATATTACTATGGTGCATCATATGCTGGTAGCAATACCCTAACCACACTTTCAGTATTTAATGCAAAACTTCCGATTCGTGGTGAACTAAAGCTGCTGGTCCATGCGGATCCAACTTTTATGGCCATGCACGCTCTAAAAAAACAGCTTGAAACCATATTTGGGGTTAGAATTTGGAGTAGGGCTCTTTCCATTGACCGCCTCCGAGAAGAAATCCTGAACAATTCGAAAGCACGAGTCTCACGATATGATATCATTGCCTGTGACCTGCCGTGGTTTGGAGAAATGGCTGAAGCAGGTCGATTTCTTCCAGTAGATTCTTTAATTACAGCTAGCCAGCTTGATCTTGCAGATTTTCATTCGGTCGCCTTGGCAAGTACTAGGTATCAAGGTAAGCAATATGGAATACCTGTTCAAACAACACCAGAATTGTTGGTATGCAGACGTGATTTACTAGAGGAAAGAGGATTGAAACCACCACGAACAATCACTGATACAATAGCTACCGCAAAAGCCTTGCACGACCCCTTCAAGGGTGCTGCAGGAATTGCTTGGAATGCCGCCCGGGGTACACCGCTGGGACATTCCTTTTTATTTATTATTGCAGCTCTTGGTCAACCGATATTAGACTTACAAAAAATAGATGGTGGATTCGATTGCGAAAATGTTGAAGGTAGTTGTTTCCGTCCGAAATTTGATTCTCTTGAAGCAAGAGAGGCCGCAGAGTATTTTTTAGAATTGTTGGATGTATCTCCAAACGGGATTCTAAATATGTCATGGTATGAAAGAGCTCGTTGTTATGCCGATGGGAAAGCTTCTATGGCATATTCTGCAACGCTGTTGGCTCCTTTGTTTGAACTCGATAAAGAATCAAAAACTTACAATAATACTGTGTATTTACCTCATCCCGTGGGTGCTAATGGACGTCCCATTGCTCCCGTTGGGGGATATGCCCTTGCTATACCTTCGAATATCGCACCTGAAAGAATAGGTGCTGCTTGGGATGCCCTAGCTACTTTGACTTCAGCCGAAGCAATAAAGCTTTATATTGAAAATGGCAGTTTAGTTAGCCCCAGATTCAGTGTTAGCAGTGATCCAGAAGTACAGCGAATATCTCCTCTGATTTCCATAGTTGATAAAATGGCTCGCGATGGGGTACTACAAGTTTGGCCTCGACCACCAGTCCCGGAAATCGTAAATATCATCGATATCGCAGGGGAAGAACTGCACGACATGCTTCTGGGCCAAAAAAACCTTTCTACAGCTTTAAGTGATGCACAAAATCGTGCCGATGCCTTAATGCGTGAACGAGGTCACTATTAGTAGATTTAGCAGGATA
>MPNP01000082.1 GCA_002239085.1 Rhodobacteraceae bacterium bin131 | reverse complement strand
CCTTGAACCTAATAATCCTGAAAAAACTCTAAATATTTTAAATTCTTTAACGGAAGAACTATGCAAACAAGACTCACTTAAACTAATTGCGATCTATACTGGAAATCAGGATTTTGATGATATCAGGGAGAAAATTAAACGCAGACTAAATTTGAGTACTACTGATGAAGCCGCAATAAAGCCTGATATTAAATTTAATAACGTTAGGGTGAATCTATATGCTATACCCGGCGTAAAATTAACAGAAGAATACGAAAATCGAAGTATTGTGGAAGAAGAACTCCCAATGCGATTGGTTAAAGACTTCGCGTCCATGACTGAAGGATTGCTCCCGGGAATCGCATTGACTTCTCTGGCAGCAGTACGAGAGCATTCACTCAGAGTCTTAAACAGATTTAGTTCAGAATTAGACCCCGCATTTTTAACTCAAAGAGTTCTAATTTCAAATCCTGATGAAGCGGAACAGCAAATGGTGACTCATATCGGTGAAGAACTGCTCTGCCTAATGGGGGATGCTGTTTATGAAGAGAAACCTGCTGGATTAGCTGAAATAGTAAAGTGGCTGAATAATCAGAACCAAGAGAAATTCAATTTTGGGAATAATAAGCTCAATTTGGACGATACCAAAGATATTTTTAAACTGGGATTGAGTCGGAGTAAATTAAAAAATTATAAACGTTCACCAACAGAAGGCTTTTCTAAAGAAGACTCTCAATTTCTTGATAAGAAATTAGCTTGGATCATGAATTCAAGGGCAGTTAACAATAATCAACATCCAAAGTTAGACCAAGGTACCATTGTTTCTTATAATGAATCTGATGAAGAAAAGTATTTGCTTTGTATTCGACCGAGCTGTGACTGTGTTCGGCTTGATTCTAAAACAGATTTTTATTTTCTTCCCTTATCTCAAAACGAGGAAAAAATAAGGGTTACAAAATTGCAGTAAGAATTAATAGCAAAGTTAGTTTATTTGAAATTGACTTTAAACAATCAAATTGGGATTCATTCAAATTTAGTCCTGATGAAACTCTTCAATATGTAAAAGCGGAATCATATAAGAATTCATTCTATTTCAAAAATACTGAAGAGAAAAAGTTTACTTGGATAGGACAACTTAAGTCAGAATACACCCATAGAGTTTCTCAACATTTAGCCTCTACTCTAAGCCGTATAGGAGCGGACGAGTCTGAATGGCTACGTCGACAATTATTTGTCCAATAAGAACAATAATCCGAGTTATCCACTTAGAAACTAAAGTTCACTTACACTTCAATCGCATTAATCACTAGACTGAAAAAGTCTAAGGTAAGGGAGGAAGTCCAAGTTCCTTGAGATATTTATTGTACTTGGAAATAGAATCTTGAATCTGTTTGTCAATTTCCATCATTGTCTTGAAGGTTTCAGTTAGGTCAACAGGTTCTTCTTCCTTGGCTGTACTGACATATCTTGCGACGTTCAGATTATAGTTGTTTTCCCTTATCTCAGTTAATTCGACACATCTGGAATAGCGCTTGATTTTCTTTGGGCGTTCTTTGTAGACGTCAATTATTTTCTTGATGTGTTCATCAGTCAGTTTATTCTGTAGATACTCTTTTTCAAAATGTTCAGATGCATTGATGAACAAAACATCGTCAGTTTTTTTGCATTTCTTCAGGACAAGAATACAGACCGGAATTCCCGTTGAATAGAAAAGCTTATCTGGCAAACCTATGACGGTATCAATGTGACCTTCCTCCAAGAGTTTGTGGCGAATTCTCTCATCCACACCACCACGAATTAATACCCCATTGTGCAGAATAATAGCCATTACACCGTTATCATCAAGATAGTGGAATCCATGAAGAAGAAAAGCAGAATCCGCGACGTATTTTGGGGCAAGTCCATAATTCTTGAAGCGAGCATCTTCACCCATGCTTTCACTCCGACCCCATCGATAACTAAATGGAGGATTTGCCACAATCGCATCGAAGCTGGGTTTCTTGGAAGGATCTTTCTCACTAAGTTTTGGCCAGTCGTTGGTCAAAGTATCTCCAAGATAGATCTCAAATTCCGTATCTTTTACCCCGTGGAAAAGCATATTCATTCGGGCGAGATTGTAGGTGGTAATGTTTTTCTCTTGTCCAAAGAGTTTGTTGATTCCTTTGCCGCTCATGTTTTTGCGGACATTAAGTAACAACGAGCCTGAACCACAGGCAAAATCCAATACACTGTCAATGCGGTCTCTTTTGCCTGCTTTTGGATTATGACCGTCAAGGGTCACAATCTCGGAAAGGATTGTTGATATTTTCTGTGGCGTGTAGAATTCACCGGATTTTTTGCCAGACACTGCAGCAAACTGGTCAATCAAATACTCGTAGGCATCTCCCAATTCTTCATTGGAAATTGAGAATTTCAAAAGGACTTTATCTAATGTAGCTATAATCTTGCATAGGGTCGCATTTCGCTCAGAATAGTTTTTACCCAGCTTTTCAGAGGAAAGGTTTATCTCTGAAAACAATCCAGAAAAAGTGCTTTGGAAGGATTTATTCTCTATGTATTTGAATCCATCCTGAAGTGAATTGAGCAGGTCTTCATTCTTCACCCGGGCCTTGTGTGCCAACCTGACCCACAGGTGTTCGGGCTTAATACAATAATGTGTCTTGAGTCGCATCTTGTTTTCAAAATCCGATATTTTATCTTCATTATTCTCATACCAGACAGATAGTGAGGAACGTCTGCCATTGTCAGTGTCATTTGGGTCTGGATAGTTGGCACCGAGCACTTCCATAGCAGCCCGTTCATAATTTCCAGAGAGATAGTAAACGAACAGGAAAGCAAGCATATAGTCTCGGAAGTCGTTCACATACATTGCACCCCGTAGTTGGTCTGCGAAATACCAGAGTGTTTTACCTAAATTCTTATTTCCTTCTTTGGTCATTTCAGACTACTCATTTCAGGCTTGACCGCCTTGTAACAGGATTGGATTGAAATTGTAGGTGGTTATGTATTGGTCAAAAATCTTACGAAAATATTGTTTGTTTTCCTCAGACATTTCCCTAGGTTCAAACAAGGTATCGTTACCATGATTGAGATTGTTGATTAATCGCGCATAAAAATTTCCATCCCCTTCTTCGGGTTTGATACATTCAGAGAATTTTTTATAACCGTGGAAGATTGCAGTTTTCTCCAGAATTGAACGGAGCATATTATAGTGATAGGTATAAAGTTTACCTGTATGAACTGCTTCGTAAATTTCAGCCAGCGTTTCCAAGTGTTGAAAAAAAGGCGTATCACCAGTTTCTCTAAGGAGAAATTGTTCAGAGATTCTTTCTCGGCTGAAAAAGTATTTATTGGCTTGTCTCAATTCGTTGCTAAGGACATTAAAAAAAAATATATGATGCGTAGAAACAACCGTTTTGATAGGTCTTCCTTCTTTGAGCAGTTTTGCTAGATGATATGCTACACTGAAGGTATTTTGTTCATCAAGTGATGAGATGGGGTCATCAATGTAAATATATTTTACCCAATTATAAGAACCATCTCCATCATCATCAAGAACAAGGCGGATAATAGCTAGGAAGAAACACCATACGAAGATATTTTCTTCACCTCGAGAAACTTTTATACCCTTTTCAAAGTAAGTTTTATGTTGATGGTCAGTTTCATCTAACTCACCGTCACTCACCTTGGCGCTATCAGAACTTACTGTCACCTTTAGTTCGCGTACAAAAATTACTTCCCAGTTTGTAGTATCAAATTGAAATCCAATATCCGTAAATAATTTTAAGAAATCATTAACGCTAGTCTCTATTTCCAATAGAGGCAATGCATTAAGAAAACTTGACTCCTGATTTAGTTTAAGTTTATGCTTATTTTCATTCTCCAGATCATTATCCCAAATAAATAGGTCTTCAGTGAAGGCGTTGTAGTAAAGGGTATCTTTCTTAACGGTTACACCGTCTTTATTTCGTGATTTGCCTTTTTCCTTGAATGCATTTGACAATCGTGTTTTGCCAGTATGATTATAGGCATAAAGCAGTATGTAATTCTTAATATCCAACACTTCTCGCAGGTGAGAAACGAGATTGTTGAGGTTCATGAAAGTATTTTCGTTGGTCATTTTTAAGGAGTTTCTACTTTCGGAAAAAGCTGTTGCATTAGACCTTGTTTGTGTTGCCGAAGTGCTACAAGTTTCTGTTCATTTGACACAATGAGATTATCCACAGAGCTAAGGGAAGCAGCAACTTTCTTTTGTTCAATGAGGGATGGGAGGGCAATAGATAAATTTTTTATGGTTTCTGTTTTGAGCCGCGGAAACGGTCCACCCTCACAAAATCCTCTAAGGATATGTTTGTTCATCAATAGAAAGAAATAGATGAATAAGTAGTTAACTTCATCATTAGGAACGAGTCCGTGACAATTCTGATTGAACGTCATTGGGACTGTGTTAATTGCTAGGTGACCAATTTGTGATTGGGTAGATATAATAATAGAATTTTCTGGCACCATTTTCGTTGTTGAGTTTTCTAAACCGATCTCAGTGATTTTACGAGATGTTGACCCGACCTCTCGATTTCTCATTTGGGTCATATCTTTTGGGGTCAGCCAATTTATGTCCCCTCCCCAATATTCAGGTATACTTGTTTTTGGTTTTCCCCCGATTATAACATCACAAATATTTCCAAGTTTTTCCCTTCTCCATCCAAGTTTTTCCCTAAACTCAGGAAATCGAAGCCGAGGGTCGCTTTCACCAAGTTGGGGAAAGAGTTGTTGCATTAAGCCATGCTTGAGCTGCCGGAGAATTTTGAGCTTCTGCTCACAAGTAGCAATCAAATTCACCAGAGAGCCAAGGCAATCAGCGATTTTCTGTTGTTCAGGTAAAGATGGAACAGTCACCGGGATTGATAAAAAGTCAGATTCCTTGGCAACTGGATAGGTTAAACCCTGACTCCGTCTCAACACACTACTTACAAACGAATCAATGTGGAGTAAATGGTATATGAAAATAGGGCTTTCTTTTGCTCGGAGTTGAGCGTGACCTTTTGAACCCACATTGTTTCGGCCGTTTTCTATTTCAAAAAACAGATTTTTATGCTGAGAAGGTATTTCAAATTTGAAAATAATATCGTTGTTGTATGAAAGTCGTGAAGCCCTTCTTGGCGATTCACATTGAGAGGTCAATTTGTGTTTAAGATGTTCCCCACTTTTGACAGAATTTAAGTTAATATATACAAAACTAGCTGACAATTTAGTTTGTGGCGACTTGATTTCACAGACTGAAGACAAGGTTTTGACTTCCCACCCGGCTTCAAATCTAAACTCTGGAAACCTTAACCTAGGCACTAGCCGAGAGGTTTTGTGGTACTCCACTACATCACCTGCTCATATACAATGAAGCTAGAAATTTCATAGCCCTTACAAATTGAAGTCTTGTCAAGGTATTCGCCTTTCATAAGGGTATCAATGTACCATATGATTACTTCGCGATCTCCAAGAAAACTTGTACCAACTCTTATCAGCCCAATTAGTTCTTCTTGGGTAATCCTTACCCCATCGGGGACCGCATCTTTTAAACCGGAAATTAATTCCATGATGTAATCATAGTCAATATCTGTTCCAATACAAAATTAGCACTGAATATGTGCACTCTTTTTTCAATTTACATAAATCCCCAAACTTGATTAATTAAATTCGCTCCTCTTCTGAACTAAACTCATCTCTAGATTTACAATTACATTAAATTGTTGACCAATGTTACAATTTAATGACACCATACCCCCTACCAACAAAGAAGAGATAAGAACGTCTTCAAAGAGGGTGGAGGGTAATCCGATACTATTCAATTTTACTTTTGGATTTGTAGGTTGTTGAATTCCGTCAGAGAACTGAAATGTCAACCCTTTTCTACGAAGTAGCTTTTGTCTCTTTGGTCGCTTCAAGCTTACAACAAAAAGCGAAAAGTGAATTTTTTGACACCAATGAACCGCAACAACAAAGATGTCAGAAATAAATGGTAAAAATTTAAAAAGATGACTCCTATTGCGATTTCAAGCAAAAACTAAACTTGCTATAATATGATTAGTGAAAATCAAACCACTGGTATAACTGAAGATAATCTTGGTAAGAGGTTTATGTGACTCTTCCAAATTAGATTTTGGATTATTCCGTATTATTCATACTGCCTTTTCCGCGGTATAGTAAAGTGAGTGCACTAAGATATAAGCACTCTTACTTCAAACCAACTACACAGTAGAGGAACCGCATGACTATTATCACCGGAACCATTAATTTTCAGTTGGGGAAAGATACGGTAACCGGATTTGGCTTTTCAATTTCTGACAAGGAGCTGTACCCCGCATTGTCTTGTCCTGTTGTAGAAAATCTAAATGATGATGCAGGAAAGGAGTCAATTGGTTCATTTCTTAAAGGGCTAGTTGATACCGATTTTGAAAAAGAAGGATTTGAGGGAGTTTTTCTGATTCTAGACCGCCTGAAGATTTGTGTGTAGGTGAATCGGTGGCTACAACATTTTTAATACATCATATGGAGAGTTTGTCACGTGGTCAATTCTCCGGCATGAACGTAAGAGTAGATCTTCCAGTGAATGATTTGTTGTTTGAGTTGATAGCACTTTATTTTCCTCTTGCCAGCACCAGTGAACTGAGCAAAACGGTTGTAATTGGCAGAACAAGTGGTGTTCAATGAACGTAACTTCTGCATCACTAGAAAGAATTAATCAGCACTGGGCCATTAAGGCAATCGGAACAAAAGCAATCAATCAAGTTTTTGAACTGAGCAACAGTCACTTGGTAGAAAAGTCAGTCGGCAAGCAGATTCATTTAAACTATGAGTTCTCACCGGCTGATTATGAGCTACTAAAAAGAGTTTCCTTTGCATATGAGATAGCGGCAATTGAAGGACTGAATGATTTTCTTCATCCGACTTCTACAAATAATGAACTGCGGGAGCAATGTGCTTCAGCTGCCTGCCGGGCATTTGAAATTCAAAGAGTGTTAAAACCTCCCGCTGTTAAAGAACAACGGATTTATCATATTCTACACCTCTCTTCATTAGCTTATTGCGGAGAAAGATGGACGGAATTGCATCACTGGTACAATGAAAACGATAAACTCCTTCAAACTCCTTCTGTTGCGAACGCACTTTGGGATAGACGTTTGCTCTACCGTCTTTACGAATGCTGGGTGATTCTTTTCAGGAAGAAATACAGGGAGGATCTGCATCGAATTAGTGAGATAATTGCCGAACTCAGAGAAGATCAAAAGCATTATGAAGGTGGAGTTTTCAACGATACTAGCAATACTAAAAACCGAGCAATGGCTATCAGGCTGATTTGCCTGTATCACTGGGCCAAAGCGACGGAAATCCAAGCCACAGCTATGCTGCAAAGTGAGCCAGAAGGAGTAACCACCTTATTAAACAAGCATTTTGAATCGGCTATCAAAGCTGCGATGAGTGTGGACTCTCAACTAGAAATAGAGTTGAGGTGGCTACAAATTGCTAGTCATCAGATGATTACTGACCCTTTGGTGGATGGTAAGTCGGGTCAATTCAAGTGTCACACCCGTCATTCCCACTAATTTTCTTAAATTGGCATCATAAATGTTTTTTAATCTTCAAACAGTTAGACGTAACTCATCAATGGATTTTGTTAATTTTGAAGCATTGAATACCTGAAATGAACGCAACCGAAACATGGTGACTGATTATGGTTGACCGTTGAAGAGGTTTTCAACTTCACACTCCCCCTTTTTTCGTTCCACGAATAGTTCCGGTAAAAGGTTTCTCAACTTTGGATACAGTATCTCATAGAAATACTCCGCATTTCTTCCCATTGATGCTCTTTTGGCTCGTTGAGCCATACAAAAACAATGTTGAACGAACAGGGCAATGACTTGCAAGGGATTTCAAGGGCATCTCTGAAATTGAGTTCTAACCGGTATTAACCATCTGCAAATTTCAAAGTATTGAATGTTTCGTTCTTGATTGATTGAGCGTCAATCAACTTAATATGCTGATTTGGCCAAAATCCCTCACCCCAACAAATAGAGTTTACACATGAATGAGGCTACAAAGCCATTCAATTCAATTTCATCATGATCGCCATTTCAGGTCTGAAACTTAGTTTGGGCCGACTCTGAAAAAAGCAGTCCATATCGTCAAAAGCCCGTGACACAGCCGTTGGAGAAGTGTTCAAAAAAGAATCTTCCTAGTAAGTTTAATTATCATAGGAAAAGACGATGAAAAAACTCATAATTTCAGCACTACTGATTGTGTTTGGTAGTGTGTATGCGATGGCTCAGGACGCTCAGGACACTGAGATGGCCATGGAAGCGGCCCCCTCGGTGGCTATAAGTGGTTCAGCCAAGATGGGCCTCCTACATGATGGTGCACTGTCGACGGTTGGTGAATATGACGTGAAGTTTGCGTCTTCGGGTGTCACCGATGGTGGCCTGACATTTGGTGGCTCCATTACAATAGATAGTCGTGATAGCAATAGCATCACTGGTGATGGCTTTGGTGTCTATGTTGGTAGTGCTGATGGCAGTTGGAAACTGCAGTTTGGCGACAATGATGAGGGAATTGCGACAGTGGGTGGCTTTGGTGTCGCTGACCCCGATGATGGAGTGTTTCGTAACACTACCACGTTCGTTGGTGGCAGTGTCACCGTCATACCGCCGGTAGCCGAAGTACTTAACGATGATGGAGTGGATGCCATGCCTGCTACGGGTGAATTAGCCGGTGGAACTTCAGAGATTACGTTTGATACTGATGGCTCTGCATCGCTTGTACCAACAGCAGATTTAGACGAAGGGGTAAGCCAAGATATACAAACTGAATTAGTTTTAGCTGATGCAGTGATAATTGATGCCGAAACTACATTCACTATTCTTCCAGCTAATCTTAAACTAGTTAATAGTGATAATAGCTATTATTGGGTTTATACTCCCGATGATCAAACTACTACAGAAGTAGAAATGGGCGATGATCCTCGTACTTCAGAAGTTGAAACTAACTTTGACGAGGAACTCGTGATCTATCGCCACAGTACTTGGCTGACTGATGATGTAGACGATGCTGCTGATGATGAATTAGATGCTGCTGCAGACAAGCGTTTCACCTTTGATGTTACGATGTCTAGGGGTTATCAAGCGGCGACAGATGCAGTACCACCTACGGTACGGACAGAAGCAGTACCACAACGAACTGTGGTTACACCTGGGACTCCAGTGACTATAACTCCTAATAACCGAACGATTGCCCTTTCCGGTTCGGCTGGGCCAGTCACCTACTCACTCACCTCCGGTGTAGGTAATGCACAAGATTGGTCAATTGGAGCCAAATATGATGCTGGAGTTGCTCAAGTAGGGTTTGGTATAAACAGCACGGATGTGATAGCTTTTAGTGTCGGTAATGATAATGTAATCGATGTTGGCGAGTTCCATTACCAAGCTGTCTATGTCCGCAGGTCTGATGATGCAGTTCAAGCTACTGGGATTGGCTTACTTGGGAGTTATAACACCGGCGGTGGGTTAATAGAGTTGCAATACTCAAGAGTAGATTCCAGTTTAAGCCGAATTGATTTGTTATATAGCAATGATCTTGGTGGCGGTTTAGAATTCTACACGGATTTACGTCGCACAACCACTGGTAATGTATCCGCGAATCGAATTGAAACCGGAATTAAGATGAGCTTCTAACTCAATCGTAATAGTCTAGTGTCAGAGGGGGAACTACGGTTCCCCCTTTTGCGTTACATAGAACTAAAACTATTTTGATTATTGAACGACAAACAAGTTGATAGAATGATACTCAGGTAACAATTACCAGCAGTTGATGGAGTGCGTTGTCCGAACAGAGCTGGATACAATTGAAAAAGTCTTATTAAATTACTGATTCAATCGGAAATAATGTGTGATACTTTTCAATTAAAACTAATCTGTCCTCAAGATAGAAAAGCAAATTTCTTAAAGCTCATTTCGTCGACCAACAAATGAGGATTTTTACGAATTTTCTCCAATCTAATCCATTCAAATGCTAACCAATCATAAGGCCTAACAACTCTTGGTTCAGGTAAATCAAAGCGAGTTAAGGCAACCTTATCCTCTGGTCAACGGTTTTGAGAGCAAGGAATTCAATTATTACAAGAAACTCTAGAGTGAATCTCTCAGCGACATTTTGAAGGTAATTTTCACAAAGAACTCAATCGTAACTATAATGTTGCAAAAAGATCTGCACTCAACCCCGTCTTCAAATGATATACGAAATCACGTCAGACTCAACCCACTAACAAGCCATGAGCTGGAAGTAGGTCCCGGAGGACGTAAGTGCGGTAAGTGGCAGCGGCCTGATAAAACTGAAATGCCGGCATTTTATGAACCTCGCTGGACTCTGCATGGTCACTCAATTCGTCAAGGCTCTGCTTCCATGCCTTCCCCTGATAGGGAAGTATCTCTTCAGGGTTATAAAATAGAATACCCTCTTCGGCAGCAGACCTCCATTTTGCGCTGCGTTTTTCCCGATTGGTTTCCTGAAATTCGAGAATTTCTTTGACTTTATCTCGAATTCTTTCAAACCCCTTGTTCTGATCAAATTCTGGATCATGTAACTTGGGATCCAGGGAACAGAACAATCCGTAAATCTTTTCGCATGCTTCAAGAAACGTGGCCGCATTTTTCCGGCGACTGACGCGTTGACTTCCTTTGGGATGTTCGTATGAGAATTCCCACTCAAGATAGGGGAAGTCAGGATATTTCAGTACCGCACCATGCCCCAATGCCCCGGTCCCCGATTCAGCTACATCAGACTTGACCTTGTCCCACAACGACTGACGCCAGTTTCGGAGCCCTGACATGGTCTCACCGTACTTCGTTCGAAACCTACCTTCAGCATCTTTGTCTCTTGTGTCGTTCAGGAGTTTGATTGACCTACTATCCACCTTGTTCCATCGCGAACTCACTCCCATGAATCCATAATGCGAGAAGGTATCTGCGTATACATGAGAGGAGATTCCAACAAGATGGAGACCATACGGTTTTTTAACCATAGAGATGCAGTGTTTTACCATCTGCTGAGCAATGGTGCTATCCTTGCGACATATAAGTCGCTCTGATATAGTTTTGCCTTCATTGCCAGGGAGAAAGTGGAATGGTAGCCAAACTCTTCTTTGGTCTTTGTCAAAAAGTGCAGAGTTTTGTATGTTAACCATGGGGTGTGCTG
>MPNP01000081.1 GCA_002239085.1 Rhodobacteraceae bacterium bin131 | reverse complement strand
CGCAACCAGATTTTGGTGTACATTGTTTCCTCCACTTTTTTCTAAATGTGTGAATAGTGCCAGAATAGCAATGAAAGTTTATTACATATTAGAAATATTGTCAACAACAAAAAGAAATAATGTTTCAAATTAAAGTTTAATTATGTGTCAATTCACATGAAACATACCCTTGCGCAATAATCCAATAAGATATCGGTCGGAAGACTGCTTGAATCGACTGCAATTTAGTCGCCAATTGGTTTAGGACCTGTGTCTGATGAGATTGAGGTTAATGAAGTTCGAATTCGCCGCATATATTCTCTTACAGGTTTTGTACGCTTTCGAGCTGTGCCGGCCGCGAGCACATCAATTATGGCAATAAAGACAAGCCTTGAGGCCGATGGCTTGTAGATGTCTTGGTCTTCAGGTATATCAAGCTCAATTGATACATCAGTGGATTTGGCAAGCGCTGTCCCTATCTTCGTTAGACTAATTGATTTTGCACCGTACTGGCGAGCAATTGCGACGCTGTCAAGAAGTTCTACCGGCTGCCCACTTGCGGATATCGCAAAGATAACATCTCCTTCTGACAATGTTGAAGCAAGCATGCGCTGGTAATAACCATCTGCGTGTGCATCGGTCGGTATCCCAAACCGAAAGAAGCGGTTGGCACCTTCGCGAGCAACATTAGCTGAACCACCCCCCACTCCAATAAAGGAAATTCGCTCAGCATTGGCTAACACAGAGACGGCCTGTTGCAGGATCTCACCATCTAGCTGAAAACGAGCGAGATTAAGCGTATCGACAAGAGCTCCAAACACTTGTCTAACAAGCTGATCGGACTCTGATTCCGTACGGCTTGGTCCTCCAAGGTATTGTAAGCTAACTGCAACACTTTGAGCAAGTTTGATGTTGAAATCGCGAAATCCATCGCAACCAAGTGTCTGGCAAAATCGATTCACTGTTGCGACCGAGACGTCGGCCGCTTCAGCAATTTCATTCTGGGTAAGTCGAGGTGCCCGTTCCAAATTGGTGAGTACAAAATCCGCCACTCTCTGTTCTCGTTTTGGAAATTGGCCCTGCAGTTTACGCAACTGCGATATAACATCAATAATCTTAGACATCGCCATATTGCCAAACTATTCGGGCTTATAGGCGATCACATCCATTTCAACTTTCGCGTCAACCATGAGGGCGGACTGTACCGTGGAGCGTGCGGGAGCGTGTTTAAGAAAGTACCGCTCAAAAACGGCGTTGAAACTGGTGAAGTCACGGGGGTCATCAAGCCAGACATTGACCTTGACAACATGCTCTAGTTTACATTCAGCTGTTGCAAGTACCGCGATTATATTTTTGATAACACATTCGCTTTGCTCGGTGATTCCTCCCGTGATAATTTCGCCATCAACGGCCGGAACCTGGCCCGAAACATAAACAAAATCGCCTGCGCGTACTGCCTTTGCAAACGGTCTTTTAGTACCGCCAGCCGCATCATCGGCTGTGCCAAAGCGGGTTATGCCTGTCGTCATTATATTAGCCTCCTTGGTACAACTAAATCAAAAAATATAACAATCCAGTTAAGTTATCAAAACTATATTACCACTTGCATTTTCTTTACAGTGTTATTTTAGCTTCTTTCACAAAAAAAGGGCAACTCTTCACTTTATGAAAAACTTCTGAATCCACCGCCTATGATCAATATTGCGGGTCAATGTGTTGTCCGAGTCATTGCGGGGGTGCCTTGAATGGCACCCCTTCGCTTCTTCTGAACGCCTAACCGATAATGGCGTCAGTGATCTTACACATCTCCTCAATAACTTGTTCTCCTGTCATATCGCCTCGATATGCCTGTTCGGCAACCGGCCAAATCGACTGCAATATCTTCAGAATCTGGGGATGTGGCTGAATGCCCTTCACACGCGGAACAAATTCTTGTTGTACTTTACGCATCGCCGCATTGTCAGCAAACATATCAGCAATAATATCCTCGCGGACAACCTGCAAGTTGACTTGCTCAGCAAATCGACCCACCTGAGGTCCCGAAGCCCAGTGCTTGATAAATTCCCAAGCAGCCTCCTTGTTCGGACTCGCACTCGCAATACTCAAAATCCCAAAATTACCCATGACTGTTTGCCCTTGCTCACCGGGAGGAGCATAAGCAACATCCCACTTGAATGGCGGCGGGTTCGCATTCAATTCACCAATCTGGGGCGTTTCCCCATGATAGATCGCAATTTTGCCACCCTTGAAAAGGTCAAACTGCTCTTGGGTCGACATTGACCCAATCGGCGGAGTCACACCAGCTTGATGCATGTCAATGAGAAACTGTGTCGCCGCCTCAGCGCCCCACAATCCGCATCCACTCCAGTCGTCATTCAGCAAGTCGGCACCCGCATTGTGAACATAGGGCAACCAGTCCCAAAACGCAAAATCACCCGTTCGACTGCGGACAGAAAATCCGTAAACCCCATCACCTGTCGTCTTACGTGCGGCGTCCATCATGTCCGCATACGAGTTGTTCCACGTCTCCAGAACTCCAGCCGCAGCCAGCAAGTCTTCATTGATATAGATGTTGTAAACAGCACCAAGAACCGGAACACCCCAAGTCCCACCGCCCTGTCGGGCAAGATCCCAAGCAAAATCAGGAATAATGGCTCTTTCGGCAGACCATTCCTCGGCATTCACCAAGTCCGACATATCATGCAACGCACCTTGCTGAGCGTAATTGGGATAGATCAGGTCAACCAGATACAGGACATCGGCCGGATTGCCACTCGCAAATCCTGCGGTCAGTTCGGCATTCATGTTCGCCCAATCATAGGTGGTGAATTCGACATTGACGCCCGGTTCAACAGACTTAAAATCGTCAATAATCATGGCCTCAAAGCGGGCTTCATCAGCCGAATGGGGACCTTTGATCATGGTAATGTCACCCGATACATGACCGCCCCCTTGAACAGGAGCCGTCAAGAGACCCAACCCAAACACCGCAGACATTGCTAATACGTGCAAGGTAGTCATTAAACGCAACCAGATTTTGGTGTACATTGTTTCCTCCACTTTTTTCTAAATGTGTGAATAGTGCCAGAATAGCAATGAAAGTTTATTACATATTAGAAATATTGTCAACAACAAAAAGAAATAATGTTTCAGTTTAATTTGCCTTAAATTCAATTCCGTAATCGGTATCAGATTACATTTAGTTAAGCTTGCCCCGTGCATCAATCGGGAGAAGGCACATGTTACCATCCTTTCTTGCAAGCCAAGCATTATCTAGCATGTTGGTCACGACACAAATATGATTTGGAATAATGATTAACTGTTCACCAACTTTAAAATTGTTATTTTGGTCGCATTGAATGATCCCATGTTCCTCATTCAATTCAACAATCCGCGCTTCCCTATGACCGACAATATGCCCATATCCATCAAGTCCAAGCAGGTCAGACGTGAGTATCTTAGACCCCGCATCAATTATGACCCTTGTTTTCGTGGGAACGCTAACAACAGTGGCAACGACCCGTCCCGCGCAATCCCTCCAATCACATGTTTTTCGCTCAATGAGAGAGCGGTCATTGAAAACGTAAGTCCCTACACGATACTCGGTGACCGTATTGCCGTGAGTTTGGGCATCCCACATATCGGGTGTCCCACCTGATGATACCACCGGACATGCAATTCCACACTTTTCTAACCCAGCTTTGGCATGCGTCATAAAACCAACTACTCCGCTTTGTCCCCCAACTGCCGGATAAGTCATCAATCCACCAAACACGATTCCCGGCAGTTCAGAGATTCTTTTGGCTAATGCAATAGCTCCTTCTGGAGTTTGCACGCCGCAGCGACGGCCACCCGTGTCACACTCAACTAGAATCTTTAGCGGCTTTGACACAGTTTCGAAAACCTTGCTCAATCCGTCCACAACCACGTCATTATCAGCGACAACGGAAAGTTTCTTTATCCTTTCGGCTAAGGACCGAAGGCGACCAAGCTTGCTCTCGCCAAGAATGTTAAAAGTAATGAAGATATCGTCTATACCTCCGTCAGCCATCACTTCCGCCTCGCCTACCCTCTGACAGGTGATTCCAGAAGCCCCGGCAGCAATCTGTGCTCTGGCAAAGTGAAGGGATTTGTGCGTTTTAATATGAGGGCGAAGTTTCAAGTTCTTGTCGTCACAATGCCTTTGAAACCGTTCAATGTTTCTTAAAGCTACTTCTTCGCTAATGACAAGTGCTGGAGTCTCAAATTGTGTCAAACTTGAAAGCATGGGGATTTTCCTCCAAAGGCCAAACTTTCCGGCTAAGGTTGCGATAGCCGTTTGTGGATGGGTTGCTAGGATAGGGTCCGTCGACAGTCACATACAGAATTTTCGAAGCAATTATAGAAAACGCATCATGAAAGTGGTTGGTGGATTTAATCACAAGGATGGATCTTTCTTTAGGATCGATACCAAAATTGGAAAACACATTTGGATGAAAGACCTGACTCCGTATGGTGTTGAGTATGACGTCAACACCCCCCACCTCAATCCATACGCTGTCGCCAAGTGGTACGACACTCTCTCCAAAGCTTTGTACTGCTTCAATGAGAATACGACGAACCTTGACTTTGGCATCAAGTGGTTCACCACCTGCATGCGACATCTTTCCACCAAAGCGAAGTTGCAGTTCGGCACCTTCACCTGCAGACATGCAAGTGCGAACCGCGATTGGATCCCAAATCGTTGCCAATGCTGAATTATTAATCTTACGCCTGAGCATCTCTTGCAAAACGATAGTAGAATCACCCGGTACTCCGCCACCGGGATTATCCCACACATCGGCAATCACCACAGGGCGATCAATCACTGCTTGAGCTTCGTCCATTGCTTCGCTTGGTGTATGAAATTTGGGGCGCGTTTTTCCCCTCATTGAAAACAATTCCAAGCCGATTCTTCTTGCAAGTGCATCACCCGCCTCCTTGGCATCATCAGTTATCACTATGATTTTAGCCCCAAGATCGGGCACATCACCAGCCATGAAGCCATGAATGACCGAAACCGAGAGAACTTGGCCGTTTCTCTCAATTTCCTTTAGCTCTTCAACGAAGCTACGCATCGGCTCCTGACTTGTTGGAAAGAGATCAATCATCTTGCAATCAAAGGTTGATATCACCGGCTTAATCTTTCCACTAGCAACATTATTCACTAAATGAATCAAGTCTTGGGCCGTCTCGACAAAGTCGGTATGAGGAAACTTCTTAAATGCCGTTATTAAATCGGCATTGGCTACTCGCTTGTCAGACAGATGACTATGCGGGTCAAACGTGACCCCGACAATTGTTTTGGGTCCAGTGGTTCTACGGACCGCTTCAATCAATTCACCTTCACAGTCAAGGCAGCCTTGGGACACCATTGCACCATGGAGTCCGAGTAGGACTATATCCACCGGTAGTGCGTCCTTGAGTTCTTTGAGAAGCTGATCACGAAGATTCTCCCAAGTAAGCTGGTTGACAATTCCACCCGGTTCTGCCCAAGTTGCCGTACCCTCAATCAATTCCCACCCGAACTCGTCAGCCTTTGACCGTGCAACTGGGTAAATTGCACTACAAAGTGTGGGTGTCAACGGATGCAATCCTGGAGGAGCAAAGAAGCTGTCTTTGAAGTCACGTAAATCAGTACGAAGAGGTGAAAACGTATTGGTTTCTGTTGCAATTGATCCGAGGAAGACACGTTTTAGCTTCATCCTGAGAGTCTCCCTTTAATCCGAGGAATCGAAGCCAGCAACTTTCGTGTATAGGAATGCGCCGGTTTCTCAAATATCTGCCGCTTCTCACCAGTCTCCACGAGTTTCCCCCTAAACATGACAGCAACTCGGTCACTTATGTGCCGTACTGCACCAAGATCGTGGCTTACAAATAACATTGACACACCACTGTCGCGCTGAAGCTTTTTCAGCAAGTTCAGTACTTGGGCTTGAATCGAAACATCAAGCGCCGATACCGGTTCGTCTGCTATCACAAGACGCGGCTTCAAGATCATAACCCTAGCGATTCCAATGCGCTGCCGCTGGCCACCAGAAAATTCGTGCGGATAGCGACTCATAGATTTAGCATCCATGCCTACGAGTTCAAGTATTGCGGCAATCTTCTCGCGTGCTTCTTCCCGATGCTGCACAAGCTCGTGAATAAAAAGTGGCTCGGCAAGAGTCCTCTCAATACTCAAGCGTGGATTAAGCGATGCAAACGGGTCCTGAAAGATCATTTGAATGTCACGCCGAAGCGTGCGGAATTTGGCCTGTGATAGATTCAGGATATCACGTCCATCAAAAATTGCCTTTCCCGCAGTTGCAGCCTCCAAGTGCGTTAGAGTCCGACCGACCGTGGACTTGCCGCAGCCACTCTCACCAACCAAGCTGAGTACTTCACCCGCATGGATCGTGAACGAAACGCCGTCAACAGCTCTAACTATGGCTTTCCTTCGTATCAAACCACCTCCGGTCCTGAAATAAGTCTTTAACTCTTGTACTTCCAGCAACGGGCGGGTCATGCTGAATATCCTTGCGGAAAATGGCAACGCACGAAGTGAGTTTTCGCAACGGTTTGTGTACTTGGATCAACAACTTTACATGTATCCTTGGCCGCAAAACAGCGCGGGTGAAACGCGCAACCAGACACCACCTCACCAAGTGTAGGCACCCGACCTGGAATGGCGTCAAGCCATTCAACATCATGATCATGAACAGGAATTGAACCCAGCAATCCCAAAGTATATGGATGACTCATGTTCGCAAAGAGCTCTGAAGTCATCGCATGCTCTACAATTCTGCCTCGGTACATAACAGCCACTCTGTCACAAGTCTCGGAAATTACCCCGAGGTCATGCGAGATCAGGACGATGGACATGCCTGTTCGCTTCTGTAAACTGTGCAAAAGTTCTAGCACTTCTTTTTGGACAGTGACATCAAGTGCCGTAGTCGGCTCGTCGGCAATAAGCAGTTTCGGGTCACAGGCAATCGCCATGGCGATCATTACCCTTTGTCTTTGCCCACCAGACATCTGGTGTGGAAAGTTGTCAATCCTGCGTTCTGGATCTGGAATTTGTACAAGTTCCAGTAGTTCCAGTACACGATCATGTACCCTTTTATTAGACATTGCGCGATGTTGTAGAATCGCTTCCTTGATTTGGTCTCCGACTCGGTAGACTGGGTTTAGGCTAGTCATCGGCTCCTGAAAGATCATGGCCATTTGTTCTCCCATTAACCGTCGCCGTTCCACAGAAGTAAGAGTTATGATATCCCTGCCTTGAAAATAAATCGAACCACCAGTAACCCGCACTGCCGATCCTTCAAGTAAACCCATGATTGCCAGTGCAGTTAAACTTTTTCCGCATCCGCTTTCACCGACGATTCCCAGCGTTTCATTTTCTTCTACAGTGAATGATATTCCCTGAACTACGGGGAGGAGTTCATTTCCCTGTACAATGCTCAGATCTAAATCCCTTATGGCAAGTAAAGTCAAGGCTTAAACCCCTGCAATGTCGTCTTTAAACCGCGGATCAATGTTATCACGCAATGCATCGCCAACGAGGTTCATTGAAAATACAGAAAGGATAATCAGTGCTCCGGGAAAGATCAGCAGCCACGGGGCTCGTGTCACATAGACTCGTTCTTCACTTAACATGTTTCCCCAACTTGGAATTTCCGGCGGAAGACCTAACCCAAGAAAATCAAGTGCCGCGGCCTGCAATTGGGCGAATGCAAAAATAAAACTCGCTTGAACCAGCATTGGCGATAACAAATTCGGTAGGATGTGCAAGAACAATATCGAGACATGCCCTGCTCCTGAGCAGATGGCAGCATCAACGAAGACATCTTGCTTCAGTTTCAGAGTCATACCAAACAGGATACGGGCCGTGGTCGTTGCGTAGACGATTCCGATCACGATAATTGTGTTAAGTACGCTACGTTCAAGTAACGTCATAAGAACTAATGCCAGAAGTAAGGCTGGAAAAGCCATCAGCACATCAACGACCCGCATCAGAACATGACCCAGCCTGCTAAAGTAGGCTGATAGCATACCGATGAGACCACCAGCAACCAAGGCAATTAGAACACTGCCCAACCCAATAAGAATCGCCATTCGTGCTCCGAAGATCGCACGAGAAAGAGTGTCCCGCCCAAAGTGGTCGGTACCGAATAAATGGGGCCATCCAGGTTCGGAAAGTCGAACAAACGGATCAAAGTCCAGTGGGTCAAATGGCGCCAAAATTGGTGCACCTATCGCTGCAATTCCGACGATCAGAAGCCAACAGGTTCCTGCCGTCGCTAATGCGCGACCACGAAATATCGATATGACTGAAAGCACACTTTTCACTTTAGCGTCACCCTCGGATCAAGGCTTGCATAGGCGAGGTCTACTAGGAGATTGATCACAAGGTAAAAAACTACGATGATCAGAATAATTCCCTGAATCACTGGATAGTCGCGCCTCAAGATGGATTGAACCACGAGTCGTCCAATACCTGGAAGGGAAAAGACTGTCTCCGTCACTACTGCTTCGCTGACAAGTGCAGCGAAGGTAAAACCGAATGCCGCGGTAACTGCTATGAGTGCATTTCGAAAGATGTGCTTGATTGCCACCCGGGCTGGATGTAACCCCTTGGCCCTAGCGGTGCGCACATGGTCCTCTCGTGAGACATCAAGCATGGAAGCACGGATTAGCCGGATAATTAGTGCCGCATTTGGTGCGGCTAAGGTCAGGCTAGGTAGAATCAGATAGCGTAAATTCAATGGACCTCCTTCATCAGCAAGCGAAGGAAATCCTGAAGATGGAAACCAGCCTAGTCCAACTGCGAAAATTAGAATCAGATAGAGTCCTAACCAGAATGTCGGGACGGAGGCAAAAAGCATGGCTCCACCTGAGGTTAACTGATCAACCCAAGATCCGTGTCGAATCGCAGAAATTATTCCTATCGGTACTCCGAACAGAATAATCCAAAACATTGTCATAGTGGCAAGAAGGATTGAAGTTTCGGCACCGCTGGCAATCACCGAAAGGACTGGCTCACGAAAAAACACCGAGGTTCCGAGATCACCATGTAAGACGTTAGTTAGCCACAGGGCGTATTGAGTCCAGAGCGGCTCGTTGAAACCAAGTTCACGGGATAGTTCAGCAATCTCTTCTGGCGTTGCGGCATCTCCCAACAATATAGAGACCGGATCTCCAGGGATCAGGTGGATAAACATAAATACTAGGAAAGAGGCTATGAGAAGAGTAGGAACCAAGGTCAAGGTTCTGTTCAATGCATATACTAACATGACGTGACCAGCTTGGTTAGTGATTTAACCTCCCCGCGAAAAACGCGGGGAGGAGATAGGAGGATTATCTTATTTTGAAACGTTCCAGAAATGCGGCCAAATCAAAGTGGCCTCTCCAAGGCCGTTGAGGTCAGGTGAAGCGATATTGTAAGTGTACACATCTCCTGTTTTCATTGTCGGAACCTGATGATAGATCAATGCCTGAATCTCAGCCCAAATTGCTTGCCTTTCGGCAGGGTCGGAACTCTCCGTGAACTTTGATTTTAGGGCATTCTTTTCCACGGTTGTCCACCAACCTGGATAGTTATCGTTCATCACCGAGATCAGAATCGGGTCGGGTACGAAACCATGATGGGTAAAGAACATGTCCCATTGGTCGGGTTGGGCTCGCTTTTCAATTAGCGTGGCCCAGTCATAGACCTGGAGGTCAATGTTGAATCCAGCCTGTGCCAACTGCTTGGTGTAAACAATCGCAGTATCGTAATGAAACGGGTAGTTCGTTGAAACCATAAATTTGATCGGTTCACCATCATAGCCGGCTTCTGCTGCCATTGCTCGTGCGGCATCCGCGTCGCCCATACTAAAGTGGTCAGTTCCAGCATCCGAAAACCACACGTTCCCTTCTGGCAGGAACGAGCCATTTGCTCGCCATAAACCTTCGGGGCCGATTGCCACTTGAAGCGCAGGCACCTTGTTTAGAGCTGTTTGGATCGCACGCCTAAGGCCAAAATTCTCCTGCAAGGGTCCCGCCATAGAATTCATGAAAACCAGTCCGAAGATTGGCCCACCGTTCAGAACGGTGACTACCGAGGAATCAGCATCAAGGTCGGCATACAGATCGCCTGGAATGCTCTCGGCATAATCATAATCGCCGGCTTTCAGGCCCGCAACACGGGTGCCAACGTCGGGGACCGGGATAAATCGCAGAGTGTCAAAATTGGCACTTCGCATTCCTGCGTATCCGTCCGCATCTCCATCGGGTGAAGCGTAATCTTCAAATTTTACCAACTCCACATGACGGTTTGGCTCCCACTCACTAAACATGTAGGGACCGGTACCGATGTAATTTTCAGGTGCAATGGGTTCTTTGCTTGCCCCTTCGACAATTGATGCCGGGTATATCGCCGGACCACCATTGATGAAAGCCAACAAATTTTTCCAAGGACCAAAGGGTTGGGTTAGTTTGATCGTCACCTCATGGTCTCCTGACGCGGTAACGCTTTCGACATTTGAAAACAGCAGCCCTCCTCTTGATCCGAATTCACCCCATCGGTTCAGTGATGCAACCACATCTGCGGATGTCATATCTTGTCCGTTGTGGAATTTTACTCCTTTCCTGAGTGTAATCGTGATCACCATTCCATCATTCGAGACGGAATCGCCTGAAGCGAGCAGTCCGACAGGAGAATTTGAGGCATTGAATGTGTATAGCCCCTCAAACATGTGATGAGCAATTGTCGTTGACAAATCGGAAGTGACAACTTGCTGGTCAAGTGTTGGCGGCTCACCAACGGTAGCATAGCGTAATGTACCGGCAGCGAAAGCAATACTGGAAAGCGTGGTGAATGCCCAAAAGACAATCAACAAGCGCAAAATAAATCTCTTCATTTGATACTCTCCTTGCTGGTTATACCAGCTTTGTGAATTAAGAATATTGTAAGTTTACTACAATTTTAGCTATTTTACTACAATTTTTGTAATTTTCAAACATTTTTGTAAATTTATCAATTTTTTTATGCGAGTCACACTTACTAGGAGCCAAAGAATTAGTGAGCATACCTTCCTTATATCTTTTCTTTTTGATTTTTTCTTAAGTTGAATTGAATGTATCAACTTTTGGTGATTCGCTGTTTATATTAACTTCCTAACCTTAGTGAGAATACCTTCAATCATTTTTCTTAAAGTGATTCGTATTAAGTGGAAAGCGTCATAACTGCTTGACTATTTTTTAATCAAAATTCGGAAAGAAAAAATCAGTGGTGTAGAATTATTCAAACTCAATAGGGATTCATTCAATATGTACGAGAGCGTGTCTCGGCTGGGAATTCAGTTATGGGTTACATAACGCTATTAGATAGCTTGTGGTTCGCAAGGAGTTTGACCATGAGAGCTTAGATAGTGCCCTTGAAAGGGTCTAGATCCAACCTGTCTCAATTAGTTTATAATTTTATTTCTTACCAAAAAGGCATTTCATATCCATTTTGAAATAATACTGGATATACTTAAGAGTGCTGCAAAAATTGGACAGCCTATAGACCAGCATAAAATTTTTAACAGAGTAGTTAAATACAAATGCAAAATACCTGGATTGGTGTAAGGAATCGGTCTCTTGGGGGTATGAAGCAGATTGATGTTGGGTAAATGCGACATTTTACTCATGCCCTCATTGGATAATGGGCATGACCGACCTGGTGAATAATAATGTCAAATACTTGAATTAGTGTGAGGAAGCGTTCTCTTGGGGGTATGAAGCAGATTGATGGTGGGTAAATGCGACATTTTACTCATGCCCTTATTACATAATCGATATGACCGAATCAGTGAATAATAATGTCAAATACTTGAATTGGCGTAAGGAAGCGTTCTCTTGGGGGTATGAAGCAGATTG
>MPNP01000080.1 GCA_002239085.1 Rhodobacteraceae bacterium bin131 | reverse complement strand
TTAATCAACTCAAATTCAGCTATCATTTGTTGGCGGAGATCATTATCCATGGGTTTTTGAGCCAAGATGGGGACATCAACTGCCCCAAGCCCAACGGCTTTAAGCGTTTCAGCACCAAGTGCGTCCATAGCAACTTGATTGCCATGTCCATATCCCCACTCATTAACAATATAGTTTGCTGATTCAGGTGACATCCAAGCGTTGAAAAAGTCGTAGACTTTCTGTTCATCATTCTCACCATTGGCAAGATCTACATATCCGCAGAACCAAGTTGATGAACCTTCAACGGTTGAACGATTCATTGCAACTGGGTGACCTTCTGCCTGCATCGCAACCGGAACTTCATTCCAAGCCCAGGCAATGAGAACTTCACCCGATGACATTAATTGCGAAAGAGATGCTCCGTCTGCCCAATAATCGCGGACATTCTGATGTGCTTGACGCATCCAAGCAGAGGCATTTTCAAATTCCTCTTGGGTGGCATTTGACCAGTCAGAAACTCCCGTGGCTAAGAAGGCCAATGAATAAGCATCATCAACATTGTCAGGAATTGAGGTACGACCTAAGTACTTTGGATCTAAAAATATCTTTAGACTCCCTACCTCGGATTCAGGAATTTCATCGCTCCGGTAGGCCAGTGCAGTCGTTCCCCAATCTGCAGGAAGAAAATAATATTCCCCGTCATACTTAAATCCTTCTTTCACTGAATTCACATGGTCCCAACGTTCAATTTTATCAATCTGAAGTGGGTCCAAAAGTCCAGCGTCATACCATTTTGAAACTGATTGTGAGCAAGGATGTGAAATATCGGCAGAAAATCCCTGCGATAATTTTTGATATGCCTCTTCTTCTTCACCGAAGAAAGAAAATGATGGTTCGTCACCGTGCTGGTCAATATAAGCCTGATAGAAGCCAGGATCGTTGTATGCTGACCAATCTAATATGAGAAGCTCTTCATCAGCTGCGCTTGCCCATGAAGCAAGGCACAGTACGGCCATACTAGTAACAAACCAAGTTATGTAATTTTTCATTTTTTTTCCTTTACAAATTCCAAATCGCCAATGAATAAGTCCTATCACTTATCAATGACGCCTAATAAATATCTATAATCTACCAAGTGCCATGACTTTAACTTGTTCTTAACAAAGTGTAAATAGAAATTTTAATTGATGCTGTAAATTTTAAAAGGTGAAGGAAACGTTCGCTGGTGACCCGACCGAAAACGACCTGCGAGAGTTGTCCTGCGAAGACCAGAAGAGTAGAGTTCAAGTCGGCGAACCATCAAGCACAACTCCGTATTTTCCTCCGATTGATCAATGTCCGAGACCCAACCCCAACCAAGAATGGTCAACATCATCTGACCATCAAGTCACTCTTAGGAGTGATCACTTGGAAGCAGGAAAAGGTTCTCAGGTCGCACATCAGCTTCTAAAAGTGGATGAGACCACCACTAGATATCATATCGTGTTCAAGGGTAAATTCTACCTTGATTGGAAAGGATTGTTTGGTTGCCGTTATGTTTACCCAATGGTTTAATCTAAAATTATGGTAAAGAGCATGGGGAGGATGTTTTCACAAGGAATTCAACCAGTTAATATTTTATTGGTCACATACTAGAGAAGCTTCTTTTAAGGCAAGTTGCTTTTATGTGCAGAAAATAATTGTTGGTGATGATTTACTGCGACAAAACATTTATTTTCACGGGAACATGAACGAAAAATTAATAAAAGGTTTGCTATGACTGACTGGCGTTTTTATGGACGGGCGAAGGAAGTTGCTAACCTCCAGAACGGCCTAGACTTTGCTTCTCCACCACAGGAACGACGCTTTCGGGCTTTAAAGGTCTTGGGTGGCCGGGGCGTGGGTAAGACCCAGTTGCTTCGAGAGGTAGAAAAATTCGCCACTCCCGAGATACCAGTCATCATGTTTGAATTGCCTAACCCGACCGTGTACGATGTGGGTGTTGAAGATGTTACTCAACAAATTAAGGATCTGGTTGGTCAGAATGGTTCCGCCCCGGATAGCTTGGGGGCCAAGGTTCGGAGAAACTTGGCTCAAGACCATAACTGGCAAAACAGGTATTTCAAATTCAAGGCGCTTCTCTTAGCTTTGTTGAAAACTGGATCGGTGGTTGTACTGGATGAGTTTCACCATGCCGAAATGCTGGGACTGGTCTCCTATGTTCGTCAGGCGATTGGTACTGCCTCCAGCAGCTTGGGTGAGTATGGGAAATTATATCCCGGCAAGCTAATTCTGATGGGTTCTCACCAGCAAAAGATCGATCGGATGTTTGCTGTTGATGCTCCCTTGCATGGGTCCATTGATGAAACTCTTTTGCTCCGCCCTTGGTGCCTTAAGACCACCATGACAATGGCTGCTGAACAAGGTATCCTGGCCACCCCCAATAGGTTTTTGACTCTGTGGACTGCCTATGGAGGAATGCCCCGGAACTGGCGACGGTATTGTATGGATAAGAGATATACCTCCCTCAAAAGGATTGAGGATGATAAAGAATGGCACCAGGCTTGGCTTGAAGTAGAGGCCACTGTGTTGACAACTGACCGGCGTGAACGGTGGGATGCCAAAGCTTGGGTTGAGCTCCCTACTGCTCAGCGGGATATGCTGGCATGGATCGGTCATAATCAGCCGAGGGGTGTCACGTTGAAACAGATTCCGAATGAATTTGGCTCCTACGCTGAAAAGCTTGAAATCATGAATCATCTCCGGACCTGGCGCTTGGTTGACCTGAATCCAGCACTAGGGGAACAGGCACCGGCCAAATGGTACATTACGGACCCAATCACCCTCTTTCAGACCAACATATTCAGGGACATGGGACAGATAAAAGATGACCATCAGGTGGCATCCGTCGCTGGTACGGCGCTTGATAAACGAGAGGAAGAACTCTATCACGCCCGTATGGAAACTCTGGAAGGAGAGACTCTGGAGCTGCTCGCTAACGACTGGCTGGCAGTGCAAAAAGGTGTCACATGGCACACGGTGCGGGCCCACCATAAACATTTTGAAGGTGATATTGATGCCATGGCAACCAGCATGGGAGATGGCCCCAAGATTGTCTGGCTGGGAAGTTGCAAGCGCAGCGCGGAGAGCCATGATCCAGTGCAGACACGAACAAAGCAGGATACCTTTATGAAACACCTGATTGCAAGTGCAGTCAAGGAGAAGGAGGAAAGTGGCGAACTATTGAAGGGTGCCCAGCTGAAAAGAATCCTGTTCTCTCCCACTTTCAGTCCTGCTTTCCGCACGGTCTATGGAAAAGAGGATTTTATAACGATCGATATTCAAGACATGGCCGAAAGTTTCAACCTTGATCCCTCACACCGTGCGGAAACGGAACCCAATCCTGAGTCAGTCTCTAACAGCAAGAAAGAAAAGAAACCAGATTTTCCTCGCAGTGGGTCCAGTTTCTGACCCTAGAGGGCAAATACCTGAAGCTGCCGTAAGAATAGCTTGGCTTTGCTCTTATTTGAAATGAGAGTCAACAGAATCGACCACTGGCACTTGGGACGGGGCAGTGGAGACTATGAAAGTATTTATTTTTACCAATTCGGAGGCTTTACCCGACCTTCAAACCAAGGTTGTTTTGCCTCTAATTCAGAGTATAAGCAGGGTTGTTTATCACCTTTATTTTATTGAAGGTATTGAACTATTGATTTTCCTTTTTTGTAGCATAGATTCTATATCTGATGGACCGTTATCAATAGGGTTTATTGTAAAACCATTTGGGCCAATAAATCATAAAATCATCTCACAAAATCCATGGCTTTAATTTTAGTACTTTTTTCTCTTCTAGTCATCCTTATAGCCGGAGCGGATTACTTAACATTGGGTCTATTGATTTGCTCCGTGGCCTATTTCTATTTTGCTCAAAAAAGGAGAAGCAAACAAGATCCTCCAAAGGAATCGAATCCATGGCAGACTAATCAAAATCAACGTCAAGCTTCCCCTCAAAAGCCAATTGAAAGTCAAAGAAGTACTTCGCAAAATATGAGCATTTTTAGGTATCATAAAGAGAGCGAAAAGCGCATTTTACAACAATTAAGCGATGGGGATTTTGAAAGGGCACAAGTTGAAGCAATCACTATCATATTCTTTGCTAATTTAGCCAAATTTGAGGTGATTAATGAAGATAAACTGGACAAGTTGATAGCTCCTACTTCAATTAATACCAAGGGTTTGGCTTTTGATACCAAAGCAGTCTATGAGAAAGCAAAGGCAAAACCCATTAGTGCTACCAGCTTTAGCGAAATGGTTCCAAAGCATCTCTACCAGCTCCCAAGAAAATTTGATCAAGTATTTAACTATTTACAACAGGTTGTTCGCAAAACGGGAGGTCAAAGAAGAGGTTTCAATCGTGAATTGGTTGAATTCTCACGGGCACTATCGCGTCACAACTATCGCTTGGAATTAATTGCTTTGGTATATTTAATTGACCCTGTTACCAAGGAATTCCCTCAAGTTCTCAAGGAGATTTTGCCCCGAGAACAGATTGACATAAATAAATCCTCCTCAAAGAGACTAGTTCAATTAGCTCAATTGCTGTTCAATAGACCTGAAGAGGCATTGAATGAGCTCAGTTCCATGTTGGCAAATAGGAATTTCCGCAAGGCTCTCGTTAGCTCAACCATATCGGCCGCCTATCATTGGGGAAAATATGAAGAGCGAGAACGAACTTACATGCACAATTTAGCAGCCCGATTGGGAATTTCTGATTATGAGTTTAAATCCATAGAGGATCGGGAATTGTGCCATGATTTTTTGAATGCTCTCATCGCCCTCAGCGCCAAACTCAGCAAGGTTGATGGAAAGGTTACCCGCGATGAATTAAAAATTATCAGGGATGTTCTGCTGAAGGAAGAGTATGAACCCGAAAAAGTATCCACAATTTTCAAGGAAGCGCGTGATAGTCGACAAAGCTTTGAAATCTTCGCTTTCCAAATTAAAGAAAAACTCAGGAATAATCAAAGACGACTCGAAGCCATACTTGAGAGCCTTTATTTTATTGCAACAAGTGATAGCAACTTTTCGCCCAAGGAGAATCAATTCATAGCCAGAGTTGCCGAAATTTTTGGCATCTCCCAATCAAACCACGAACACATTACCTTCAAATTTGTTCCACAAGATTTTTCGACCACCAAATTGGACCCTTACAAAATACTTGGCGTGAACGCATCAGATACGGACCAGCAAATCAAAAAAGCATTCCGGCAACTCCAAAAGCAGTATCACCCCGATGTCGCAATTTCACGCGATATGCCAAAGGGGTATTTGGAGGTTTGCAACCGTAAAATTGCTACAATTAACAAAGCCTACAAAGAGATCAAGCAACTCCGCAAGGCAGAGATTTAATCATACCTCAGAAATTTCGCCTCAATGTTAGCATATTAGATCGCCAATACGCTGGCTTCAATCACATTGAAAATACGATTTAGCTGAGCTTTTCAGGTGAGATTTTGAATATTCTATTGACAATATCTAATGATTTCGTGCTCACTTGAAAAACAAGATGTTTATATTTATTGGAAGGGGTTACCAAAGAATGAACAGGTCAATCCAAATGACCATTAGATTATGCGTTTGCTAGAGAAATAACACTCTATGGAATCCCTTGAATTAATTACCATTTAGTGAATGAATTTTGTGTCAGAAATTATTATAAACTGTTCAAGTTATAAAAGAGTTAGATGTTTGAGGCCATATGGTAAAGATAACCTATATTGAATATAATGGAACTCCCCACACGGTTGACGTAAGAGAAGGCCTAACAGTCATGGAAGGTGCACGAGACAACAATATTCCTGGAATTGAAGCTGATTGTGGAGGGGCATGTGCCTGTTCAACCTGTCATGTGTATGTTGATGACCAATGGGTTGATAGGCTTCCGGAAAAAGAGGCAATGGAAGAAGATATGCTTGATTTTGCTTGGGAACCGGATCCGGTAAAGTCTAGGCTGACCTGTCAACTCCGAGTTTCCAAGGATTTTGAAGGGCTCGTTGTCCAAATGCCAGAACAACAGATTTAATGCATTGATTTTTAATGTGACGGCGAATAATTGTTATCTTGTACAATTGAGCGAATTGATAAAAATTTCTGAATTTAACTTTTACGAATTCTCCTGTGCCCAACACTTCTGGACTTAAAGAATACTCAGTTTCTGAGTTTTCTCAAGCCATCAAGCGAAGTGTTGAAGGTACCTTCCCCTTCATTAGACTCCGCGGTGAAGTATCCGATTTATCCTTCGCTCCAAGTGGTCACATTTATTTTAGTCTGAAAGAAGGGCGGGATACTCTTTCTACAGTTCTATGGAAGAGTACATCAAAGCGCCTGAGTAATCAACTTAATCGTTTTTTGGAAGAAGGGGTTGAGATTATTGCGACAGGAAGAATAACAACCTTTCCAGGAAACTCCCGGTATCAGTTAGTCGTTGATGATATTGAACTATCAGGTCCGGGGGCACTCATTGCCCAGATTGAAGAACTTCGCTTGCAACTGCAAAAGGAAGGCATATTCAGCTATCAAAAAGAGGAAGCAATTCCGTTAATTCCAGAAGTTATTGGTGTTGTTACTTCCCCGACTGGTTCAGTTATACGAGACATATTACACCGCATTTCGGAACGGTTTCCACGTCAAGTTATTGTTTGGCCCGTTGCCGTTCAGGGAGAAAACTGCCCATTAGAAGTTAAGAGCGCTATAGAAGGATTCAACGCGCTGCCCACAGATGGCATAATTCCTAAACCTGATGTGATCATAGTTGCGAGAGGAGGAGGTTCGTTTGCCGATTTGATTGGGTTTAATGATGAGCAAGTTGTCCGAGCAACAGCAAATAGCGACATACCAATAGTTTCTGCGGTAGGACATGAAACCGACACAACTTTAATTGACTATGCCGCAAATAAAAGAGCCCCAACACCGACTGCAGCGGCCGAATTTGTCGTTCCCGTAAGAAGTGAACTTGAGAGTCTCATACAAAGAGAACATCACCAAATATCGGACACGATTAACAATTCAATTGAAGCCAAAGAACAAAGAATACGCGATTTAGGTCGGGGTCTTCCAGCTTCTGAAACTCTTTTTTCCCTCAATCACCAAGAACTTGATAACCTTTCACAGCGATTGCAGAAAAGTTTCACGCAAAATCTCAACAGATATAAGTCACGTCTTGAAATTTGCGGTACAGGTTTAAAATCACCTAAAACCTTGGAAGAGTCCAAATACAAGTTCAACTACGTCCTAAAACGGTTAACATCGCGAGTGTTAGAACACAGAATAAATCAAAGTCAATTGAATACCGCAAAAACAGGTGGCAAGCTCAATGTAGCCTATGTAGATTGTATTGAAACAAAAGCCAACGAATTAAACAATCTTAAGCGACTTCTTGCTAGCTTGAGTTACAAGCAAACGCTTACAAGGGGATACGCGATTGTACGTCAGGAAAAACAGGTGGTTACACACGCCCACAATTTAAATTATGATAAATCTGTTGAAGTTGAAATGATTGATGGTGAAATTAGCCTGGAAATCATTCATAATTCTCTGGACAAAAATATTGAATAACAGTGGCTGAACACATGGTAGAAAATTCAAAAGGTGTATGGAAATCAGGCCGTGGGAAAGGGCGTCGAACACCCAAAGGAAGGCAGGTTAATGAACAAGCCCTTGCTGAGGTCAAAAACTTGTTGGGCAAAAAGCCAGTTAAGCGTGACCTCCTGATAGAGTATTTACACTTGATTCAAGACCAATATGGTCATCTTTCGGCGGTGCATTTAAGAGCATTGGCAAAGATTATGAATCTTGCCCAAGTTGAGGTCTACGAAGTCGCAACATTTTATGCTCACTTTGATGTGATTAAAGAAGATGAAGTCGCGCCTCCAGATATAACTGTCCGAGTGTGTGACTCCTTGAGTTGTGAATTGGCGGGTGCACAAGAACTCCTTTCGGAACTGAAGAAGAATGTTGACCCACAATCAATCAGAGTTGTTCGTGCTCCCTGCATGGGACGATGTCATACTGCTCCGGTTCTTGAAGTGGGTCATCGTCATATTGATAAAGCGGATGTAATAAAAACCTTAGAGATCATCAGGAAAAAGGAGTTTGAACCGGAAATTCCCGCTTATTTCGGTTTGAAGAACTACCTTGACCAAGGGGGTTATAAAACTCTGCAGGCCTATCAAAATGGGGCTAAAACTCCAGATGATGTTCAGCAACTTGTTCTCAAGTCGAGACTAAGAGGCTTGGGAGGAGCTGGATTTCCAGCCGGGAGAAAATGGTCATTTGTTCGACAGGAAGCAAAGCCCCGCTTAATGGCAGTGAATGCTGATGAGGGTGAACCAGGGACCTTCAAAGATCGCTATTATCTTGAAAAGTATCCGCATTATTTTCTTGAGGGAACACTCATTGCTGCATGGGCTGTGGAGGCCGAAAAGGTTTATATTTATTTGCGGGATGAATATCCTGCTGCACGAATAATATTACTTCGGGAAATAGCTGCATTGGAAGATCAAGGCATTATCAACCACGGTTATCTAGAGATCAGACGAGGTGCAGGAGCTTATATCTGTGGTGAAGAAAGTGCTATGATTGAAAGTATTGAAGGTAAAAGAGGATTGCCTCGCCACCGTCCACCCTATGTCGCCCAAGAAGGTATATTCAATCTCCCAACATTAGTCCATAATGTCGAAACATTATATTGGCTTACCCGGATATGCCGTGAAGGACCCGAATTATTTACAGCAGTAGAAAAAAACGGTCGCATGGGTTTACGGAGTTATTCGGTTTCTGGCCGCGTAGCCAAACCAGGGGTATATGTACTCCCTGCCGGTTCGACCATAAAAGATATCATCTCCGCCTGTGGTGGAATGGCTCATGGACATCAATTCAAAGCCTACCAACCTGGGGGACCTTCGTCAGGATTACTGCCGGCCTCATTGAGCAATATTCCACTCGACTTTGATACCCTCCAACCTTATGGTAGTTTTATCGGTTCGGCCGCTATAGTTGTCTTATCCAACCAAGACAGTGCCAAGCAAGCAGCACTCAATATGCTCCGCTTTTTTGAGGATGAAAGTTGTGGTCAGTGTACTCCTTGTCGTATCGGGTGTGAAAAAGCGGTTAAACTTATGGAAGCGAATCAATGGGATACCGAATTGCTTGAAGAACTCAGTGAAGTTATGGTTGATGCATCAATTTGTGGCTTAGGTCAGGCCGCTCCCAATGCCATCCGCTTGACAATGCGCCATTTCCCAAATGAAATCACCTGAATGGTTTCAGATTTTCAAGTACATTGCTTGAATGTATTGATTATGGGTGAACAATGTTTTATGGACTGATTTATTCACAAGAGAGAGCGATTGTCATTTTTCAATAAACTCAAACAAAAACTCAAGCGGTCTTCATCAAGGCTTGAAACGGGGCTGGATAATCTTATCAATGATGCTTCTGAGGAAGCAAGTGAAGTTACCCAACAAGAGGGGCAAGAATCGAGCGGTGGCCTGTTAGGACGATTAATGGGTGGCTCTAAACACACTTCAAGCGAGCGGCGACGGCGATTGGATGATACAATGCTTGAGAACTTGGAGGAACTGTTAATTGTTTCCGATATGGGGCATGAGACCTCCATTCGTATCACGGCTAATATTGCCGAACATAGGATGGGCCAGAGAGTATCAGCAAGAGAACTGAAATCCCATTTAGCGAATGAAATTACCGCTGCGTTAGAACCTGTTGCCCGGCCCATCCCCATTTATTCCAAGTCGCCGCAAGTCATTCTTGTGGTGGGGGTTAATGGAACTGGTAAGACCACGACAATTGGCAAGCTTGCCAGCCAATTTAAAGCGTCTGGGAAGGATATCATGATCGCTGCGGGAGATACCTTTCGCGCGGCAGCAGTCCAACAACTACAAGTTTGGGGAGAGAGGGCCAATGTCCCTGTTTTAGCGGCCAAAATGAATTCGGATCCCGCTGCTCTTGCTTACCAAGCACTCACCAAAGCTCAAGAAGAGAAAAAGGATTTGTTGTTGATTGATACTGCTGGACGACTTCAGAATCGCAAGGATCTTATGGAAGAATTGGCAAAAATCAATCGGGTTATCAAAA
This sequence comes from Rhodobacteraceae bacterium bin131, assembly GCA_002239085.1. Classification (GTDB taxonomy): domain Bacteria; phylum Pseudomonadota; class Alphaproteobacteria; order Rhodobacterales; family Rhodobacteraceae; genus MPNP01. Next base: position 1,878 of record MPNP01000080.1, on the reverse strand, counting down.
AAATTGATGAAGAGGCGCCTCATAATACCTTGCTTGTTCTTGATGCCACAACAGGACAAAATGCTCTTTCGCAAGTGGAAGTTTTTGCCAAAATGATCACTCTATCGGGATTGATTATGACCAAACTTGATGGGACAGCGAAAGGAGGCGTATTAGTGGCGTTAGCTGCAAAGTTTGGTCTTCCTATCCATGCGATTGGTATTGGTGAAGGAATAGAGGATTTAGCCCCTTTTGATCCTAAGGAATTTTCTGAAGCCCTTACGGGTCTTAATTCCTAATACAATCAAAACTGATTTAAAGTTCTCCCACCCGTTAGCACTGCTCTTTTATGTTGGGTGATTGGGTCATAGCAATAGAGGGAACCCAATTTGGCAAGAATCTCGCATTAATTTTAGCCCTTATTGCTGCGGTTTTACATGCTGGGTTGGGGGCGCTACAAAAAGGTCAGATCGACCCGTGGACCTCACGAGCATTCATTGATATTTCCTACTGCATTTACTGCTTACCCTTTGCCTTGTTCGTGTTTCCATACCCAACATGGGAGGTCTGGGGAATATTATTTTGGGGTGTAATTGCCCATGCGAGCTATAAAATTCTCATGGCAATGGCCTTTAGTCGAGCGGCCTTCACAGTGGTTTACCCAATTGTTCGTGGGACAAGTCCTTTAGTAACAATTTTATTTGCTGGGGTTGTATTTCAAGAGTATTTCAGTTGGACCCAGTGGTTAGGTATTGCTGTTCTTTCCTTGGGAATTTTTGGCCTTGCAGTTTACAACATAATTAAACTGCAGGAAGAATCAGCGCGGTTGATTTTTGCGGTAGCAATCGCCTTGGCAACAGGGGTTACAGTCGCCATTTACACGACTGTGGATGCGTATGGTGTCAGAACAGCCCCTAATCCCTTTACCTACTTAGCCTGGCTTTTTGTCCTTGATGGGTTCATCATGCCGATCATTTGGCTTGGATGGAAACGGCAACCCGAACACTTACAAAATCTCCATAAAATACTACCTTTGGGGATGGTCGGCGGGTTGATAGCAGTGCTCAGTTTTGGTTCAATCATGTTAGCTACTCGCTTAGATCAAGTTGGCAAGATTGCAGTTTTACGCGAGACATCAACAGTATTTGCCGCCATTATTGGCTGGGTTCTCCTTAAAGAGGTGGTTGGTCCAAGACGGTTTATACTTATTTCGCTGATTACGATCGGTGCCGTGATAGTCGAATTTGGGTAATTGGGACAAGACGTGACAGAACAAAAAGAAAACATTGGTATTAAATCCATATTGGAACTAGCTCCGCTCATCCTGTTTTTTGTGGGATATTTTCTACTGAAAGATAAGTCAATTACGCTTGGGGGCGAGACTTACGATGGGTTTATAATCATCACGGCGATATTCATTCCTGTTCTTGTGGGGTGTACCATTTTACTTTGGAAACTCACTGGTGAGATTTCTAAGATGCAGGTCGTGACAGCCGTTTTAGTCATTGTGTTTGGTGGATTAACCCTGTGGTTTAATGATGAGAAGTTTATCAAAATAAAACCCACAATTATTTATCTGTTATTCTCTGGAGTACTGGGTTTTGGGTTATTGCGAGGCACCTCATATTTGCAGCTTGTCATGAACAAGGGGATTCCCATGAGCGACGACAAGTGGATGAAATTGACTCGTCGCCTGACGTTTTTTTTCGTATGTCTAGCGATTGCTAACGAGATTGTGTGGCGGACGATGTCAACCGATGCGTGGGTGATTTTTAAGACAATCGTTTTAACGGTTGCAACATTTGTCTTTGTTTCAGGACAGATCTATTTTCTGATTAAGGATGAATTGGTGCCCGCCGAGGAAAAGCAGGATGAGGATTCCTCACCGCGGTCATGACC
>MPNP01000079.1 GCA_002239085.1 Rhodobacteraceae bacterium bin131 | reverse complement strand
GACCGCTCAGGGGATGTCCTGCGCCATGCCAATATGTCCGGAACTTCAAAGTATGGTGGCGTTGTCCTAGCCCTAGGTGATGACCATACCGGCGAGAGTTCTACCACTTTGCATCAATCCGACATGGCGATGCTTGATTACTATATTCCCGTCCTTTCACCTGCTGGAGTTCAAGAAGTACTTGATTACGGGGTAATCGGTTATGCGTTATCACGGTTTTCTGGCAACTGGGTAGGTATGAAATGTGTCAAGGAAACGATTGAATCAACAGCAGTTGTTGATGCCAACCCCCATCGTTTGAAGCTACAAAATCCAGTATTTGATTTACCACAGGGTGGTTTGAACATCCGTCTTTGGGATACCCCGAAAGAACGCGAAGAACGCATAATTGATTACCGCCGTTATGCTGCTGAAGCTTTCGCCGAGGTAAATCAACTCAATCAAAGAGTCTATGGAACATCAAAAGCAACAATCGGATTAGTGGCCGCGGGAAAAAATTGGCTCGACTTGGTGCATGCTTTAGAACTTTTGGATTTGGATGATAAAGCTCTGGTTAATCTTGGAATCACCGCTTATAAAGTCGGTATGACGTGGCCTCTTGCTCACCAAGGATTCATAAAATGGGCAAAGGAATTGGATCTCATCATTGTGTTTGAAGAAAAACGCAAACTGATTGAGGCTCAAGTCAAAGAGGCACTGTTTAGTCAACTCAAGCGCTATCGTGTGCTGGGTCATCGCGATTCACAAGGTGATATTCTATTATCAGCCAAGTATGAGCTTAATCCTTTTTCTATGGCCAAAGGATTAGGCCGGATCCTTTGCGAAGAGGGTTTGGAAACTGAACGGCTGGCGTCTGCCATAACTAAACTTAATGAACACCAAGCGACTGCGAACTTAGAAAATATTGTATCGCGTACACCATACTTTTGCTCAGGTTGCCCGCACAACACCTCAACAAAAATCCCTGAAGGTTCACGTGCCTATTCAGGAATAGGGTGCCATTATATGGTGCAGTGGATGGATCGAGATACCCTCGGCTTTACGCACATGGGCGGTGAAGGAGGAAATTGGATCGGTGAAGCAGCATTCTCCAATACCAGCCATGTATTTCAAAATATTGGAGATGGAACATATAATCACTCAGGATTGCAAACGATCCGAGCAGCAGTTATGGCCGACGTTAATATTACTTATAAAATTCTGTATAATGATGCAGTGGCGATGACCGGTGGTCAGCTTAACGATGGCAATTTGACCCCTGTCCAAGTGGCTCTAGAGTTATTGAGCTTTGGTATCAAACAAATTGCCCTCATTTATGACGCCAAAGAAGATGTAAACCCTTCGGATTATCCCCAATCAGTCAAGGTTTTAACCCGTGATCAACTCGACTCTGTCCAGCGTCAATTTAGAGATGTTCCAGGTGTCACAGCAATTATATATCTCCAAACATGTGCCGCCGAGAAAAGGCGCCGAAGAAAGCGCGGTACCTTTCCAAAAATCTCGCAAAGGGTCTTCATTAATACCGATGTATGTGAGGGTTGTGGTGATTGTGGAATCCAATCAAATTGTGTTTCAATTGTTCCCGTTGAAACTGAATTTGGCCTAAAGAGAGCGATTGATCAATCGAGTTGCAACCTAGACCTAAGCTGTCTCAATGGGTTTTGTCCTTCGTTTGTAACTCTTGATGGAGCAAAGCCCAAGCAAGAGTCAACACGTGAAATCACGATTCCGCAACTTCCTGACCCAAAATTACCTGCCATCAATCAAACCTTTAATATTGTTATCACTGGAATAGGAGGGACAGGGGTTGTCACAATTGGTGCAATACTAGGAATGGCTTCACATTTGGACCGAAAAGGTGTCGGCGTCATTGAAATGGCCGGTTTAGCACAAAAAGGAGGTGCTGTTTCAATCCATTGCCGAATTGCTAATAATCCTGAAGATATTTCGGCAATTCGAGTCGCCGATTCAGAAGCTGATTGCATCATTGGCGGCGATTTGATTGTGACCGCTTCATCCGATTGTACACGCTTATTAAATCCCCATCGAAGTAAAGTCGTTATTAACTCATCAACGGCTATGCCGGGGGAATTTACCCGAGATACAGATTTCACCATCCCGAAAGAAAATCTTGTTCAACGGATAGAGGCGGCAGTGGATTCAAAAGGATTTAGTAATATTGATGCCTCTGAACTCGCTCGTTCCTTTTTGGGCAATTCGATTTACTCCAACATGATCATACTCGGTTTTGCTTGGCAAAAAGGTTATATCCCCTTGAGCTATCAAGCATTAGCTAGAGCCATTGAGTTGAATGGGGCGTATCCAGATAAAAATATACTAGCTCTGCAAGTGGGGCGTTGGGCAGCTGAAGATTCAAGCATTCTGACTCAGGACTGTAGAACCGAAAAAAACACCACTGATAGTGTTCCAAGCGATTTGGCAAATTTCTTTCATGAGCGCTTATGCCAGTATCAAAATCAGAAATTAGCTGATCGCTATCAAACGCTCATAGACAAATTTAAGGAACCAGTATTACGGGATATCGTTGCTAAAAGTTATTATAAGGTGCTTGCGATTAAAGACGAATATGAAATTGCGCGTTTACACCTCAACACGACTCAACACGCTGAGAAGTTTTTTTCTGGAATTCAAAAAGTTAACTTTTACCTTTCACCGCCACTTATTGCTCGTAAGGATTCAAATGGGCAACCAAAGAAGTATAAGTTCGGCCCTTGGGTCATTCATATCTTCAGAGTTTTGAGTTTTCTCAAAGGAATTAGGGGAACAGCTATTGACCCCTTTAAGCATCTTGCTGAGCGCAAGTTACAAAAACAATTAATTCAGTTTTATGAGGATGATATTGAAATTATTTTGAGATTAAACTTCAAAGATGTGCCACCAGAGGTTGTTGAGTTGGCAGGCTTACCACTGAAAATTCGCGGGTATGGTCATGTCTGGGAGCATCAGTTCAATACAGCGATGCGACGCCGAGACGAGTTGCTCAAACAAATAAATCAATCACATTCAAATCAAAGCATGGACGTAAATGAAGTCGGTTGAGCTCAACTAAAATTATTCCCTTATTCATGGTCAGAAAATTTTTATCTCGGGAACTCACGGCATTCTCTTATGATAAATCACTGAATTATTGAATGGTGAATACAAAATAACGATTATTTTTTTTTAATCTGAAATTGCCAGTGATCATTAATCTGAGACTGATTGACCAAGCGGTGACCATTTTCTTTACAATAGAAGGGAATATCAACTGCTGAAGCAGGGTCATCAGCAAGAACAGTCAGTATATCACCTGAATCCATTATTCGCATTTGCTTTTGTATTTTTAGTACTGGGAGAGGGCACAGCAAACCAAGTGTATCTAATCGTCTATTCATATTGGTGACTTAGCAAGAAAACACGTTAACCATAATTTGTATTAGAATCATGAAAAAAAACTATATCTAATAATTATTCTATGTCACTAGGGCTCTAAGATGAAGCTATGTTAGGATTTGAAATATACGACTCAGGGATGATCTTATCAATCCTTATAGCCTTCAGCGCTGGAATATTAAGCTTTATCTCTCCCTGTATTCTTCCTATTGTTCCTCCTTACCTTGCTTTCATCAGTGGTGTTTCCTATGACCAGCTACAATCCCAAGCGGTTTCGCGAAAACGGATTCTGTATACCGCGAGCCTGTTTGTGCTTGGGCTCTCGGTGGTATTTTTATTCCTCGGTTTTACCGCGTCATCGCTCGGTCAGTTATTTTTAAGAAATCAGATTCTTTTTGGTCAGATTGCCGGTATAGTGATCATTATTTTTGGATTGCACTTTCTGGGCATCATTAGAATTGGACTATTAAACCGAGAGTTCAGGGTTAATGCTGATTACTTCGGCGGTCATACCTTCGGGGCTTTTGTATTAGGTTTGGCATTTGCACTCGGTTGGGTTCCCTGCATCGGCCCTCAACTTGGGGTAATATTAGCCCTAGCAGCTCAAGAAGAATCAGTTGCTAAAGGTACGTTTCTTCTTGGTGTCTATGCCATGGGCTTGGGCTTACCCTTTTTGATATCCGCGGTGTTTGTGACTCATTTTTTGCAATTATCGAATCGCTTTAAGAAGCATCTACCGATAGTTGAAAAAATTATCGGGGTTATATTGGTGACGATCGGTCTATTAATGCTCACGAACCAGCTTACAGTCATTTCATTTTGGCTGATTGAGACGATTCCTTTTCTCGCGCAGATTGGATAATTCCCATTGATTACTTTTGATAATCAACAGCGCATTCGCTTTTGTGTTGGGTCATAAAGAGGTTTTAAACTCGCTGTTGCTGAAACAAGCGACCCTGCCACTTCAATTGAGTATCGTGAATTCAGTAATTGGTCTAATGATTCATTTTTGTCCATTGGAACATAGCCTAGCCCAACGGCACCTCCGAGGGTGTGCCCATAACTTCCAGAAGTTAAATAACCTACGAGTTGGTTATCTCGGTAAATCGGTTCGTGGTGATAAAGCAGAGGCTCGGCATCATTGAGCTTGAACTGAAGGAGGCATCGTTCTAAGCCTTTTTCTTTTTTGTTTAATACTGCCTCGCGGCCAATAAACGCTTGCTTTTTTAAACTGATTGCAAATTCCAGACCAGATTCAAGAACATGATCCTCCGCCGTAATGTCATGACCAAAATGTCTGAATGCTTTTTCTGTCCGACAACTGTCCATCATGTGTAAACCACATAGTTTCAGATTATATTCTTGACCGGCCTCCAAAATAACTTCAAGAACATGGTATGCCATTTCACTTGGGATATAAATCTCCCATCCTAGTTCGCCCACATACGATACGCGATGAGCACGTGCGATAGCATAGCCTATTTCGATTTGTTTTGCCTGTCCAAACGGGAACGATTCGTTCGTGAAGTCATTTGGAGAAATAGAACGTAGTAGTTGACGTGAATTTGGTCCCATAAGAGCCAAGACGCCCTCTGATGAAGTGATGTCCGTAACCGTAACACTATAACCGCCACTCAATCGTTCTAGCCTTGATTGATCTGCCAAGCGTGTTGCCGCGGGTGTAATCATCAGATATTTTAGTTCGTCTAGTCGACAAACGGTTACATCGGCTTCAATACCCCCATTGCGATTGAGCATTTGCGTATAGACGATTTTACCAACTGGGACCGACATATTAGCCCCACACATGTAATTAAGAAAGTTCTCACAATCTTTTCCTTGAATAAGGATTTTACCGAATGAGGACATATCATATAAACCCACATTATTGCGAATGGCTAAATGTTCCTCCTGCCAGTTGCCAAACCAGTTTTGTCGTTTCCAACTGTATTGGTAACATGGGTTTTGATTTTTTTTGGCGAACCAGTTTGGCCTTTCCCAACCAGCCAATTCACCCATTACGGCCCCGCGGTCAATAAGCAATTGGTGAAATGGAGACCGTCGGATACCTCGAGCTGTTGATTTCTGGCGAAAGGGAAAATGGTCTGCATAGAGCAAGCCCAACGCTTCCGTTGCCCGATGATACAAATAGGATTTGTTTGCTTGGAATGGCTCCATTCGAGCAATGTCAACATCACCAAGGTCAAAGGGTTTTTCGTTGTCATTAATCCATTGTGCAAGGGCTAAACCGGCTCCTCCTGCCGAGGCAATTCCAACTGAGTTAAAACCACACGCAAGAAAATAATTATCAAGTTCAGGGGCTTGACCAAGGTGATACGCGTTATCCGGCGTAAAACTCTCTGGGCCATTAAAGAAAGTATGAACTCCCGCTGTTTCTAAGACTGGGATACGATTTGAAGCCAGCTCGAAGATGGGTTCAAAATGATCAAAATCTTCGGGAAGTTGATCAAATTCAAAATCTTCATTGATGCCCTTCATACCCCAAGGTTTGGCGTTGGGCTCAAATGCACCAATTAATAACTTTCCGGCATCTTCTTTGTAATAGGTATATTCATCGGGAACGCGTAACACAGGAAGTTGCGTAAAGCCTTGTATTGGTTCAGTAACAATGTAAAAGTGTTCGCAGGCATGAAGTGGAATATTCACGCCGGCCAATTTACCTAACTCTTGTCCCCACATTCCGCCACAATTAATGACATAGTCACAACTTATTGTTCCTTCAGAGTGTTTTGATACCCAATTGACTGAATTTACGGTGCGATTGCTTTTTTTAAAACTTGTTGCTTTGACCCCTTCAAATATACTGACTCCTTGCTGTCGGGCGCCTTTGGCTAATGCAAGACAAATATTAGCTGGGTCACCTTGACCATCGAGAGGCAAGTAAACGGCACCTTTAAAGCCTTCACTATTCAAATGGGGATACATCACATTGACTTCAGATTCTGAGATCTCGTTAATTTCTACGCCAAATGCTCGGGCCATAGAGGCCGAACGTATTATTTCTTCTTTACGGTCATCAGTCAGAGCTAATGTAATTGACCCTGTTCTTGTAAACCCCGTTGCCACGCCGGTTTCTTTTTCTAAGTTACTGTAAAGTTCTTGTGAGTATTTTGCCAATTTGGTCATATTAGCGGTTGCACGCAATTGGGCAATTAATCCAGCCGCATGCCACGTTGTTCCGCTCGTGAGCTTCTTTCTCTCCAATAAGACAATATCATTCCAACCAAGCTTGCCTAAATGGTAGGCAACTGAACAGCCAATAACTCCACCTCCTATTATTACGGCTGAGGCGTGTTTAGGAATTTGCGGTGGTACCATTGGAAGATTTACCATAAAAAATATATTTGTTAGGATTTGAGCCGGTTATTTTCTGGATCAAACAATGCTTTATGACTCTCAACTTGTGCGGAATACAATTGACCAAAAATTTCAACATCGACATGAGTATTAGGTTGAATCAAATCATAATTAATTATTGCTAGGGCAAGATTTTTATTGACTCGATACCCCCATGCCCCTGAGGTTGTCTCACCTACAATTTTACCATTGTGCCACACTGTCGACATATAAGGAGTCTCATAGCGATCTTGGTCAATTGATAGAATTACGAAGTGCCGCTTTCGGGGTTGTTGTTTTTCAATTAAAAGGGCTTTTTTTCCTGGAAATGAACTTTCCTTATTGAGCTTTAAGAAAGAATCCAATCCTGATTCTAATACTGAATAATCAGTTGATAAATCGCCTTTCCATGAGCGGTATCCTTTTTCAACCCTGAGTGAATTCAAGGCGTACATTCCAAAAGGTTGGGCACCTTGGTCCAAGAGAGCTTCATAAATCACATGTATATTGTCATTATCTGCATGGACTTCCCAACCCAACTCACCTGTATAACTCACGCGTGCTAAAAGTACATCTTCGTCGGCGACCTTAGCATTTTGTATACTTAACCACGGACGTTCAAAATCACCATCTGATATCCGGCTTAAAAGAGCTCTGGAATTAGGGCCAGCAATAATCAGAGTTGACGTGGAATTGCTTGCATCTTGGAGTGTTAAATGGTGCGGGAGATTGGACTTAAGTACAGCAAGATCATGCCACTGAGCTATCGCAGCTGTTATAAGAGTAAAGGAATCGACGTCATGCCTCATGATTGACATCTCAGTCACAACTCGTCCCTTTTCATTAGCAAAGTAAGCCAGATTCATCCTACCAATTTTTGGAAGCAGGCCTATGATCTGGCTTTCGAGCCATTTTCCTGCACCGTCACCATTTAGATGATAACGCGAAAATCCTGGAAGGTCTAAAACTCCGACAGCGTTATGAACGGCAATGCATTCCCTTTGCAAAAAGGGTTCCCAAGGCCCGTTTCTTTCCCAAGTCAACGTAGATGTCTCTGGGAGTGTGTTGCTCCCATTCGCAAACCAGTTAGCTCGTTCCCAACCGTTGTAGACACCCATTTGGCCCCCAAGATGCAAAAGGCGATCATGATTAGGGGATAATTTCTTATTTCGTCCTTGAGGCCACTCATGGAATGGATAGTGTATTGCGTACTCATTTCCATACACCTCAATGGCTTTTGCAACACAATAGTCTTTATCAGCAAACTGGGTAAATCGCCTCGGGTCACATGACCACATATCCCATTCTGTTTGGCCTTCAACAACCCACTCCGCCAGTACTTTTCCAGCTCCACCGGCTTGAGCAATTCCAAAGGTAAACACACATGCCTCAAATGCGTTTTCGACTCCAGGCATCGGTCCAATTAAGGGGTTTCCATCTGGTGTGTAGGGGATGGGTCCATTAATCACATTGCTAATACCACCTTTCGCAAGAATTGGTACACGTGAACAAGCATCATCAATATAATGTTCTAAACGGTCTAAATCGCTTTCATATAGCTGAAATGAAAAATCATCAGGCATAGGGTCGCTTGATTCAACCCAGTGAGCTTTACAATTTGCTTCATAGGGACCTAGGTTTAGACCATTTTTTTCTTGCCGGAGATAATAGGATGTGTCGACATCCCTTAGGAGAGGTAACTTTTTCTTTTCCTCTGATGACCACTGGGCAAGTTCGGGAATTTCTTCTGTCAGAAGGTATTGATGGCTCATTACTGCCATTGGAACTTTACGGCCTCCAAATGGCACAAAAAAATCACCAACTTTTTGGGCATAGTAGCCAGCTGCATTTACGACTATCTCACATTTTATTGAGCCCTCGTTGGTATGAACGACCCATTCTCCATTAACCCGACCAACGCCTATAACATCAGTATTTTGAAAAATTTTTGTACCTAAATCACGGGCTCCTTTAGCGAATGCTTGCGTCAATTGTGCGGGATCAATATCGCCATCATTAGGGTCATAGAGTGCTCCCTTGAGGTCATGGGTTTCAATAAATGGATAGCGGTGTTTAATTTCGGACAAATCCAAAATCTCTAAGTGCATCCCTTGGTGCCTGCCCATACCGCAGGCTCTAGAAAATTCCATCATGCGGTTGGTCGTATGAGCAAGTCGAATCGACCCCGTCACATGATAGTTCATTGGATAATCAACCTGACTTCCAAGCCGCCGATAAAGTTCAGCAGAATAACGTTGAATATTCATTATTGACCAGCTTGGGGAGAAAGTTGGTACATTACCTGCTGCGTGCCAAGTTGAACCCGCGGTGAGTTGATTTTTCTCCAGCAAAATTAAGTCTGACCACCCGGCTTGTGCTAGATGAAAAAGACAAGAAGCACCTACAGCACCTCCACCTATGATTACAACACGTGAAGTTTGAGGTAATTCGGACATAGCCACCTGCCAAATAGTTACAATTAAAATAACAAATATAGGACTGAAAAACTAATGTTAAGGAATTTTTTTGTTCAATAAGTTAATTCACGCCAAAATTTATAACTTCGGGCACCAATATTGCCATTCAACTCATAACCCATCTTTAACATTAAGTGCACAAAAACCAATAGAAATGTGGGGGGGGGATAAAATTCAAGGGCCACCACTCAGTTGCACTTCCGGCACTTGAGTACCTCAATCATGTTCTGATTGACCTCGGTTGGGATTGCATAAGGTGTTGCTGTCATGCGAACAAGGAGGGTCGCGTGACCCGATCAGGCAAAACGTGTCGCTATCTGCGGCAAGGTCAATTGCTTGACCGATTAACCATGCAGTTGGTTCTCAACCAGTTGTCATGTGTGGTGAACCGACTTTGGCAGTTCCTGTTTTGGTTGCTCTGATCAACATGTTGGAGATTGAGTGTTGGAGGGTGGAGGGTTCAACCTCTAAAATAGAGGAGGTGGCACGACTTAAGAGATTTTGGAGGATCCCCGGAAACGTAACTATCAGGTATATGGTAATATTTGAAAATGAAGGTATGTTAAAATGTTGAATTTAGCCTTAATTTACACTTATTGGAGAGAAAAATGTGAAAGATGGGTTAAGTGTGATAAGTTGATAGCCTTATGCCCCGGTTGACTCTCTGATGGGAGGTTGCTTGTGGTTGCATGGCCCGGCATATTGGGTTTGGACAAACCATAGTTGGTCGGAGGTTTGTGACTGTTTTGACTGTTCTTGTTGAGGCGATGCTTAAATCCCGCAAGCGGGCCTTTAAATCAGCATTCTCGGCGACGACCTGGTTGTACTTTTCTGTAAGGTCAACATTCAGTTCCTTTAACTTGGAAACTTCGGACAGCAAAGCTGCGTCGGAGAGACGTGACATGAATTATTTATATTATTATCCTGCTCAACATGTATTGGCCGATTGGTCATTGTCTTTTAAAAGATACGGCCATATTGTCAACGAAGAACTATAAAAAATATAATAAAGGGGTATTTATACTACCTGAGTAGTTACGAAATTGAAAAATAAAAATACTATGCAATTTTGAAATTTCGACTTGTTGCTGGTTTTATAAACCTTGGTGGCATTAGATCTTGCTACTCAAGCTTAATTGTTCAAAGACAAATTATTGGAGACTGAATGACTATTCACGCACATATTCTCACAGATGCACCTACAATAGATTTTACTCGGCAAACTCCAGGGGGATTGGATTATTGGGAAGGTGTTAAGTTTTCGTACGGCTTGAAAGTACCTCAAGAAAAGGATGTGTTGATAATCTATAGTAATAATAAATGGTCTGTAAAAACAAAACTGCCATTTAATCGGTTAGCTTATGTTTCAGGAGAGCCAGAGATTTATTTAATTCACTCACCCAATTTCTTAAATCAGTTTAGTCTTGTCGTAGTTAGTGGAAATCATAATCTGAAAACTACTCGCCTTAATGAATCAATCGCCATACCTTGGTATGCGGGATTAAATTTTGAGGCCCCGCATGTTCCTATTCCCGAAAAAGCAATATTTTTTGATGAGATGATAAATTGGGAAGTACCAGAGAAAGATGACCGAATTTCTATCGTTACTTCAAAGAACAAGAATACTCATTACCATAAAGTAAGATTAAACCTAATTAATCACCTCAAGAAAACTATTCCAGACCGAATTGAGGTTTATGGATGGGGGGGGGGGTAACCCAATTAATGATAAGAAGGACGCCATATTACCGCACAAATACCACCTTGCTTTAGAGAACAATATTCAAACATGGGGATGTTCTGAAAAACTCTTTGACCCTTTATTATTTTACAGTTTGCCCATTTACGTTGGAACTCCCAATGCCGATTCAGTAATATCCTCCGATGCCTTTGTGAAGATTGACCCATTTGACCTTGATGGTACGGTTAAAACAATAATTTCTACAGTGGAAAGTGATGAATGGTCTAAGCGTTTAGAGGCAATCAAAGAAGCAAGGAACCAAATTCTATACCACAACAATATAATGGCGGTATTCGCCCGAATAGCCAAACGATTAATGACTCAACCTGTTACCGGCCCAATGATAACAATTCGCTCAGAAAAGTCTTTTCCACCAAGTGAAATAAGTAACCATCCGTATTGGAAATTTATCTTGAGGCGTGTCATCCAATTATTTGACCCAGAATGGGAATTAAGAAGGTATAATTCCCCATTTAATCAAAAAGTAAAATAAATCAGATATGGACTTAACTAGTGTTCGCCCGAAAATACCTGATTTTTAGACCGAACTTCTTGAACAAAAATGAGGTATTATTCCCTATACATCGGGGTTTAAGCCAATTATTAAAACGACACTTACTGGACAGAGCTCTTTTATCGGACTGATTGTACCTCACCTGGAGCCGGATGAATCTGACCACCCAATAAATCAAAGACCTTGGTCTGCAAGGCCGTCGGCTTGGACGTGATCGGTACCGTACAACCCGTACCCAGTTCCATCTCAGCGACGCACAGACCATTGAGTTGAAGCAATAAATCTTCAAAACTGCTGACTGAAAGTCCCTCATTAGTCCGCCGCTGGCTCTGTTTGTTGTTCGCCCCTTGGGAACGCACCCGGTCTTCCCGCCAGTGATAAATCGAACGCACCCGGAGCGAACTGGTCTTGAATGACCGAAAGGCGCGCTCAACCTTGGCCAAGTTCTTGTAGGCTCGGACAGCTGCAACATCCCCCAGCTCGTCTTCTGTGACATTGGTTCGGATGACATAGAGACCATCCAAACTTTCCTCCTCGGTGATAGCGTCTTCCTTGCGGGTAAAGAAGAAGGCACCAGTGGTGTGGTCAAAGCGATAGGCAAAATGCTTGGCCATCTTGCGGCGTTTGAGAGCACCCAATTGGCGATTGAATTCATCGCGTTCCATCGTCCCTTGAGCATAACGAGTGGCTAAGGCTCTGATATCCCCTTCGGTGGC
>MPNP01000005.1 GCA_002239085.1 Rhodobacteraceae bacterium bin131 | reverse complement strand
TCAATGTAAAAGTCCGATAATATGTATTATGTTACATAAACTTACTTTATACAAAGATCGCATTTTAACCCTGAATTGGAAAGGAATTTTGTCATCTCTATTTTGATTATCAATGGTCCCAACTTAAACATCTTGGGCAAACGAGAAACACATCATTATGGCATTTTAGACTTAAATGCCATTGAGCAAAAGTGTAATGAACTGGCGAAAGAACTCGGAACTGAATTGGAGTTTATTCAATCAAACCATGAAGGGTCACTCGTTGATTCCATTCAACTCGCTCAGGATAAACACCAAGGTATTATTATTAATGCCGGAGCCTACACGCATACTTCAGTAGCAATTGTGGATGCGGTCTTGGGAGTGAAACTTCCTGTTATTGAAGTTCACTTGTCAAACATTTACAAGCGCGAATATTTTCGACACCACTCATACCTTTCACCCGTAGCTATCGGTGGAGTGTTTGGTTTTGGAGCAACAAGTTACTTATTAGCACTCAGGGCTATGGTTGACTATCTCGGTCGCTGAATAAGTCAAATTTTACTATCGCAGCGGAATTTAACTTGAAGATTCACCCACTTTAACTCTGATATAGCCAGTAAGTGTTATTTCTTCGGCTTGACACGCTGACTGAACGGTATGCTCAGGGTTGATAACAAACTTTTGGTTGATTAAGGTTTCTTCGGCAAGATATTTTCTAATTCCACCCTCAACAATTTTCTGAACTATTCCCTCTGGTTTGCCCGCATCAAGTGCTTTTTGCCGTAGAATTTGCTTCTCACGGCGAAGTGTATCAGGCGCCACTTCGGCTTCAGAAAGAGCAACCGGATTAGTCGCAGCCACATGCATTGCCACCTGCTTACCAAGTTCTGTTTGCGGTCCGTCGTAAGACACGAGAACGGCAATTTTTCCCATTCCATCTTCAACAGAGGTATGGACATAGCTTGCAATATTCATTCCGGATAATTTTTCCAATCGTGAAACCGATAGATTTTCTCCTAATGTCGTGATCTTATCGGTCACCTCTTCGGCTAGCTCTTTACCAGTAGGTTTTGCCGCAAGCAACTCATCAAGGCTATTTGACTCAAGTGCCGTTCGTCGAACTAAATCAACTAATTTACGAAATTCAATATTCTTGGCTACGAAGTCAGTTTCAGAATTGACTTCAACGATGACTCCAGTACTGCCCTCTACATAAACTCCCACGAGACCATCAGCGGCGCTCCTAGAAGATTTTTTGGCAGCTTTTGCCTTGCCCTTGGACCGCAACCAGTCAATAGCAGCTTCGATATCCCCATTAGTTTCTTTCAAGGCATTTTTGGCATCCATTATACCTGCTCCAGACTGAGCACGTAATTCTTTAACCATTGCTGCAGTGATACTCATGTTCCTGTCTTTCTTTTTGTCAGTTAATTTGTCTAACTTGTCAATATATATAGAAATAATGAATAATTGAGTGAGTTTCTAAAGCACTCAAAAATTAGCTTTTATTGTCCAAGGACGTCGATTCCGAAATTGATTCACTCTGAGAGTTGACCTCTTCTTTATTTGCCTCTAGCTGTGGAGCGGATTCTGGTGTATCCGTTTGTCGGTCCGTCTCCTTTGATTTAGATCCTTCAATAGTATCAGAAACTTTTTCCTTGGCACGGCTACCACTTTCCTCATTCTGGATGTCCGAATCGGATTTAGAAGCTTCAGCAATGGCTGTTTCATCATCAGACTTTGACTTGTTTGAGCCTTTAGTTTTTTTGGCTTTGCTATCAGAAGGCTTAGATTGATGTGCGCCTGGCTTCACTTGGGCTTCTGCTATCTGTTCTTCCTGACTCGCTTTTGTTTTATCCTTCGCTGGTTCCGTTTCAGGGGCAATTGCGGTTTCCGCTTTACCCCCCTCTTCTTGGTCTGCCAAACTTTCTTCTATTTCTTGTTCAGTAATTTCAAGGCCAGCT
Organism: Rhodobacteraceae bacterium bin131; assembly: GCA_002239085.1. Taxonomy (GTDB): domain Bacteria; phylum Pseudomonadota; class Alphaproteobacteria; order Rhodobacterales; family Rhodobacteraceae; genus MPNP01. Next base: position 75,052 of record MPNP01000005.1, on the reverse strand, counting down.
TGACCCAATTCCTTATTGATTCCTTCAATGACAGCTTTTGAAACTAAGTCGCAGTAGAGAGCTATTGCTCGTGTTGCGTCATCATTACCAGGAATAATGTGAGTTATTCCCTCTGGAGGGCAGTTTGTGTCAACAATGGCAACGACAGGAATATTGAGTTTGTTGGCTTCAGCAATGGCTAAACTTTCTTTTTTGACATCAATAACAAAAAGAATATCAGGCAAAAATTTCATATTCCTGATACCTCCATGTGAAGCTTCAAGTTTGGCTTGTTCTCTGAGCATCCCAAGGCGCTCTTTTTTGGTAAGACCTTCCAAACCTTCCTTGATTCTCTCATCCAGTTCATCAAGCCGTGATATTGAGTTTGAAACAGTTTTCCAATTCGTCAGAGTTCCACCTAACCAGCGGTGGTTGACGTAATGTTGAGCGCTTTTTTTTGCGGCATCTTCAATAGGCAATTGGGCTTGCCGTTTAGTACCAACGAAGAGAACACTTCCCCCTTTAGAAACAACATTTTCAATTTCAGCCAAAGCTCTACGCATAAACACAACTGTTTGAGTTAAATCAATAATGTGAATGCCATTTCTTTTGCTGTGGATGTAACCATTCATTCGAGGGTTCCATCGATGGGATTGATGCCCAAGATGAACACCGACTTCTAATAAAGATCTGAGAGTAAATTTAGGCGTAGCCATTTTTTTCCTTTCCGGTTTATTCCTCAACGGGAGGTAGACGCTTGCAACCGGTGGATTCAAAACTATTGAACCCGGCTCCCGTTTGTGTAATAAAAAATTGTAAACAGACAAATAGAACTTGATGTGCTGATTTCAACAATGACTTGGTTAACAAAAATACAATCATGGCTGAACCAAATTCAAAGACATCAAATGCAAATTATTGTTGTATGGCATTTTCTAGTAGCAGTAGATTTTCTCGAGTCCGTAACAGCTTGCCACTAGTCAAGGTAAACGATGTGATGGCTTGATTCCACTGGGTTATTTTCAGACCGAAACTCTTAAGCATATTAAACCATTGTAGAAGAAGGTCTAAATCTGAGGATTATGAATTCAATCTCTTTACAATAATATCCCATTGTGCTTATATCTATGAAGTGGCGTTTTGCTAATCCACTTATCAAAAATCATTTAAAATATCCAAACCATAATGGTCAAAAGCCCCGAACCCGAACAATTTGGAATCAGGTCCATTCTAGCTAACCTGCGACGAAATTTCCTTGCCGGTTTAGTGATCATAGCTCCCATTGGCCTTACGATTTACATTGTATGGACAGCAGTTGGGGTAATCGATTCTTGGATTTTACCACTTATTCCTGAACGTTATCACCCTTCAAGATACTTCTTGGTGGATGTTCGAGGAATAGGGTTGGTCATATTTATCGTCTTCACCCTCTTAGTTGGCTACACCATGCGGGGGCTGATTGGTCGAACTATCCTAGGGTGGGCCGAAGGAATCGTGGACCGAACTCCTATTGTCCGAAACGTTTACAATTCTATAAAGCAAATTTCCGAGACGGTTGTAAACCAGTCGTCATCGTCATTCGAAAAAGCATGCCTAATTGAATATCCAAGGAAAGGGATTTGGGCAATTGGATTCCTTTCTCGACCCTCAAAGGGAGCTGTTCAAAACCAATATAATGGTAATGAACAACTCATAGGTATTTTTCTGCCAACAACCCCCAATCCAACCTCAGGGTTTTTATTATTTGTCCCTAAATCCGACCTAATCATTCTTGATATGACAATTGAAGATGCGATTAAGCTAGTGATTTCTGCTGGGCTTGTATATCCCCCTGATGGTCAAAACGAGACTAATCTTCTTCCTGATACCACCAAACATCGGGCTGAAAGCCAATCCAATCGCCGTAAATAGCAATTGTTTCTGGAAACTTTAACTCCTTTATATGAGCGATTCGTGAGATGGGTGAAAACCAATTCGGGATTACATAGCGACCTGTTGTAAGCACCCGGTCAAGGGCTTTAACAGCCGCGATAAAATCGTCTCTGTCCCGAGCCTCAAGCATTGATTGAATCATAGCTTCCGCTGGTGGGTTATCCATTCCCATCCAGTTACGGCTTCCGGGCGTGTTAATCCCATCCTTTCCCCAGTAAAGGTATTGCTCATTGCCCGGACTTAAGGATAACCCACGTGAGTACCAAGCCATATCAAAATCAAACGCATTAACTCTTTCACGGTATTGAGCACTATCGATTACTGTTATTTTTAATTCAATCCCGAGGCGGTCAAGCGTTTGTCCAAATATATTAGCGATAGCTAAAGTTTCGCTGGAACCTTGAACTAAGACCAGATCAATGACAAAAGCTTCACCGCTAGCATTCCGTAAAGTACCATCACTGTCAACATTCCAACCTGCTTCATTAAGAAGCTGGGATGCCCGGCGAAGATTAGCCCTGTTTTGTTCAGAACCATCGGAAACAGGCAGCTCATACCCTTCTAATGCTCCTGGCAGAAGTTGGTCGGCAAAGACTTCAAGAAACTCTTTGACTTTACCAGTAGCAGGACCTTGTTTCATTCCGAGAACAGAGTTTGAAAAGTAAGAAGTGATTCTCGGCTGGGTACCTCCAGTGATAGTCAAGTTGATGAATTCAAAGTTATAGGCATGAATGAGTGCTTCACGTACCCGCCAGTCCTTAAATTTATCGTGTCGAGTGTTGAAGACAAAACCGCGGATTCCTGATGGGCGTTGATTGGGTATTTCGGATTGAACGATTTGCCCATTATTGACTGCAGGGAAATCATATTGAGTTCGCCACTTTTCCGCATTGTATTCCCTAAATGTACCAAATTCACCAGCTTTGAATGCCTCAAATACTACGCCGCCATCACCATAGTACTCAAAGTGTATTTCGTCAAAGTTATGCCGTCCTTTGTTATATGCCAAATCGTTACCCCAGTAATTTGGATCACGTATAAATGTGACTGTTTTACCAACGTCAAAGTCGGCGAGTAAATACGGTCCAGATCCAACAGGAACATCAAGAGAGCTTTCGCCAAATTCACGATTGTCCCATTCCGATTTTGGTAAGATAGGCCTTAATCCGATGATCAAAGGAATTTCGCGGTCAATTATATTGAAGTCAATGCGCACTGATCGGTCACCAGTCTTGGTTATTGAATCGATTTTATTCCAGGCGGTACGATAGCGGGGATGCCCTTCTTTCCCAAGGGTTTCAATCGACCAAATTACATCCTCAATTGTTACAGGATTACCGTTAGAGAATTTTGCTTTTGGGTTTAGAGTGAACTCAACCCAATCCCTTTCTGGACTAGTCTCAATTGATTCTGCGAGCAGGCCATATAGCGAAAATGGTTCATCCCAATTACGTCCCATGAGCGGTTCATAAACAAGTGATCGAATATCCCAAGGAGCACGACCTTTGACGATCCATGGGTTAAGTGAGTCAAAGGATCCAGCTTGACCATTCTCTATTCTACCACCCTTTGGGGCATTAGGATTTACGTATGGAAGGTGGCCGTAATTCTCAGCGAGTGCCGGTTCGCCATACATGGCTATTCCATGTCTCGGTTGTGCCAAACCAAGTGAAGCGATGCTTGTTAAAACGAGGATCGAAAGAAGACTCAATCCGATATGTGTTAAGAGATTTTGTGACATTTTTACAACAGATCCAATATAATTTAGTTAAGGTTAGAAATATTAGTAATAAAGTAGTTGCAATTGTTCAATAGAGTTATTAAATTGAACGCACTGCTCGACAGGTTTCTTGTCTGTGTGAAACCTGCCTCAATTGACTTCGCGCCCGCATCACTGCGGGCGTTTTTTTTGCTTAAGTGAATCGGCCCCACCTCCCGAAAAGTTAAAAATATATTTTTTAATATAAAATTTAGTTGATTTTCTATACCAATCTATATTGCCCTCTATTTTGAAATATTACAATGGCTAGTATGTGATTACCGAGTATACAGTCAACATTTAGTAGGAAAAAGTAAAGGGGAGTGAATAACTAATTCACTGCTTGGGTTTAGTGGTATCTGGAAATATCACCGGTGAGAATTGCCAAACGCACCAGAAGCAAACCGCTCGCTATGCAAGCAGCTGATAATTCAGTGATTGTTTATTTGGAGATTGTTTGGGGATAAAATCACAAACTAAAATGCGATTATTGCGACATTTTAGAATTCAAATCAATTGATTCGTTTGGTAAAGAATACCCTCTGAATGATAATTCTTTAATTGGTTCATGCATTTGATAACGCTCTTAAGTCGATGTGCTGGGTTTTTCCATGACTTTCGCAGGAAGATTCGGTCGTTAAAAATATTCCCTTTTAGCGGTTCGGAATTGATTAGCCTAATCAGGACATTCACATTAACCCGTTCAATCTCACGAAACCACAGGGTTAAGCCATTATCGGAGCATTCAAGACGTTTGACTCCTAAATTTTTGCATATGCCTTTAATAATTAAGACGTAAATAAACTGGCGAACCTCAATTGGGTAGTGACCAAAGCGGTCAATGAGCTCAACGGCTATTTTCTCAAGATCAGCTTTTTCAGTTAGATTGGCAAGCCTTTGGTAAAAACCTAAACGAGTGTCAAGGTTGGAAATATATGATTCAGGTATTCTTGCTTCGACACCGAGGTTGAGCTTTGGAGTCCATTGATCATCCAATTTAGTGTCATCGGGAAAATCATTTTGTTTTTCTAGTTTTTTAACAGCCTCTTCAAGCATCCGATGATACAGCTCAAAACCAATTAACTTAATATGTCCTGATTGTTTTTCCCCAAGTAAATTCCCAGCGCCTCTCAGATCAAGATCATTAGATGCGAGCGATAATCCCGCTCCAAGGGAATCTAAACTTGAGAATATACGAAAGCGGTTAGTCGCTTGTTCAGATAACTTTATTCCTGGAGGATATGTGATGTAGGCATATGATCGCGTATTTGAGCGCCCTACCCGACCCCTTATTTGGTACAGTTGCCCAAGGCCAAATCTTTGGGAGTCACAAACGATAATTGTATTTGCATTCGGGACATCAATACCAGAAGAAATAATTGTTGTTGCTAAAATACAATCAGTTTGGTTATTAAAAAACTTCGTTGTTTTCTCTTCTAGATCCTGTGAATTCATTCGGCCATGAGCTTTGACGAACTCCACTTCAGGAACGTTCTTCTTGAGAAATTTCTCATACTTTGTAAGCTGCATAATTCGGGGAACTATGATGATGCTTTGGCCGCCTCTTTGTTTTTCCCTGATTAATGACTGACGAAGCAATACCGGATCAAACTCAGTTATAAAGGTGCTAATCGGTTGTCGTCCTAATGGTGGGGTTATCAGAAGCGAAATATCCTTGAGCCCAGACAGCGCAAGCTGTAAAGTTCTTGGAATGGGGGTCGCAGTCAAAGTAAGAATATGCACTTCGGACTTTAACTTTTTTAATTTTTCCTTCTGTTCAACACCAAAATTTTGCTCTTCGTCAATAATTACCAAGCCTAATTGCTTGAACCTAACTTTGTCTGATAGAAGCGAATGAGTTCCCACGATAATATCAATTTGGCCGATCTCTAGTTTTTTGATGATTGTCTCGGCCTCTTTTTTCGTTTTCATGCTTGACAAAACTTCTATAATTATTGGGAAATTAGAAAGCCTTTCTAAAAACTTATTCATGTGCTGTTGAACCAAAAGAGTGGTTGGGGCAAGTACCGCCACCTGCTTGCCTTGGATTGTGGCAACATATGCGGCTCGGATTGCGAGTTCGGTTTTCCCAAAACCGACATCACCACAAATTAAACGGTCCATGGGCTTGCCGCTTTCAAGATCACTAAGAATATCTTGTGTAGCCGCTTCTTGATCTTCGGTTTCAACAAAGGGGAATCGAGCGATAAGTGAATCCCATCCAGAATTATCAGGTTGTAAAATGGGTGCTTGGCTGAGTTTTCTTTGGGCTGAAGTTCGAATGATTTCATCAGCAATTTTGAATAAATCCTCCTGGACTCTCGCTTTACGCTCTGCCCATGCTGTTCCCCCCAACCTGTCCAAAGGAACATCCCCTTGTCCATATCTGGTAATCAGGTCAATATTCTCTATAGGCAGATATAGCTTATCGTTTTGAGCATACTGAAGAGCAATACAATCGTACTTAAGGTTTTTAGTTGATATAACCTCAAGTCCATCAAAACGCCCTACTCCATGATCTTCGTGGATGATTATTTCACCTTGCTGCAGGCTGTTGAATTCTTGCAATAGGGTTTTGGCGTTGCGTTTCTTTACACGGGTCTTATTCTGCTTCCCAAAAATGTCTTGCTCAGAAATGATACAAATTTTGTCCGTGGTGAAACCCCACGGAAGTTGCCAAATGGCAAGCATGATATGATTGTTTTTTTCATTTATTTCTTGGGCGTTATCAATCACTACGACATTATTGACCCCTTCATCAATCAGATATTGCTTTACCCGGTCTCGAGACCCTTCTGTCCAACAGGCAACCAGAATATTCTTGTGTTCAATATCTAGTTGAGCTGTTTCAATGAGTTTTTGTAATCCCGGAGCTTGGGAGTTGATCTGTCCGAGATTTCGATTATAGTACTTTCCTCCACCATTGATGACATCTCCCGATGATTCAGCGGCAAATGGACTGATTAACCCGTAATTATTTGATTTAAATGAGGCAAGAAGTTCGTCAAAGTAGACAAATCTAATGTCTGGCGGGTATACAAAATTCTTTACACTTAAATTAGAACTTACATTGCTTTCCTCTTTTCTTCGTTGGTAGAGTTCCTCATGATCAGATTTCTGATCATTAATGGCTTTTTCGACACCAAAATCAAAAAATGTAAAAACTTCTGGAAAGTAATCAAAAAAAGTTTCTGTGCGCTCATAAAAGAAAGGTAACCAGTGCTCAATGCCAGGTACTTTTTTATGCTCAGAAATTACTGAATACGCTGTGTTTTCAAGTTGTCCTGCTCCAAAATAATGGCGAAAGGTATTCCGAAAACGGCTTATTGAGCTGTCATCTAAAATGACTTCAGAGGTTGGCAGAAACTCAAGTCGTTTGACTTGTTGTATAGTCGTTTGAGTTTCAACGAGAAACTGTCTAATTCCTTCAACTTTATCGCCAAAAAAATCGATTCTAAAAGGGTTTTTATATCCAGGTGGAAAGACATCTACGATACCGCCCCTGATGGCATATTCGCCTTGTTCATAAACATTAGGAACTTGAATGTATCCCAAAAGCTCAAGATATCGAATAAGCTTTTGTGAATCAACACTACTGTTTAGCTTGAGTGAAAAATGGGAGTTTTTAAACAGATAGCTTGGCGGAACTCTTTGTATAACGGCTTTAGCAGTAGTCAAAATAATAAATTGATTGAGCTGATTTATTCGTTTTGCTTTGCCTAATACAAAAATTCTTTGTGCGACTATTTTGGGATTGGGTGAAATACGAGAATAAGGAGGACAGTCCCATGGAGGAAATTCGATGATTCGTGTATCAGGGGTATAAAATTTAATTGACTCTTTAAATTCGTTCAGGCGCTTTAGGTCTCGAGCAACAAAAATCAAAGACCGCTGATAATGGTTGAAGAAGTCCAGAATGATTCGAGCATCGTGACCTTCTGGGGCATCAGTGATTTTTAACGGTTTGTTCAGGGAATTAGGAAACATCATTTAGGGTTGTGTCAGGGTAATTTAGTTAACCAAAAAAGTTTTTTGGAGACTACAATGAAAAGAAAGGGTCAAATTGGTCCATCAAGTAAGTGGTTATAATTGAGGATAAAAGATCACCTTTTTCACGGACAACCATATATTGGGTACGTCTAATTTTGCAATTCCCTGAGTTTCCATGATTATAAATAACCGGTTGACCAAATTTACTACCATCTTTGAGGTCGCCTAGAAATACACCACATTTTCATCGGTATTTACCGGATTTCATACGCCCTAATTCGCCTCTGTACCATGCTCCAAATTGTTCAACCTATTGAAAATAATTGCAACGGTCACATTAACCAATTAAAGTCCGAGAAAAGCTGATAATCACCTGGTCCGTCATTCTTATCATGAAGTTGCTCTTCAATCTCGTCAGAGGCAAAACTTAATATGTTAGGTCTGTGGTCAAGAGCCTATGCTGGCATTGACGCCGCCGCTCGCAATATTGTTGCCGTGAGATTGTAAGCAAGTACTTGACCACTCTATTGACTCGTGAAAAGGATAGCATTGGGATTTCTGGTTCCTCAATAATATAATTCTCTAAACTTTCTTTTGTGAGATACTATCTTGTTTGACCTTGTTGCAATTGAATAGTTGAGCATTAATGGTTCAATGAAAACCTACTAAAGATACGAGATTATGACGAATACTAAATTTCCGCAGTTCCCTGAGTTTCGACCACGTAGATTAAGACAAAATAAAAATATTAGGGATCTAGTTCATGAGTCGAGCTTAAACGCATCAGATTTAATTTGGCCATTATTTATTTGTGAAGGTAAAGGGGTTAAAGACCCCATAACAATGATGCCAGGTGTATTTCGATATTCATTAGATGTTGCACTAAAAGAAATTGAAGCTGCAGCTAATCTTGGCATCAAATTTATGGCCCTCTTCCCCTGTATACCTAATGAAGACAAAACCGCCGATTGCTCTATCGCCTGGGATCCTGAAAATCTTGCCAATAGGGCCCTAAAACTTATCAAACAGGAAATTCCAGAGGTGAGCCTTATTCTTGATGTCGCGCTTGACCCCTACAATCTTCATGGGCACGACGGAATCGTTGTTGATGATGAAATAGTCAATGACCTCTCAATAGATGCCCTCGCCCGACAAGCTTTAGTTCATGCTCAGTGCGGAGCCGATATCCTTGCCCCATCAGACATGATGGATGGTCGAATTAGTAAAATCCGAAAAACACTTGATGCAAACAATTTTAGCAAAACAATGATTCTTTCATATTCGGCGAAGTATGCATCAGCATTTTACGAGGGATTCAGAGATGCATTGGGTTCGGGTCAATTGATTATTAAGGATAAAAAATCATACCAAATGGACTATCGTAATTCAGATGAAGCCCTTAGAATGGTACAAAGAGACATCCATGAAGGAGCTGACATGGTTATGATAAAACCAGGTTTGGTTTATTTGGATATAATTCAACGAGTGAAGGATAACTTTAATATCCCAATATTATCCTACCAAGTCTCAGGTGAATACGCCATGATTAAAGGCGCCATCGATTCTAATTTGCTCTCCTCTGACCAAATAATTTTTGAAACACTTCAAGCTTTTAAACGAGCCGGTTGCTGTGGGATTCTGACTTACTTTGCTCCCTATGTTGCAAAATCCCTTCAAGGTTAGGGATTCAAAATATATTGATTTACGTAGCTATTGAAAAAAATAGGGTGACAATTCCTAAAAAGTATATTATATGATAAATCAATAATAATTCATATTTGAGCAGTTTAGGAGGGTATGATGTCCACAATCAAAGGACGTTTTTCCTTGTTGGCCTTGTTGGTCGGTTTCGCAGTTGCATTTCCCGGTGGCTTGGCTTCCAAAGATCGTTTACTTGAAATTGAACGTAAAGTTGATTCTGCAATGGCCTACATGTTGCAGGAAATTCCAGATACAGAAGCACTCGTAAATAATGCAAAAGGGATACTCGTAATCCCTGTTGTGACTAAAGCAGGCATACTCGTCGGCGGATCATATGGAGAAGGTGCTCTCCGAATAGGTGAAAAAACCCTTGAATATTATGTGGCAACTCAGGCTAGCTATGGATTGCAATTTGGGTTTCAGCAATATTCACAGGTTTTGTTTTTCATGACCGAGTCAGCAATGAATGATTTTCTCATATCGGATGGTTTTAAAGTTGGTGTGAATGCTGAAGTCTCATTATTCAATGACGGCGATTACGTCGGTTTAGATTCTTTATCTTCTAAAACCGATATTATCGGTGTTGTGTTCGGGCAACAGGGAGCTTTATTTGGGGCTTCAATTGAAGGAACAGTTTACGACGAGCTTCACTAAAGCTGGATTATACTTTAATCAAAATACTGTAAGCGTTTGATCAGACTTGAAGTATCCCAACGACCGCCACCAATGGACTGAATGTCTTTATAGAATTGATCAACCACAGCTGTCATCGGTAGGCTCGCACCAATTTCTTCAGCGGTATCTAAGCATATCCCTAAATCTTTTCGCATCCAATCCACCGCGAAACCAAAATCAAATTCTCCTTTGAGCATGGTTTCGTGGCGGTTATCCATTTGCCATGAGCCTGCGGCACCTTTTGAAATTACCTCCACGACAGAGTTTCCATCTAAGCCTGCTTTACTTGCAAAATTTAATCCCTCTGCTAATCCTTGCAACAATCCAGCAATACAAATTTGATTGACCATTTTTGTGAGCTGACCTGCGCCGGTGGGGCCCATTCGCCGACAAATACGTGCATAGCATTGCATTATCTTTTCGGCTTTGGCATAAGTGTCTTCATTGCCACCGCACATAATTGATAGAACACCGTTTTCAGCACCGGCCTGCCCTCCTGAAACGGGTGCATCCACATATCCGACCCCTAGTGAACGAGCTATTGAATAGAGTTCACGGGTGACTTTTTCGGATACCGTTGAATGATCAATAAAAATGGAGTTCTCGCTCATTCCAGCAAATATTCCATTTTCTCCCGTACAAACTTCTCGTAGGTCGTCGTCTTTGCTGACACAAGCGAAAACATACTCTTTACCTTCACTTGCCTCCTTGGGTGTTGAGGCCATCTTACCTGAGTATTGTTTAGTCCAGGAGGACGCCTTTGCTTGAGTTCGATTAAATACAGATACTTGATGGTCAGCCTGACTTAAATGTCCAGCCATGGGATAACCCATTACACCTAATCCGATGAACGCAACGTTTGCCATGGTAAACTTTCCTCAGTTATTATAAAAATGATACACAGAAATTGAGTTTAATCTATTCTCAAAAGCGATTACTTTCAACCGATAGAGCGCTTCAGGATACAGGACCTTATCCAATCCAATCATAATGAACAAATCCAGTGGAGAATATATTAGAAAATGACGCTGAACACAGTGAATAAAAAATGATAGTTCTGTTCTATCTGTGGGTGCGCTTTGTTGGTTAAAATAGGTGTTATCAACACTAATTTATTAGTTCCAATTTTGAGCCCGTCACTAAACTGTTTAATTTTTTAGCAGAAGTAGATTATGCATATTATATTCCGGTGGCTTCTGAGACCCCTCATCGTCTTGGTTGTACTATTAAGTTTTTTTGTCGGCTTATTGTACTACCTTGTTTCCAGGTCCTTGCCGGATTATGCAGCAAGCTATGATGTAAGTGGAATTAGTTCCTCCGTTGAGATTATTCGAACCGACTTTAATATACCCCACATTATCGGTGCCACCAATAGCGATACTTATTTTGGTTTAGGTTTTGTACATGCTCAGGACCGACTCTGGCAAATGATGATTCTGAAGCGATATTCACAAGGACGACTATCAGAGGTTTTTGGCGAGGCAACGATTAAAATAGATGAGCTGATGTTACGGTATGATATCTATGGAACCGCATCACAATCCTTATCGTATCAGAACCTTGAAACCATTGAAGCCTTGGAAGCATATGCGAATGGAGTAAATGCTTGGCTTGATATTATTGCTGAAAATGGACTCGGCTATGGGGCACCTGAGCGATTAATTTTTCCAGTAACATTAGAAAGATGGACTCCAGTTGATAGCTTGGCAATAGCCAACTTGCAATCGGTTAGCATCGCAGGTCATCTGTCCAAGGAAGTATTGGGTCAAAAAATTCTAAACAAACTTGGCCCCGAAGCATTGAAAGACCTCAACCCAGAGTTACTCCCCGAATATTGGGAAAGCCTCCAAAGCGGTTTTGCGTCAAGTTTGAAATTACCAAGGGAACTTGACTCATATCGAGTTGACAATGCCGATTTAAGTCACCCACTTAACTTTAATTCAAGTGGTTCCAACGCTTGGGTTATTGCGCCAGACAAAACGGTCTCTGGAAAAACATTGCTTGCCAATGACCCGCACCTTGATTTGTCAACTCCATCAATTTGGTACCTAGCACGGCTGGAACTTTCCACTGGAGGTGTCATCGGGGCAACCATTCCGGGCATGCCTGTGGTGATAATGGGGCGGTCTAATCACCTCGCTTGGGGCATTACGAGTTCTCATGCTGATGTCCAAGACCTATACTATGAAAAGTTAGACCCCTCAAATTCAAATCGTTATCTGACACATAGTGGTTATAAAAATTTTGAACTCAAGGTCGCGACAATTCGCGTTAAAGGCCGTGATAATCCTGAAACTATTCAGTTAATCCGAACTGAAAACGGCCCCGTAATTCCTGGAGAATTCTTTAATTTGAACGAAATCACCCCTCGTGACCATTCTATTTCTCTTGCTTGGACACTGTTTAACCCAGACAACCAAACGATGTCCGGTGGGCATAATCTGATGACAGCGACTAATCTATCAGAGGGGTTGGACGCATTGACTTTAATTGGTTCGCCAAGCGTTAATGTGTTTATCACCGATGGTGAAAACATTGCTTATAAATTAACGGGTTCAATACCGATGCGGACACCGTTTCATCAAACCCAAGGCAGGATTCCTTCAGAAGGCTGGAAGTATCGTAATCAGTGGATTGGAATGATGGATAAGGAAACACTTCCAAAAGTCATCAATCCAGCTAGTAACTACATTGCCAATACCAATAATATGCCGACTGAAAAAGAGTTTCCCTATCATTTTAGTTTTGCCTGGGGCGATACTAAGCGGATTGAACGGCTGATTTATATCTTAGAGGACCGTAGTATCCATAGTAAGGAGAGTTCAGTTCAAGCTCAGACAGATATTATTTCGGAAAGTGCTCGTCGGTTAATCCCCCACTTTGCTAACAAACTTTGGCATACAGTGAGTTCCAATTCCAATGACCCAGTTGAAGTCCGAAAAAGCCAAGCTCTTGAGCTTCTTAAAGACTGGATTGGTGACATGGACGGCGATAAACCACAACCGTTGATATTTGCGCAATGGGCTAATACTATTTTCCGCTTGCTGGTTCAGGATGAGCTTGGATCAATTTACCATGAATATACTCGACCAAATATTGAGTTCCTAGAACGAGTTTTTACTGATTTTAACGGAGCTTCCCGCTGGTGTGATATCGTTCAAACAATCGAAATTGAAGATTGTGATACAATCGCAAACCTCGCCTTAAAAGACGCCCTGAACCAATTAGCTTCGCAGTATGGGGATGATATTAATACCTGGAGATGGGGTCAGGCTCATGAAGTTCGGCATGAACACCAAGCACTTGGGTCTCAAGCTTTTTTTTCATGGTTAGTTAACTTGAGTAATTTCGGTTCAGGTGGAGATAATTCATTGTTAAGAACAAGCAATGATGGAACCGGTGAAAACCCTTTTATAAGTACGCACGGACCGAGTTACAGAGGGATTTATGACTTTTCTGACCCGGACGGATCATTATTCATTATTCCAACAGGTCAAAGTGGTCACCCATTATCAAAACACTACGATGATATGAACTCAATTTTCTTTCAGAATAAGTATATCCCGATGCATATGAATCTTGAACTGGTTAAAGCTAACTCCATTGGAACCAATATCCTTAAACCAAAATTTTAGAAATTAATAAATTTACGATTCAGGGATTAAGCAACCCCGGAAGCCGAATACGATCAAGGTTTTTTAAGTTCAGTATTTTATGGGCTATTGGTTTGGTATAATTTGAATTTGACTGAATTATAGTAAGCCTTGCACTATGTATCCATATTCATCACGGCATACCAGATAATCCTCATGTTTGGCTTTTGACGATGATCCAACTGCCTATACCATGTTAACTAAACATCCGCCCAGAAAGGGGTATAAGTATTAACAATTCCGAAAATTAATCAGTTGTTCAAGAGCGCTCAAAGTGATAGGCTTTCCTGAAAATTTCAAAAAATACTGAAATCTTATAGATTTCAGTAAACTCTTGGTCAAATTGCTACTATTCTACTCCCTCAAATTGAATTCTTTAGATAAATTAGTTAGAGGATATCAGAGGGAAAATAGTATCAGAAATGGTCAGTTTCAGATTGTTATATTCAAACTACTATTAAAGAGTTAAATCACTAGAAATACGGGGCTAAAACTTATACGAGGTAATCAATGAGCATGTTGACGTTCAATGTAATAGATGTAGAAACTGCCAATTCAGACCGAGCGAGTATCTGTCAAATCGGTATTGTCCACGTTCGGGATGGACAAATTGTCGACCAATGGCAAACTTTAGTAAACCCTGAAGACCGGTTCAGCTCACGGAATATCAAGATTCACAAAATAGACGAAAGTGCCGTAAGGAATAGCCCGCTATTTCCAGATGTTCATGATGAATTATGTACCCGGCTCAGCGGAACCATATTGATAAGCCACACTGCATTTGATCGAATTGCATTTGAACGCGTGATGCAGAAGTATGGCCTTGATCAACTTCAGGTTACTTGGCTTGACAGTGCTATTATCGCTCGTCGGGCTTGGCCTGAACATTACTATCAGAGAGGTTACGGACTTAAGAATCTTACAAAAGATTTCGGAATTTCATTTAATCATCACGACGCGCTTGAAGATGCTCGGGCTGCTGCAGAAATTGTTCTACACGCCTGTCTTGCAACCGGGATTGACATTAGTGGCTGGTTAAGTCAGATTAAGAGCCCAATTTATTCTTCCCCATCGGGTTCAAGGATTCCTATTACGCGTGAAGGAAATTTAGAAGGTTCCCTATTTGGAGAAACGATCCTATTCTCCGGTAAGCTTAGTATTCCCCGAAATCAAGCCGCAGATATCGCTGCAAAGGCAGGATGTAATGTAGTCAGTGACACGAGAAAGAAGATCACGATACTTGTCTTAGGTACTCAAAACCTTAGTAAAGTGAGCGGCAACAAGACCCGCAAACATAAGAGAGTAGAAACCTTGATTTCTCGGGGAAAAGAAATTCAAATTCTATCGGAAGCAGATTTCTTCAAACTCATAGACTTTGATTGTTAGTCTTCTGAACTATTACCTATACCTACCCCACTCACCACGATTTATAGGTTAACAACATTTCTTAACCTTTAGAATTTACTAATGACATAGTTTGGTGGGATTATTCTGGTAATAGTGGTTGATGTTGAAACAAAGAGACTTGATTGAAAAACAAACTGAATTGTTGCAGTTGTAAATTCCCGGTCAAACATTCTAGTCATCCGTGCCCTACTGATTGGATAATATTGTACTCTTTCTGTGATCTGATTGAATTCAATTAAATTAATGACTAAAAAGCTATTGTTTCACCGCCATTTATTGAATTCTGTTGATAAAAACTATAGCGTAGTTCGGAGGCAAATTGACAACAGAAAAATTGAGTTCCAGATAATGACACTCAAAATTCTATGAAAGAAGTTAAACCTATAGGAGTTCGGACAGAACTTACCCGAAGTGATATATGAGCATGTTGACTTTTAACTCAATTGATGTAGAAACAGCCAATGCAGACCATGCGAGTATCTGTCAAATTGGTATTGTCCACATTCGGGATGGACAAATTGCGGACCAATGGCAAACTTTAGTTAACCCTGAAGATAAGTTTGATATCGGGAATATCTCAATTCACGGAATTACCGAAAATACCGTAAAGGATAGTCCTTTGCTGCCTGAAATTCGTGATGAATTAGACTATCGCCTACGCGGAACCATATTGGTAAGCCACACCCCGTTTGACCGAACTGCTTTTGAACAAGTAATGCTGAAGTATGAACTTGAACAACTCCAAGTTAATTGGCTTGACAGTGCGATGATTGCCCGTAGGGCTTGGCCTGAACGATTTGGAAAAAGAGGTTACAATCTTAAGAATGTTGCCAACTATCTAAACATCTCATTTAATCATCACGATGCACTTGAAGATGCTCGGGCCGGAGCTGAAATTGTTTTACACGCCTGCAAAGCTACTGGAATTGACATGAATGGTTGGTTAAGACAGTTTAAGCGCACAAACAGATCTTCCCTGCCGCGCTCAAAAAAATTGGTACGACGAGTAGCAAAAGCACCACCATTCTATTTTTTTAGTCCGAGGGTGCCGGTAAAGCGGGATGGAAATGAAGAAGGGCCTTTATTTGGACAAACGATCCTATTCACAGGGCAACTTAGTATTTCTCGAGATCAAGCCGCCGAAAAGGCCGCAAAGGCGGGATGTAATGTGGTCGACACCGCGACTAAAAAGGTTACGATACTTATATTAGGAACTCATGACCTTAGAACCTTGAAAGGTCATAAAAAGAGCAGCAAACATCGGAAAGTGGAAGGCTATATTGCTAAAGGGAAAGAAATTAAAATTCTATCGGAAGCAGATTTCTATAATCTCATAGACTTTGAAACATAAAATTATGTGCCTTCTGTTTAACATATACCAATCACAACAATGCTTCGGTTTTCATAACTTCTTTAGGAAATGACTAAACAAATGAAATTGTTTACCGGTTTTAATTTAGCGGTTGTAGTTGATGTTAAAACGACGGGCCTTGACCCACAAACAGACAGAATTGTTTCTGTTGTACTAATTCGAGCGAATTTTGTAAGTTTACAGGAAAATCCCAGCGGGATGTATGCCAGAACTTGGGACGTATTGATCAACCCACAATGCCGAATTCCCAAGAAAGCGACCAGCATACACGGAATTACAAACAAAGACGTGGCCGATGAGAAAACATTTTCAGAAATTGCTCAAGATATTCGGGATTTTATCGGTTACGAACCCGTAATTGCCCACAATGTAGCATTATACAAACGCTTCCTAAACGCCGAATTCAAAAGAGCTGGAGTGAAGACTCTATCAAGAAATAAAAGCTTTTGTACAAAGCAGCGATTTCGGGAATCCATACATTTTCGCCATCTGAATAGCAGTTTGGATAATGTTGTTGAAGTTATGGGCGCAGAACGCCATAAAGGGGAAATGCCTGAAGCCGTCAAAGACGCATCTTTAACATTACAAGTGGCTGGATTATTTTATTTGATTGATAACGGCTTTATGATGTACCGTGGAAATATTAGGTCTAGTTCAAAAAAAATTGATCATGATAACTTTGATGAGGCAATGAATTTACCTAATGAGACCCCGACGCCGGAAATAAAATTATCTGATGAGACCCCGACACCGGAAATAAAATTATCTGATGAGACCCCGACGCCGGAAATAAAATTATCTGATGAGACCCCGACACCGGAAATAAAATTATCTGATGAGACCCCGACACCGGAAATAAAATTATCTGATGAGACCCCGTCACCGGAAATAAAATTACCTAATGAGTCCAAGTCAAAGGCAACAAAATTTTGGATAATAATCATCGTCATCGCTCTGCTATTGTTATATTTTGGTTAGGCGATAGTTGGCGGGTGATAAATCTTGGAATCTGCCGGAATCAGCATTCCCCTCTATACAACTTCAAGTAATTAGTTAATAAGGCCATAACTACACATAATGTGATGGGTTATCCCTTTCGCATTTATGTATAACAATTGAGCAATCTTTACGTTGATAGAACTCCAAGAGTAAAATTCTTAATTCCTGATTTCTTACGTCTCATGCGATAGACAGAAACTAATTTGGTCACGATGATTAATATCACTCAAGACAAAATCTAGGAGTTGAATTGGGAATAGCCCGTGATGAGAGGGTACACTTGTAATCAAATTACGTTGGCAGCTTGGAATTTTCAGAAGCAGTGGCTTCAACGTTTTCCTCAACAATGACAATATTCTCTAGGGGCATAATCGTTGAGATGGCATGTTTGTAGACGAGTTGATTATGGTTGTCGCGGCGTAATAAAATGCTATAGCGGTCATACCAAACTATGACACCAGAAAGTTTCACTCCATTGACGAGAAAGATGGTGACACCACATTTTTCCTTTCGACAAGTATTGATAAAGGCATCTTGTAGTCTGTTTAATTGATTGTTCATGAAATCTGCTTTCGCTAGTAATTTTCGTTATTATCGCCTCATTCCCACTAATTAGGACTAAAATTCAGGATGTAAATGTAAGGGAATGCATATTTTTGGGTAAGCAATAAACAGTTGTAGATTCTAATTGTGGTTTGGTCAGAAAAATACTCAGCATCAATGCAGCGTTATTTCCTTGGACTCGCATGATTGAGGCCTCTTATGACCCAAGAATAAATTGTCCTCTTGAATATTAGATGTCCCTATTCTGAAATTCTGGGAAATTAGTAACATTCTTGAAACAAACGGGTTTCTAATTCTCAAAGCGACTAAAAAAACTTGGACTTAACAAAAAGAATATGAGAACGACCTCTAAACGTCCGAGCACCATAGCGATAAGTAGAGCAATTTTTGAAAAATCACTAAGCTGATTTAAACTTTGATTAAAGCTATCAAGAACTGAGTGAATTAATGGCCCGGTTGTCGAAACGGCTGCGAGTGCGAGAGTCATCCCCTGTTGAAGATTGTACCCATCAAGCGACAAGATAAGGACTAACAAGACAAGTATCATATTCAAGAAGAAAAAAATGACCCATGTATCTTCCCAGCCAGATTTTGAGCGCGACAAGTTCTGTGTCGCTAGAGCCGTGACAACTGATGGAAAAAGCATTCGATGAACGTCATCCCCTATTTGCTTGAGGAACATTCTCAGACGCCAGAGTTTAATTCCACCTGCATTGGTACCTATGCCACCACCGATGAAAACTAAAATACACAAAGTCATTAGTGTAAAGCTTGATAGTTCTTCGTTAGAGGGGCCAATCCAATAATAGCTTTCTAGTCCTGAGGTTGTCAAAAAAGACAGAAAAGTAAAGAACTTACCCCAAGCGATTAGAATAACTTCAATAACTCCTTCGTTGTTATAAGTCGTAATGAGCCCTGACCAATCATGGATGAGTGAAAGGACAAGAAAAATAAAAAGAATGAGTCCAGCCAAGCGCATTTCAGCATCGTGAAGAATCCCCTTTAAGTTAATTCTCACTTCGGTCAGCATCATGAACATCCGCGACAATGCAAAGAGAAGAAAAATGGCAAGAATAATCTCACTCCATACGCTGATTGGTGCCATACTGTGCGAAAGTATTACACCACTCGTTGAGATTGTTGCCATGGCAAGCATTGCTGATTGGAGGAGGTTTCCTTCAAAAAAATACAACACCCCCCAAGTTAAAATGCTGACAGAAAAATATACCCTGATAATTGGCAGAACTCTTTGCAGTAGAGGAGTTTCTTCCTCTAGCTTGAATCCAAAATTAAAAGCAGTACCCCCTTCTCTATTAGCTTGGCTCAGCTGACCTAACAAACCGAGACCGAAATGCTTAATCAGAGCACTGGCAACAATCCAAATAGTCAGACCGCCCATCCAAGCAATAAACCCCCTCCACAAATCAACGGACCATGGTACCACTAATCCTTCTGGTATGAGCGAAAGGCCAGTTGTTGTTAGGCATGATAAAGCTTCAAAATAAGCATCAATAAACGAAAACTCATCAATGACCGTATAAAAAGGGAATGCCAGGATTACCGGAAGAAGCAAGAATATACTTGAGATTTCAAGGATGTCGCGACGAATGGAAACGTTTTGGGTCGTTCGAAATGTTGCGATACTTAGAAAGCCTGCGAATATGACTACAAGTAATCCTTGGTAAAGGAAAATTCGCGCGGTCTCATATTCTCCTTGGACAAATCCAAGAGCAGCAGGGATTATCATGGATATCCCTGATATAAATGTAGAGAAAGCAAAAAAATTTACTTTTGCATTAAAAACCATCAGCGCCGAAGAACTCTGTTACCTTCCTCACATCCTTTGACAGCATGAAGAGGGCAAGAACATCACCTTCATGAATAGTTGTATCGGGGGTAAATTTGATTGATTGATTATCCCGCAATATACCTGCAATCAACATGGGTAACTTTAAATCTTTAATTTTTTTGCCCAAGGAATGGTAAGATTTTCTTATTTCAATTTCACATAGTTCACCTTCGTCCTGACCAACAATATAAACCTGCCGGAACGAAATAGGTTTGACATTGACGAGAACGCGTGAGATTGTCGTTGTTTGCGGATTGAGAATAATATCAATGCCCATTGAACTCGCGAGTTGATTCAATGAATTGTCATTGAGAAGCCCGACCGTTATAACTCTGGGATTAATTTGTTTGGCCTGAAACAATGCCAACAGGTTCGTGTGGTCATTCTCAGTAAAGGCGACAACGGTTTGGGATGTTTGAATGCCGGCTTCCATAATAATCTCTCGGTTCATTCCATCTCCATGGAACACTGTTGCCTTTTCTAGGACTTCTGCCAATCGCCGGGTACGTTCTTCTTTTCTTTCAATAATATTGATTTTGGGTCTGATTTGGCGGCTTTCCAAGATTCTCGCAAAGTCCCCACCTACTCTGCCACCGCCAATAACAAGGAGTTTAAGATTGTGGGATTGTTCAATACCAAAAATTTCTAAGGCTCTTTCGAGATCTTCCTTCGCCGTAACCAGGTAAACTTCATCGCCATCAATGAGCGTGTCGTCGGAGTTTGCCAGACGCAAGATTTCGTTGCGGCGAAAAGCGATGACGGTGGTTTTTAGTTCAACAAATGAAGCTGAGAGCTGCCGAAGTGGAGTATTGAGTACGTTACTACTCCCAGTTAATTTTAACCCAACGATTTGCGACTTACCATCAAATAGATCCTGATAATAAATAAGTTGTCTTGATTGGATTAATCTTTGCGCAGTATCGGCCACTGCACCTTCGGGATTAATGATGACATCAACAAATCCATCGCGAGACCGATCAATAAAATCATGATAGTTCCGATTACGAACACGAGCGATAGTATTAATTTGTGGGTTCAATTTTCGTGCAAAGTAGGCAATCATAACATTGCGGTCATCGGACGGGGTTGCCACAACAATGAGATTAGTACTTTGGATGTTAGCCTTCATCAGGTCATCTTTGTTATTTCCTTCTCCTACAACCCCATTGATATTGAATTTTTCAGAAATGCTCTCAACCCGGTCACTTTCTTTGTCAAGGATAGAAATTTCACAATCTTTTTCGCGTACCAAATATTTACATACCTGAACACCGACTTGTCCGGCTCCGACTACAAGAATTTTCATCGGATTACCTCAATGTTGTCTTGGAAGTCATGAGTTGTCGTCCCCGCCTTGCTGGAATGCTTTCTCAAAATATACAGCCTTTCGATTGCCAGCAACGTTTTTGATTTCAATGCCGAGGGACTTCATTTTTCGATGGAGAGCGGTTCGTTCAATGCCGATGGCTTTTGTGGCATGAGTAATGCTCCCGTTAAATCGGTTAATTTGGGTGATAATGAATTCGCGTTCAAATTCCTCACGTGCTTCTTTCAAAGAAAGATCAACAAATTTATTGCAGATTAAAGAATGCGCTTTAGTTTGATTGTCGCTTGAAGACTGGGCCAATTCATCGAGGCTAATTGGTTTTTCAGTCTGATTACTGATTAAGATTCTTTCGATTATGTTTTTGAGTTGCCGAATATTGCCGCTCCATTCCATGGCCACCATAAACTTCTCTGCTTCTTTACTTAATTCCCGTAGCGGCCATCCATGTGATTTGTGTAAACTGTAAAGAAAAAAGTTGGCCAACTCGGGAATATCATCGCGAATAGCCGAAAGTGGTGGGGATTTAATAGTAAAGGCCGAAAGACGGTCGACAAGAGGTGGATAGATAAAGTCTTCGGGGAGTTCAGAAAAATCCTGGTGCGTTGAAGCAATTATTTTAATGTTGAATCGATGTCTATTTTGAGTTCCATCCTGAATTCCAACCGGATAGAAAGTTTCAAGGGCTAAGACTTGAGCAAGTTGCCGCTGCACTGGCATTGGCAGTGAGGTAATTTCCTTTAGGTAAAGGCACCCTCCTTCGGCCATGTCAAAGTATCCATGTTCATAGGAAGAGTCAGTAACTTTACCAAACAGAGCAGCCATAACTTGGTCACTAGCTATGGTCGGGAGATTGACTGTTATAAATGGTCCATTAGCGAATTGAGATTTTAAATGAATATATTTAGCACCGGCAGATTTCCCGGATCCTTGAGGTCCATTTAGAAGGACTCGTGCTTTTAAGTTTTTTGCGACTTCGTCTAATTGGTTTTTAAAAAAAATAAACCGAGGTGATGAACCAATTAATACCGGAAACTCTTCTTGATCTATGGGTTGTTGCATAACTCGCCGCCGCAAGGCAACTAACTCCATGGAGTTTTTGATGATATTCATAAGCCGGCCAGTCATAATCGGCTTTTCTAGGTAATCATAAGCTCCCATCTGCATGGCTTTCACCGCGATTTCGATGGTACCATGCCCTGACATTACAATGATAGGTGTCCCGGCGTCATTTTTGCGAATTCGACTTAACACCTCAATACCATCCATTTCGGGGTCGCTTAGTCGGATATCCAGCAAAACCAAGCTAGGTTTCGAATCAAAAAAATGCTTTAGACAAGAAGAGCCAGAGTTTGCCTCGCGGGTTTTATAACCCCTGTTTTGAAGAAGTTCTGCGAGAATGCTACGGATTTTTGAGTTGTCATCAACGATTAAAATATCATCCATTAATACGCCTCAATAGGGTTTGGTTTTACGTTAGCTTGTGCGTTAAATTAGGGAGGTGAATTATAATATGTGCTCCAGAATGGGAATCGTCACCAAAGGGTGAGGCATGTCCTAAAGTAATCCGACCATCATGACCATCAATTATACGGTCAGTGAAAGCCAATCCAAGTCCGCTTCCATTTTCCTTATTAAATGTAACAAAAGGTTTTTTATATTCACTCATTTTTAAGTTCCGAGAGAAGCCAATGCCGTTATCTAATACATTGATTAGAACTTCGCCTTCTGTTTCTTCCAAGACGATTTTGATTAGAGGTGCAATAGGGTCTTTAGGATTTAACTTCATCCTAGCATTTATTCCCTCCCGAGCATTTTTCAATAGGTTGACCATAACTTGCCGCATGAGATCCCAATCAAATAGGAGCATGTTTGACTTCAAATTATTTTCAATTAATATTGACATATTCTCGCCCCTGTGAAGCTCGTTGTCACGTGCTGACTCGCAGACTTTAACGATATTCGCAAGCTCAAGTGTTGGTTCAGGAAGTTTAGCAAATTCAGAGAACTCTTGTGATATTCTAAGCAATCCGTGCATCGATTCTTCAACGATATCAACATATTTTTCCATTTGCTGAATTTTGGCCTCTTTAATTTTTGTATTAATGTTATCCCTGAGCAAGTCTAGTGCACCCGAAACTGGGGTAAAGGCATTTTTTATTTCATGAGCTATTTGCTGGGCAGCACTTGCCCAAGCCGATTTTTGTTCAGCATTAACGAGGTCACTAATATCATCGAAAGCGATGACATAGCCTTCAGGTTCTCCATTCTTATCAAAACGCTTGGCCGCTTTAATCAATAGAGACCTGACATAGTTATCATGGGCAAATTCCAGCTTTCGGTCGATTGTTTTATCATGTGATTGATAAAGTTCATCAACGATCGGGACAAATTCAGGTACGAGTTGACTTAAGGGCTGTGTGTAAAGAAAACTGATTGGAGCATTTCTTGGTAAATTACCGCCAAGATTAAGTTTTTCGATAGCGAAATTGTTGATAAAAATAACATTATGTTGGACGTCTAAGCCAATAACTCCTGACGAGATATTAGAAAGAACTTCGCGAAATTCTCTCTCGCGACTTTCCGCAAGCATACGAATTGAAATTTCCCGATTAATACTGTGGTCTAGTTTTTCAACCATTTCCTTAAAGATTCGGCTGAACAATGCGATTTCATCAGAACCTTCAGTCGAGAATTTTGTCTTGAGGTCGCCTTCACCAATTTTTCGAGCGGCAATCGCTAAATTTTTAACGGGCTTGTTGATTCGATTGGCAAACAGTAATCCTTGCGGAACAACGATAAAAATAAGCAGTGCCCCCCCTGCTAATAAAATGATTGAATAATTTAAGAGAGTTTCAATCAATTGAGGAACCTCACCGGTGATGATCGTTGACTCTTCGGAAATTGATTTTTGGAGATCGACCAATGTCTGAATGAGCTCAGTTGAAACAAAAAGAAAGTAATTATTGGAATAACGAAGGTGAGTTACAGAGTGAAGTTGACTAGAATTTGGTAACTGATAAATGATTCCCTTGGGACTGTTACGTTGATTCCAAACGATGTACTCAAGGTTGGAAAAAGAGTTCCGATCAAGGATTTCGCCGCAATTACTCAAACTCAGATTCTGCTGGTCCAGAGTGGGTAATTCACGAAGGAAATTTGTTGGGGGATCGGTAAAGTCAAAAAGGTAGCTGTTAACTCCCCGTGCAACGATATTGCAATCACTGTCGATTATAAACGACTTGCCAATTCGGAAATCGCTTTGGAGGTCTTGAAATGCTTTTCGTAGTTCTCCCTCACTAATGTCTTGATTAAAGAAGAAGATCCTTTCAAGGGCTAATGCAATTTCGCTGTTATAGTTTTGTAATTCAGCCGCTTTGATATCGAAATATGAAATGACAGCATCCCCGGCAACCTTCATCTCATCAACAAACTCGTTGGCAATATTTCCTCGCAATCCAATATTAATACCGAGGCTAGCAATAATCGCCAGCATGACAGAGGGAATAATGGTTACAAAAGCGAATGCACGGGTCAGAGTTAAGTAAAGGGAAGATTTTACATCGGGGTTACGCTGCAAATTGAATTTTTTGATTAGGGTGTACAGCAAAACCATAATCAAGGTGATAATATAGACGAAATTAACTAGGATGATATAAATTGACTCAGGCGCAGCGATATCCGCCTGGTCCCAGATTAACAAAGTTGACCCGACAATAACGGGTAATAGCCCAAGCACAAACAAAGGAAAAGACTTTGAAATGCTTGCAACAATCTTAATTCTGGTAGGTACCAATCTATTCCCCTGACCCTAGCAGCTGAAAAAAGATATTAAGGAATTCGTATCCAAATTTTGGTAATAAATTACCAAGGAATCATCCTGCTTACCACAATAAATCTTCAATTGTAGTTCAATCCTAGGAATTTGTTAATTGTATCATTCTGCTTTTGCATAATTCCATTATAACGAATCATTATAGTGACCTTATAATTTAGGATTATGATATTTTGAAACCCATGAAAGTAGACGCCGTCATCGTTGCTGGAGGGTCTGGGCATCGTGCCGGATTATTTCCTCCCAAACAATATCAAACAATTGGTAGTCAATGTGTATTGGCAATCACAATAAATCGTTTTATTGCCCATACAGAAATAAATTCTTGTGTGGTTGTTATCGCTCAAGAGCATCGAAGATTATTTGACGAACTTATTGCACCCAATTTAGATGATCAAATTGAAATTACTTACGGAGGGTCAAGCCGAACAGAATCAGTGTTCGCCGGATTAGAAGCATTGGCCCAAACAGGGACATCGCATGTTCTAATTCACGATGCAGCACGCCCTTTCCTCTCTAGCCACATGATATCAAACTTGATTAGCGCGATGGAACATACCGAAGCAGCTGTTCCTGCAATTCGATTATCCGATGCACTCTGGACAAGTGAAGATGAGCAGTTAAAGGAAAATCTTTCTCGGGATTATAAATTACTCGTTCAAACACCTCAAACATTTAAGTTTGAGGCAATTCATCAGGCGTATTTAAATCGGACGGGGGATACTCCTGACTGTGCAGCAATTGCTGTCCAAGCTGGAATGTCAATTAAAATAGTAGAAGGTGAACGGATGAATTTAAAAATTACCACTCCCGAAGATTTAAATTTTGCTAGAAGTCACTTGAGTCACTTCATTGATGTTCGAACTGGTCAGGGAGTCGACGTTCATGTTTTAGGGCCAGGTGAAAAGATCGTTTTGTGTGGTGTTGAAATTCCATTCCATCAATCACTTATTGGTCATTCGGATGCTGATGTCGGGCTTCATGCCATCGTTGATGCGATTTATGGAGCACTTGGAATTGGTGATATCGGGACATGGTTCCCGCCTGAGGAAATGCAATGGAAAGATGCAGATTCAAGCCTTTTTGTTGAGCATGCACGTCGACAACTCTCTGAACGAAGTTATCAACTCACTTCAATTGATTGTACGTTTGTCTGCGAGCAACCCAAGATACGACCCCACCAAGGTACTATGCAAAAACGCGTTGCTGCTTTGCTGAATATTCCGATTGAGCGTGTCAACATTAAGGCGACCACTTCAGAAAAATTGGGTTTTATGGGCCGCAAGGAAGGTATCATGGCTCTTGCAACAGCGACTATCGTTAAGATTTGATCGCAAACCAAAGCCTATTCAATTGATCACACCAAAAATGATCACTCGTTTTAATCGAATTTGAATGATGAAAACTCTGAGTAAATGGACCGTGACTCTATTTGGAGTAGGATATTTACCAAAAGCACCTGGTACTTGGGCTTCTTTGGTAACTCTATTCGTTGGCGGTTTGATCATTTGGAATCTAAGCCCTTATTTCTATTTGTTGATTCTTTTTGGGAGTATTTGCCTCAGTCTCGTCTGTATCCATCTCGCAAAAGATAATTTTTCGCAAATTGATGCTTCTGAAATCGTAATTGATGAATGGATTGGTCAGTTAGCGGCACTTTGGCCGCTTGTGCTGATTTATTCACCCCACGATTTACCTCAAGGAGAGACAGCTAAAATTTTCACACTCATACAAGAAGGTTGGGGAGTTAATTGGCTTATGAAACCGGAATTATTTGGGATATTTATCCTTAATCTCGGCATCTTATTTTTGGGGTTTAGACTTCTGGATATATGGAAACCTGGCCCAATTGGATGGGTCGACCGCATCAAAAATCCTTTCGGCATAATTCTTGATGATTTGCTAGCCGGAATAATTTCAGGGTTTATTTTTTTCCTAATTATGTTATTATTATTATTTGGATTAGATTAAAATTCTAATTTTACGGGTTGATTTCCGACTAGAACAAACGACAGACCAAATGATAATTCCGCAATTATGGCGTGAGTTTAGTTGTCTTTCGGATGAAGTGTTCAAGAAGAATATGTTGCTTGTGTACCCTGATCTATACCGACACTTAAAGTCGCAGAATCTCATTGAAGGGGACGAGTAAAAAAACCCGGTTAATCAAACATTGATTTTATTTTAAATTTTTATATTGGAGATAATAATGGTAGGAGCAGATACAGCTTGGATTATTGTTGCGACTGCCTTAGTACTTTTAATGACTCTTCCTGGATTAGCCCTGTTTTATGGGGGACTAGTGCGAGCCAGAAATGTACTAAGTGTATTCACTCAGTGTTATTCGATTGCTTGTTTAATGAGTATTTTATGGCTAGTTGTTGGCTACTCAATTGCATTCGGCGGTGGTGATTCAAGTTTTTTCGGCGGTTTTGGCCGAGTCTTTTTATCAGGAGTTGATGCCAATACTCTTTCGGGCACTATTCCAGAAGTTTTATTTTTTGCATTTCAAATGACATTTGCTGTCATCACCCCTGCCCTCATTTTGGGTGCATATGTTGAAAGAATAAACTTTGCCTTTGTTCTTATATTTTCTGGCGCTTGGATGCTTCTTTGCTATGCCCCGATTGCGAATTGGATTTGGGGTGGCGGAATGTTAGCGGCAGGTGGCATTTACGGTCCAGATATTGGAACATTTGATTTTGCCGGCGGTATTGTTGTTCATGAAAGTGCCGGAATAGCCGCTTTGGTAATTGCTTTCTTTCTTGGTCCACGAAGTGATAAGTCTAAACCACCCCATGCTCCAGGCTTGGTCATGATGGGTGCCGCCCTATTATGGGTCGGTTGGTTTGGCTTTAATGGCGGCTCACAATTAGCAGCCGATGGTGGTGCAGCAATGGCAATAACTGTGACTCATATTTCAGCCGCAGCAGCATCTTTAACTTGGATTTTGATGGAAAAAATTCGGTTTGGAAAATGTTCTTTGGTTGGACTGGTCACAGGGACAATTGCGGGATTAGCATCAATCACTCCTGCTTCCGGTTTTGTTGGACCTGTTGAAGCGCTGATTATAGGCTCCGTAGCTGGCGTTTTGTGTCAGTTTGGTGTTGATTTCGTCAAGCAGATGATCAAGATTGATGATACTCTTGATGTCTTTGCGGTACACGGCATTGGCGGTATATTTGGAACCATCATGATAGCTGTTTTCAATGCGGACGCAAGCTGGGTTGCCCAGATTGGTTCAGTAGTAATCGTTGGTGTATTCACAGTAATCATGACAACCATAATTGTTAAAGTTGTTGGCTTGATTGTGCCGATACGTGTAGCCAATGAAGACGAAATTTCTGGCCTTGACATGGCGGCCCATGGCGAACGTGGCTATGAGTTTTCCTCTTAATTAACGAATACGACCCTGGGATTAAGTTCCCAGGGTTCCCCCTAACCAACCGGACTATACAAAAGAATCAGGTACGAGGTTCTTGCGTCTCTGCATGAACTCAAGCAAGGCCTCATCTATCGCATTATCCAATACCGGAAGCTGATAATCGCTGAGCAGTTTTTTAACTCGTTCTCTGGCGAATTGTTGAGTATCCCTAGCCCCTTCTTCGTACCAAGTTTCAAACGGCCCATGATCAAATAAATCGGATTTCCAGAAGGCATCCAGGAAGTTGTTTTGGGTGTGTTGACATCCAAGATAATGCCCACCTGGTTGAACTTCTCTGATGGCATCCAATGCTTGACCATTATCAGTCGTGTCAATTGTTGCAGCCAATTGGTGTAAGCCACCAAGTTGGTCGGCATCCATAACAAATTTTTCATAGGATGAAACCAGCCCACCCTCCAGCCAACCACAGGAATGGAGCATAAAGTTAACTCCGGCCAACAAACTGGCCTGCAAACTTGTTGCCGATTCATATCCTGCTTGAGCGTCGGGTAGTTTTGAGCCGCATAATCCTCCACCTGAGCGGTAGGGTAAATTCAATTTTCGAGCGAGTTGCCCAGCTCCGTAAATTATTTTTGTTGCCTCAGGAGTACCAAAAGTTGGAGCTCCAGAATTCATATCAATTGAAGTCACAAATGTCCCAAAGATAGCCGGAGCACCTTTACGTACCAATTGGGAATAGGAAATGCCGACATAAACTTCAGCCAGAACTTGAGTCAGAGTCCCGATAATTGAGACCGGTGACATGGCTCCACCAACAATGAATGGTGATAGAATAACTGCCTGATTATTCTCAGCGTAAACCTCCAAGGCGTTCATCATAACCGAATCAAAGGTTAAAGGTGAATTCACATTAATCAAAGAGGTCAATACGGTATTGCTATTAACAAATTCGTCGCCAAAGACAATTTGTGCCATAGCAACTGAATCAAGTGCTCTAGCGGGATCAGTGACGGACCCCATAAAGGGCTTATCGGAATATTTTATATGGGCATAAATCATATCCAAATGGCGCTTGTTTACAGGAAGGTCAGTTGGCTCGCAAACAGTTCCTCCAGAGTGCTGGAGCCACTTGGACATGTAACCGAGTTTGACAAAATTTCTGAAGTCCTCAATTGTTCCATATCGTCTTTCGCCTTCAAGGGTGCGAACAAATGGCGGACCATATACCGGTGCAAAAACTTGTGTATGAGGTGAGATTAGAACGCTTTTTTGTGGATTTCTAGCATGCTGGGTGAATTGTGATGGAGCAGTTTTTATTAAATTTTTGGCAAGTCCTTTGGGAAGTCTTACTCGTTCGCCATCAATATCCGCTCCTGCTTCACTCCAGCGATTCAAACCCTTTGGGTTATCAACAAAATCAAATCCAATTTCCTCAAGTATCAATTCAGCATTGTGTTCAATAAGTTCGATCGCCTCTGAATTAAAAATGTCAATATTGGGAAGAGTTCTTTCAATATAGCCTACGGTTTCAATTTTTACGGCACTCCTTTCAGTTCGCCGTTTACTTCCTCCACCAGTGCGCCTTCGTCTTTCCCGAGATGGAATTTCTGAATTCATAGTCGTAGTCCTTTGTAACTGAAAATTAGAATTGATTCGTAATAAGACTATTCCCTCTCAAATTTTACCTACAATTCCATTTAACATTCGCTTGAATTGAATGTTTAGTTCCATTATGCCCATAAATTCCAATCATTCCCTGATGTTTCAATCCATTTAAAGATAATTTTCTGAATTTAATTTGCCGGAAACATCAATATGTCAATTTGATTTTATACAACATGTAGACGTGTGTACCTTTGTCTCTCTGAGTGTTCAGAAGAGCACTCAACTAGAAGTAACCTCACTTTCCTTAAATCACGCATTCACTTTATGAGATGTGCTCTGTTCAAGAGCAGTTGCCAATATTGCGTCAATTATTGTGACCGGCAAATGATTTTGGCCATTTCGATAAGGAGTCATTGGGCAATCCAAAGGAAAACAGACATCTAGAATTGATTGCATCACAAGATCATAGAGAAAACAAAGAAAAATTGAGGTTGAAAAAAATAATTTCAATTCCATTGATGAGATACAATAGAGCCCTACCCCTTTTTAGTTATTTCTCCAAGGGACTGCTCCAATGAAAAAATTCAAGCGAATTTGGGTTTATTTTGAAAAATAAAGATATTATTTTTTCATTAAAATGTTCATAATGTACTAAGCCCCTTGCAATGACACCCTCTTATTTTTGTCAAATTGTTCAGCGATATATCCTGTTAATGGAAAAAATTGACTGCAAAAAATGGTTAGAAATAGAAGTGAATAAGTATTACAAATTCGGAATCGCTACCAAAGCCCTAATTTTTCTGTCAAGTAGTATGACAATAATTGTAAGGCTGTGAGGATATGACCACATCAAAGAATGAATTGTTATTGATTATCGATTTTGGGAGTCAAGTAACCCAGCTCATTGCGCGAAGGTTACGTGAGCTCAAGGTATATTGTGAAATACATCCCTGCCAGAACATAAACCCAGAATTTTTAATATCCAAACAGCCCAAGGCGATCGTTCTTTCTGGTGGACCTGGATCAGTAACGGATGCAGAATTTTTAAAACCTCCAGTAGCAATTTACTCTCTAGGAATTCCGATTTTAGGAATTTGCTATGGCCAGCAAGTGATGACTTCTCAGCTTGGCGGAATAGTAGAACAAGAAAATATCCGAGAATTTGGACGGGCAGAAGTATTCAGTTCTAATGAGGCTTCAAACCTAACTATATTCAAAAACCTCTTTACAGACGGAAGTGAGGTTGTTTGGATGTCTCATGGTGATCGAGTGATTTCTCTCCCAGTAGGATTCAAAGGCATTGCTCATTCTGCAAACAGCCCTTTTGCGGTGATAGCCGATTTATCAAAGCACTTTTATGGCATTCAGTTTCATCCAGAGGTTTACCATACGGTCAATGGAGCACAATTTCTAGAAAACTTTGTTCGGATTGCTGGATTTTCGTTTGATTGGACAATGCGACAATTTAAGGATGAAATTGCCAAGAAACTCAGAGATCAAGTTGGTAATGAAAAGATTATTTGTGCCCTTTCTGGTGGCGTTGATTCATCAGTAACCGCCATATTATTGCACAATACATTCCCTAATCAAGTTACATGTATTTTTGTTGATCATGGTTTGCTAAGGAAAAATGAGGCTCAAGAAGTATCACAAATCTTTAAGCAACATTTCAACATACCATTTATTGAGGTGAATGCATCCAAACAATTTTTAAGTCGACTTAAGGGTGTAAGTGAGCCAGAGAGCAAGCGCAAAATTATTGGGTCAGCATTTATTGATATTTTTAACAATGAAGCAGAAAAACTCAGAGACCATAAGTTTTTGGCTCAAGGTACGCTTTATCCTGATGTTATTGAATCAGTGAGTCACTCAGGAGGACCAAGTGAGACGATAAAGTCTCATCACAACGTTGGAGGGCTTCCTCTAGACATACCATTTAAACTCGTAGAGCCATTAAGAGAGCTGTTCAAGGATGAAGTCAGACTCCTTGGGCATGAGCTAGGTTTACCCAAGGAGTTTATTCGTAGACATCCATTTCCAGGTCCAGGTCTAGCAATTCGATGCATTGGAGAGGTAACACAATATCGTCTTGACTTACTCAGAAGGGTTGATGCAATTTTTTTGGATCAAATCAATCTCTTTGGTCTTTATGATGACATTTGGCAAGCATTTGCAGTCCTCCTTCCAGTAAACACAGTAGGAGTTATGGGGGATAGTCGGACGTATGAAAATGTGTGTGCTCTTCGTGCAGTCACCAGTGTCGATGGGATGACAGCAAATTACTATCCTTTTTCACATGAATTTCTATCACAAACCGCTAATCGTGTTGTCAATGAGGTGGTAGGCATCAATCGAGTGACCTACGACATCACTTCTAAGCCTCCAGGAACAATTGAATGGGAATAATAGCAAATGAATAACACGACTAAACTGTCATCCATGATTTGGTCAGCAGCAGACGAAGTCCTTCGTGGTCTCTTTAAACCATCCGAGTATGGTCGAGTCATCTTGCCTTTTGTTGTTATGAGACGTCTAGATTGTGTTTTAGAACCAAAAAAGGATGAAGTAATCAAACTTTATAACAAGTTCAAAAAACTATCAGATCCCACTCCTGTCATTCTTAGTCAAATTGGACTAACTTTCTATAATAGTTCAAAGTTTGATCTATTGCGCATCAAGAAAGACCCTACTAACGTTTTGTTGAACTTCGAAAACTATGTTCAGGGATATTCAGCAAATGTATTGGACATCATTGAGAACTTCTCAATTAATCCATTGGTTAAGAAACTTCATAGAAACAATCGTCTATTTCTTCTGATCGAAAAATTCTCAGAGTTTGACCTTCACCCAAAAAAGATTGACAATCATCAAATGGGAACTGTTTATGAAGAACTTCTTCGTAGGTTTTCAGAGATGTCCAACGAAGAGAGTGGCGACCACTTCACACCACGTGATGTTGTGAAACTTCTTGTCTCTTTTGTGTTTGGAGGTGATATGACAGACCTTCAAGGTGAAGGTAAAATTAGATCCGTTTTCGATCCATGCTGTGGAACAGGTGGTATGTTAACCATCGGTAAAGAATGGGTTCTTGAGAACATCAACCTAAATCTCAAGATCGATTTGTATGGTCAAGAGTTGAACGATGTAACTTATTCAATCTGCAAGTCCGATCTATTAATGATGGACGAGAATCCAAATAATATCCAGGGTCCTACCTCATCGATATCAGGTGATTGTTATCTTGGTCGTAAGTTTGATTACATGATCACCAATCCACCATTTGGTGTAAGTTGGAAATCAGAAGAAGAATTCGTGAAAGAAGAAGCCAAAGACCCTAATGGTCGTTTCTTTGTTGGAACACCTCGAACTTCAGATGGATCATTGTTATTCCTTCAGCATCTCATACACAAGATGGACCTAAATGGAACTCGTATCGGCATCGTCTTTAACGGTTCACCACTTTTTACAGGTGACGCTGGTAGTGGTGAATCAGAAATTCGAAAATGGGTCATTGAGAATGATTGGTTGGACTGTATTGTTTCACTTCCTGATCGGATGTTCTTCAATACCGGCATTACAACCTACATTTGGATTTTGACAAACAAAAAATCATTAGATCGTAGAGGTAAAGTTCAACTAATTAATGGAACTTCTTTCTGGACCGCAATGAAGAAAAACCTTGGAGCCAAAGGTAAATACATCACTGAAGAACAAACCCAACAATTGTTTGAGATTTATCAAAAAAACGAAGAGAGCGAATACTGTAAGATTTTTCCTAACGATTTCTTTGGGTATACAAAAGTTGTCATTGAACAACCACTTATGGAAGACGGTAAAATAAAGACAGACCGAAAAGGTAACCCGAAGCCTGACACCTCAAAACGGGACTATGAACGAATTCCATTGTCAGAAAGTATTGAGGAATATTACAACCAAGAGGTGAAACCATTCCTTCTAGATTCATGGATGGACCGTTCAAAGGATAAAATTGGTTATGAGATCAACTTCAATAAATATTTCCAAAAATTCACTCCTCTCAGAAGCTTGAAGGAAATCTCTTCAGAATTGAAATCTCTTGATGAAGAGCTCAAAAAGTTATCGTTGGAGATATACATTGAATGATCAGAAAAATCTTGACTCTTGTCATGATCAGTTAGGAAAAATTCCTGATGGATGGTCTATGGTGAAATTAAAATATCTAGTTGATTTTAATTCCGAGACCTTAGATAATAGAACTGATCCAGATTTTGAATTCAACTACATACAAATCAGTGACGTTGATCAATATTCCGGTATCAAATTCGGTAAAAAAATCAGATTTAAAGATGCACCTTCAAGAGCAAGACGAGTTCTTCGAAAAAATGATATTATAATATCAACCGTTAGTGCTTATATGAGAACAATCAGTCAAGTTCCAGAATGTCAAAACCTTATAGGATCAACTGGATTCTGTGTTCTTCGAAAGAAAAATAATAAATTAAACTTTAGGTATCTTTACTATTTTGTTGTCTCTGATTGGTTCATTGATAGATTAATCAGCGAATCTGAAGGCGTTTGTTATCCAATAATTAATTCCTCAGATCTTGTCAAATTGAAAGTTCTTACCCCCCCCCCACCGACCAGGAACTTATCGCTCATTTTCTTGATAAGAAAACATATCTGATTGATTCTCTGATCAAGAGAATTCAAAAGAAAATTGAGCTCCTCAAAGAACAACGAATTTCATTGATCAATCATTGTGTCACGAATGGTCTTGACTCGAATGTAGAAACGAAAGATAGCGGTGTTAAGTGGATCTGTGAGATACCAAAAAATTGGGAAACTGTTCGACTAAAATACTTAACAAATTCTCAAAAAGAACTTTCTAAATCTGGAGAAGAGGAACTCCTTTCAGTAACTGAAAAAAAAGGAATTGTTAAACGACGAGAATTGAAAGGTGACGACGAGAATTTAAGTAGATCCGAAAACCTGATAGGCTATCGAATTGTAAAAAAGGGTGATTTAGTAAACAACATTATGCTTGTGTGGAAACGAGGTCTAGGAGTGAGCTCTTATGATGGTATAGTTTCCCCAGCATATTCTGTTTTTTCATTCAACAATAATTGTGATCCTACTTACTTTAACTATCTATTGAGGTCCGATGTATACATATCTGAATTTAGACGAAATTCTAAAGGTATTACTAATTCCAGACTCAGACTTTATGATAACTCTTTCGAAAATGTAATTGCTCTCCTACCCCCCTTAATTGAACAAAAATCAATCTCTCGGTATCTAGATAAGAAGAATGAAATAATAGATAAAACCATTTTCCTATTAGAAAAAAAAATTAATCTATATTCTGAGTACCGTCAAACACTCATATCTTCTGTTGTAACTGGCAAGATCAGTGTATCGGAGGGAATGAGATGAGTGATTTACTTCCTACTGAGAAACGATTCGAAGAATATATTGAGGGTCACCTTAAGTCGGTTGGTTATTCATCGATTATAAGTAGTGAATATGACCGTAATCTATGTTTAATCCCAATTAAGGTCATTAATTTCATTCGCTTAACCCAACCAAATAATTGGCTTCGACTTCAAGAAATCTATAACCAGGATGTCGAGAATAAAGTTCTAACTCGTATTTCAAGTGAGATTTCAAAACGAGGAATTATTGATGTCTTAAGAAATCAAGTTGTTGACCGTAGCATCAATCTTAACCTCTGTTACTTCAAGCCGAAGAGTGATCTCAATCCTGACCACTTCAATCTATATCAGTCAAACCATTTTACGGTTGTTCGGCAACTTCATTATTCTAACAAAAACGAAAACTCAATAGATATGGTTCTGTTTCTGAATGGTCTCCCCATTGTAACCATGGAGTTAAAGAACCAACTCACAGGACAAAATTTCAAAGATTCTGAAAGTCAATATCGTCATTATCGTGATCCAAAAGAACCTTTACTGGAATTTAAAAGATGTATGGTTCATTTTTGTATCGATAATAACAATATTTCAATGTCTACTCGGTTAGCAGGTAAAAAGACCTCTTTCCTTCCTTACAACAAAGATCGTGAAAACCCACCTGTTGAAAAGGGATATCGAACTAAGTATTTTTGGGAAGAAATACTCCTTCCTTCATCTATTCTTGATATTATTGAAAACTTTGTTCATGTGGCGAAAAAGAAAGATTACATCTTCAACAACAAGACGGAGAAAATTGAAAAAAAAGAAAATGAACTACTAATCTTCCCTCGGTATCACCAACTCAATCTTATCCGTAAATTTCGTTGTCAATTAATTAAGGACGGTGTAGGTAAAAAATATCTCGTCCAACATACAACAGGGTCTGGTAAATCCTATTCAATCTGTTGGTTAACTTATACCCTCAATTCATTGTATCGATACAAAGGTGATACTACGCCTATGTTTGATACGATAATTGTTGTGACAGATAGAAAGGTTCTTGATAACCAACTCCGAAATACAATTCGCTCATTCGAAAAAATCATTGGTGTTGTGAATGCGGTTGAACATGGTTCTAAAGAACTGAAGAAGTTTTTAGAGCAAGGTAAAGCTATTGTCATCACAACTATTCAGAAATTCCCATTCATTTCTAAAACAATCGCATCACTTGGTGATAGGACTTTTGCGGTCATCATTGACGAGGTCCATTCAAGTCAGTCGGGTGAGTTATCCAAAGAATTAAAGAGGTCTTTATCAAAGAATAAAGATGATGATGCCTTTGATTACGAAGAGATGTTACGAAAAGTGATACAAAGTCGAGGGCGACAAGATCACATCTCATTCTTTGGATTTACAGGGACACCAAAAGAACAAACACTTGAGTTGTTTGGAGCCAAGACACCCGAAGGAACCTTTAACCCATTTGACACTTATTCAATGCATCAATCCATCTACGAAGGCTTCACTTTGGATGTTCTATTGAATTACACCACCTATGAACGTTACTTCAAAGTAAAAAAAACCATTGATGGCGACATAGAGGTTCCTAAAGATAAGGTCAAAGGAGAAATCATTAGGTACGTCGATTCACATAAGTTGACGGTCAAAAATAAGGTTCAGGTTATTTTAGATCATTGGATAAATAAAGGATCAAAAGAGATAAAAGGTCAATCACGTGGAATGGTAGTCACTCAATCACGAAAAAACTGTGTCAGGTATTTCAATGAAATTAACCAGCAACTTAAAATGAGAGGCACCTCATATCATTGTTTGGTTGGGTTTTCAGGTGAAGTTACCGTTGATGGTAAGAAATATACTGAGCAAACATGCAACCAATCTATTGGTCAAAATGGAGACGTTCCTCTCGGATTAAAAAGCCCAAAATATCGTCTCCTTGTAGTAGCAAACAAATTTCTTACAGGTTTTGATGAACCTTTGGTTCAATCCATGTATGTGGATAAGAAACTTCGTAGTGTCCAATGTGTTCAAACGCTATCACGCTTAAACCGTACTGCTTCAGGTAAGTCCCAAACATTCGTCTTGGATTTCGTAAATAAACTTGATGATATTCGTGAATCTTTTCAAAGATTTTATAAATCAACGTTCCTTGAAAGCGAAACAGATCCCAACCGATTGTATGATCTTAAAAGGAAGATTTATGACCTCTATTTATTTACCAATGAGGATGTTAATCGTTTCTGTGAAGTCTTCTACGACCATAATCGAGATGAAGGCGATCTTCATCCAATTCTTGACCAGGTGGTTGACAAGTATAACTCCATTGATGACGATAAGTTAAAAGAAGATTATAGAAATAATATCCAATCTTACAATCATCTGTATGGGTTTCTATCTCAGATCATTAACTTCTCAGATATTGAACTAGAGAAGACTTTTATATTCCTTAAGTATCTCCATAAGAAGTTGCCCAAGCGTCAGGGAGATCGGTTCAATATCTTGAATGCGATTGAATTAGATTCACTCAGAATTCAAAAAGTTCATGAAAATAATGAAAGTCTAGAGCCAATAAGCGCAGGAATTCAACCTGTTGAGAATTACCCTTGCTTTAGTTCAAGGGAATTAGAATACGACTTCTTGACCGAAATTATCAATCAATTGAATAACACCTATGGAATTATTCTGAATGAAAAAGACAAACTTGAATTCGCTAGTCTCAACAAGAGTTTAATTGAAGATTCAGATACAGGATTATACTTGAACGAAAGCAACTCCGAAGACAATAAAAAGAGCTACTTCAAAAAGAGGCTCGATCAAATAATGGTTGAAAAATACTCAAATGGGAAATTTGATTTCTATGAAAAAATAGATTCGAACCCGCAAATAAAAGACCTAGTCTTCCATGAGTTATATAAGGGTTATAAAAATCATAGGGTTCAAACTTGATTAAAACTCTCTGAATTTTCATCAATCTGGTAATTCCTGTATAGTGTCAATCAAAGTTATGAGGGTGGCAGTATAAGAATATGCTAAAATTGTATCGGTTGGGGATGAACACCAGAGCTTTAGGAAAGAATTCATGAGCAAGCCAAGCGAGACCTATCCTAGCGAGGACAGATAAAAAACACGCTAATAAAAAAGCTCTAACACAAGAGCGAAAATGTTTATAGGTGTAAAGAAGTTGTTTCAATTACTGCTATAACTGGACATAGCACTTCATTTTGGTTAGTTCGGAATTTTATTATTGAGCCTAGTAAGCTTGGTGCAGGGATAGACTTACTACCACGTGTTGGAATGTCACTCAGATAAATAATGCAACGTGGCCAAAGGCGTGTGATAATATGAATGGTGTAAAAAAAGTGTCACTGAAGTTAACCATACGCAAAATAGGAGAAAATTGATGGGTGTCGTTTATGTTTTAACCAATCCAGCGTTTGATAAATACGTTAAAGTTGGTCGTACTAGTGATTTAGAAGATCTGAAGAGACAACTTGACAACTCGAGCGTACCATATGCATTTCGTTGTGAATACGCTGTCGAAGTTGAAAATGATGCCACTGTTGAGAGGAATGTTCATGATGCATTTTCTGGAGCTAGAGTGAGTAATAAAAAAGAATTTTTTCTGATTGATGCACAAAAAGTAATTTCTGCCCTCAAGCTTACTAACGGACGTGAAGTTACTCCAAGAATCGGTGAAAGGAGTGGTGAAAAAAAAAGCT
Organism: Rhodobacteraceae bacterium bin131; assembly: GCA_002239085.1. GTDB lineage: Bacteria > Pseudomonadota > Alphaproteobacteria > Rhodobacterales > Rhodobacteraceae > MPNP01. The sequence continues at coordinate 35,896 of MPNP01000005.1, read as the reverse complement.
ACACCTTTGCTGAAGCACATGTTTACGAAGGTGATGTTCTTTTCTATTCAAAAGATAAAAGCATTACTGCAAGAGTAATTTCAAGAAACAAGGTCAAGTTCGAGGGTAAAATTGTTAGCGCAAGTGAAGCAGCAAACATCTTAGAGCGCAGAAAAGGGCATAGATATAAGGTCAATGGCCGTGCTTACTGGATGAAAGATGGAGAATCCATATATGACCGTTATAAACGATATAATGCAAGTGAAGGTGATGATTAAGAAAATAAAAAATTTCTAATTGGTTGAAATAAATTTCATTGAACTCAACGGTTACTACCGAGAAGTAATAAAAGAGCACAATTTTATTTTTATCATAGAGTTATAGAACAACCTTACTAACAATTGCGTATTGTTTTTTGCCTCCTGACAGGCAATCTTACAAACTGCTTGAACTATTACAAATCCTAAAGGCAAAGCAAAACAGTTCATTATTTTTTGGAATGTAATGAAAGAGGATTTTGTTGTAGAAAATTTTGTTATCCCTCCTCACCCAAAGGGACAAATATTGAAGGGCATTTCAGTACAAATGGAACCATTAGATGTTTCGCAGCATGCAAAAGACTTGTTTGACGCCAATGCAATAGATACTGAGGGTCAAAACTGGAGATATTTACCCTATGGACCCTTCAATACTTTGGAAAGCTACGAAGAGTGGGTAAGTAAAGTAACAGCTTTAGATGACCCAATATTTTTTTCAATTGTCAGAACTTCTGATAAAAAATCTGTTGGTGTGGCAAGTTATCTGCGAATAAACCCACCAGATGGTTCAATTGAGGTCGGACATATCAACTATTCACCGTTACTCCAAAGAACCAAAGAAGGTACTGAAGCTATGTACCTGATGATGAAATGGGCGTTCGAAAATGGCTATCGGCGCTATGAATGGAAATGTAATGCGTTAAATCGCAGAAGCAGATATGCTGCACAAAGATTGGGATTGTCGTACGAAGGAGTCTTCAGGCAAATGTCAATTAGCAAGGGTAGAAATAGAAATACTGCTTGGTTTGCAGCAATAGACAAGGAATGGGAAGAACTTCAAAAATGTTTTGAGGATTATTTATCTGATAACAACTTTGATGAAAACGGAATCCCAAAAACCTCGCTTTCCCAACTTACAAAGTATTTGTTGTTCAAAGTTGATAATATGGAATTCAGTTGAATTGCATTTGTATCATTGTCAGATAGCACAAATACTGCTAAGGCAATTCGCTTGCGAACTATTGACCATGGCTTCTTTTTCGTTGTAGTAGTTTGTTCAGTACTTTGTGATATGACCAATCGCCATGGCAATATTACACGTCCACCATTTGACCAGGATGAAGTAGACAATCCTGTACAATTATTGTGCGTTCACTAGCCCATCTTTAATATTTAGTGCACGAAAGCCAATAGAAATGGGGATGTTAAAATTCAAGGGGCACTACTAAGTTGCACTTCCGGCACTTAAGTCCCTCAATCATGTTCTGAGTGTCATGCGGGTTTCATCCCGCCTTTGACCGCATCAATGCTAGGTCAAACCACTGACTTTGCGTCCATTCATTAGCTGTGGTGATAGTTCCATGTTTTGATAGATCTTGGTTTGGATAGCATCAGGTGTCGCTGTTGTGCGAAGATGGAGGGTTGTGTTATCCGCACAGGCAAAACGTGTCGTTGTCAGCGGCAAGGTCATTGGCTTGACCGATTGACCATGCCGTGAATTCTCGCCAGTCAATGGGTCATGCGTAGTGAACCGTCTTTGGTGGTTCCTGATTTGGTTGCTCTGATCTAACATGTTGGAGATTTAGTGTTGGTTTGGAGAGGTTTTGGAGGACTCTTGGACACGTAACTATCAGGTATATGGTAATATTATAAATTAAGGGTATGTTAAAACAGTTGAATTGAGCCTTAATTTTACTTTTGAGAGGGAAAAATGTTAAAGATGGGCTAACCGATACTACCCAGTTTGGTTGCAGGATAGTGATACGGACGCCTTATCCGAATTTGTATTTGGGTCTAATTACGCTCTAATGATTGGAGGAAGCGAATGCCAATTGCAACTTTGATTCAGAACCTACAAATAAAGAGCTTTGCGTAACCAGAAAGGTCACAGAAATTTAGCTTCCGGTTCATAACGCTGTTTCCAACAAACTGATAGCATTTTGACGAGGGTATCACGATTTGTGAATTTGCTAGAGATTGTTTTGAATCTAGCCTAAAGGGGTTATAGTCACGGTTCATTATTCAGATTTCCTGGGGAAGATAATCGGAAGGTTCCAATGGTATAACTCCTTTTAAGAGGTCAACTGATTTCTGTAATCCCTCCAGAGAATTCAGAAGTACATCCTCATGCTCGATTGCAAGCCAACCATCATATCCCGACATTTTGAGCTGGTAGCAGAATTTTCTCCACCAATCCTCACCATGGCCGAAACCAAGAGTAACAAATGACCAGCTTCTTTTATTGACATCCATGAGCGGCCCATTTTCCAGAAGACCTGTTATCGCTTGGACCTGTGAATTCAGCATTGTGTCCTTGGCATGGACATGGTGTATTGCCTCGCCAAGTGCTTTGGCAACTACAAGTGGATCTGCTCCCATCCAAAATAAATGGGAAGGGTCAAGATTAGCTCCAATAATAGGCCCTACGGCTTTTCGTAATTTTAATAAGGTGGGTACGTTGTAAACACACTGGTTCCCATGGAGTTCTATTGCTATTTTTTCAATACCAAAATCCTGGGCCAGCTTTACAATATCCAACCAGAATGGAATTAGTATTTCGTTCCATTGGTAATTCAAAATGTCTTGGGTCTCAGGTGGCCATGAAGAAACGGTCCAATTTGGAGTTGTATCAGATGGTGACCCTGCCGGTAAGCCAGACATGGCACATATTTTTTTGATACCCATTTCACCAGCAACTCGGATGGTATTTTTTAGATCATCACCTTGTTTTGAATCTATGGGATGAAGAGGGTTACCATTGGCGTTTAGAGCAATGATTTCCAACCCTCTATCTTCAAAATCCTCCTTGAATTTTCTTTGTTTCTCAGTATTACCTAACATCTCTTGTAGATCAAAATGTGGTGCCGTGGACCAGCCACAGGTATTAATTTCAATACCACTGACACCCAACTTGGCACCATTGGTGAGTAATTCTTCAAGTGACATTGCTCCGAGACTGTCAGAGACAAAACCCAGTTTCAATTCCCACCCCATTTTTTGCTTGATAAAGTTTTGGCTTTTCAATCATTTCAATTGTTTGTTTCATTCCTGTCACTAGGGCTTCAACACCGGCTTCTGCAACTTTAGCAGCACAGTAGCCATCCCAGCAATCCGATGCCATTTCAGGGAAGATTCCACTTTCAACAAATCCCAGAAATGCATAATTTTGGCGTAAATAAGCCTCCTGAAATCGACTCCGCCAATCAGAATCATAGCGTGTAAATGATGCAAGATTTCTATCAGTTTTTGTAAAAGCTATATTGTTGACCGAAATAGACCCCTGCTCTCCCACAATCTCAGCCTGAATGTCATAGCCATATGAGGCATTGTTGTTGATCTCTATCGATACAATTTGATTATCAGTTGTTTCAAGTATCATCAGGACAGGTTCAACTACTCCATCCAAACGTCGGGCTTTATGGGAATTAATTGAATAATACTCAACACCAAGAACATGACGTACTACATCGAATTCATGGGAAGCGGAATTGGTAATGGCCATAGCACTAGTAAAATCTGGGGTGGGGGTTTCTACATTCCGGTGATAATTATGCATCATCAACACTCGCCCCAATTGATCCTGGTCAACTGCTTCCTTCATCTCCATATAAGCTTGGTCAAATCGACGCATGAAACCTAACATGACAAATTGTTCACCAACTGATTGTTCTACTTCCATTACCGAAATGCATTCCGAAGAACTTTGTGAAAGGGGTTTTTCACATAGCACTCGCTTTCCAGCTTTAATACAAGCCAATGAGAGGGGAGCATGGGTGTCATCCGGAGTTGCAATGATTACAGCGTCAATATCAGGCCGGGAAATTACCGAATAGGGGTCAGTGGCAACATCCTGAGAACCATACTCATCGGCAACGGCACGAGCTTGTTTGAAATCTGAATCACAGATAAGATGCAAGGAAGCCCCAGGTAAGGATTTTGCAACTATACTGGCATGACCGCTCCCCATCAAACCAGCACCGATCAAAGCTAGTCTTACGCTCACAGCTTCGACCTATCAATAAATATCAATAGCTTCTTCCAAGTCAGCCATGCTTTCGCCACCTGCCATCAGATCTGTAATTTCTTCACGGGTTTTTTCGCCCTTAATAAAATCAGCGGCAATTGAACCTCGAATTAATACTGCAAAGTGATCACCAACTGCGAGTGCATGCATAACCTGATGCGTAATAAAGATTACAGCAAGTCCTCGCCGTTTTGCCTCGTTAACAATTCGCAGGACGTGGGCCGCTTGTTTTACCCCGAGAGCCGCAGTTGGTTCATCGAGAATCAATACTCGAGCTCCAAAATATACAGCACGGGCAATTGCAAGTGATTGCCGCTCGCCCCCAGAAAGCCCTCCAACCATTCTGTCTCCATCATCCATCCTGGTAATCCCGAAATTCTGAATTTCATGGATAGCGATTTTATTGGCTTTTTTTCGATCAAATATCTTGAAGGGGCCCCACCCCCTTGTCGGTTCAGATCCGGCAAAGAAATTTCGACCGATAGACATTAAAGGATATGTACCCCCAAACTGATGAACAGTGGCAATTCCCATATCCTGGGCAATCTTTGGACGGATAAAATTAATAGTTTTTCCATCCATCGCAATCTTTCCACGGGTTGGTTGGTAAACTCCTGAAAGAATTTTAATCAGGGTGGACTTACCTGCACCATTGTCTCCCAAAAGGCAGAGAACTTGCCCTTCATGAACTTTTATATTGATATTATGTAAAACGTCGATATGTCCAAAACTTTTATTAACATAGTGGGTTTCCAGCACCGGTGTATTATTTTGCATTTTGGCAATCACTTATTGTTTTGTTGAGGCACTTGTCGCCACGTTGCGGAATAAGTTGTTCATTAGAACGGCAATCAGAAGCATTGCTCCGATAATTAGTGAGCTCAAATTTCGGTCAAAACTCGTATAGTTGATCCCCTGTTGCACCATCCCTAGTGTCAAGGTTCCGAAAAAGATTCCAGCAACACTTCCAAATCCACCAGTAAGCAATACACCACCAATTACGACAGCAATTATTGAATTAAAAATCATTGTAAACTGAGTGGTTGTACTTGCAGAATTTGATAAAACTGTTTCACATATGCCTACCAAGGCAGCAGACATTGCACAAAGCATGAACAAACTAATCTTCAATCGATTAATTGGAATACCTGCATTACGAGCACTTTCCTGATCCCCACCGAGAGCAAAGATCCAATTCCCCCATGGCGAAATATGTAGAAAGAAAAAACAGCAAACAGCGAATATAAACCAAATGAATACTGAACTTTGTAGCCCACGCCAAAGTGTCAATTGGCTTTCGCTTCCTCCAATCATTAGAGCGTGATAAGATCCAAATACAAATTCGGATAAGGCGTCCGTATCACTATCCTGCAAACCAAGCTGGGTCGTATCGGTTAGGTATATGGATAAAAATAAAGTCAAGCCTGCTACTGCAAAGAGAGTGGCAAGGGTAACAATTAGTGAGGGAACATTTGTTCGTGTCACAAGTATGCCGTTGACCCAACCTATACATCCGGCTATGAGTAATGTGACTAACACTCCGAGCCAAATATTCAGCCCATAATACCCAACCACAATGGCTAGCACCATTTTACCTGCCGGGATCATTGCTCCAACTGATATGTCTAGTTCACCTGATATCATTAAAAATCCAACCGGGATGGCGATAATTCCCACTGTTGATGCAAAATTCATCCAACTTGCAGTACCCAATGCACTAAGAAAATTCCTATCCCACCCAAAATAGCTAAAAAAAAGAAAAATTATCACTAGCCCTCCAAAAGCACCAGCTTCTGGACGACGAGCCACTGCAAGGATACCACTCAAAACAGTTTGTGGCGCATTAGATTTGTCTTGCATGTGATCGTTCATATACTCCCCCTCAAAGTTTGCTTCTTTTTATATACCTTTGGTAGAACCAAAATACAAAACCCAGGCCGGATTACCGGCCTGGGTCTGAATCCATTTAGCGTGCGCCCAGATCAGCACCTGCTTTTACCGCATTTACATTAGAAGCATCAACGATGGCAGGACCAGTCAATACCGGATCAGTTGTAATCTCAGTACCAAACTTAAGGTTGGCAAACAACATGGAGGTTGCCAAGAATCCCTGTAGATAGGGTTGTTGGTCAATTGCCATTACTTGTGTACCTGCCGAAATTCGATCAAGTGAGGCCGGACTGTAATCAAAAGCACTTACCATCTGGCTGCCACCGATTTGAGCAACTGCATTGGCCCCTGCGGCTGCACCAAAATCTCCCCCGCTTATCATCGCATCAATAGAGGAATCCCCTATGAATTCAGCTTTCATTGCCTCAGCTGTTCCAGTTACATCACCGTCTAAATTTGGCGGTGTACGCAATATTGTTACTTTGGTCCCGTGCGGTTCGGCACCATCTGTTACGCCTTGACAACGAGTTTCCAAATTAATTGCTCCGGGAGTCTGAATATGGCAAAGGATATGCTTGGCACCAGCCTTAGCCAGATAATCGCCACCAGCCTTACCTGCGATATATTCATCAGAACCAAAATAGTTCAATGCTCTAATTTCGTCTTTGACCGAAAACCCAGAATTGTACTGCATAATTACAACACCTTGATCGGCTGCAGCCTGCAAGGCTGGAACCTGTGCATCTGGAACCCAAACTGGAATGGCAATTCCATCTACCCCTTGGGCTACTGCTTGATTGATCAAAGTAACCAAGTCTGGCCCAAAATTTTCATAGTTCTGGGTTCTGAGGTAGTTCACCGACCCCCCATTTGCCTCTACCACTAGTGCAGCATCATCAACACCCTTCTTGATCTTGTTCATAAAAGCATCTTCAATTGATCCTGCAATTACTGCAATATTTTGAGCCATAGCTCCTGAAGTTACAATAGCCATTACGGCAACGGTAAATACCACTTTCAAGAATTTCATTCTTTTTCTCCTTCAATTTCATTCTTTGCTAATGAGGTTTAACTCGCAGACTTGCGTCCCCAAACCCAAGTAAGAATAAACCGTATTAAGGCTTTCCTTGGGTTTGGGCATGCAACTCAATGCAACTTAACTGAAATATTCCCTCGGTCTGCAACCTGACAGAGAAAAAACTTACTAGCGAGTAGTTCCACCTCCTTTTCCACCTCGTTCTACTTGTTGACCTGAATAACTTGTTAACTATTTAATTTCTGTTTCTTCAATCTGAAGCGAGCTTTCATTCTTTCATCAGCCTCCTTCGTTCCATCATGCCATAAGCCAAACCATTTATCTAGGGGTACAAGGCCATCGGCTCCGTAGTTTACCTCAAAATATTTGTGGTGTAGGTAATGAGCATAGGCATGGCTATTAACCGCTGTTTTTTCGGTTACCTCAAGCTTTTCAAATCCAATATGGCCATTTACTGCACCATAGCCCACTACATGCATATTGAACAACATTACAATCGGATTTGATGGAATCAGCAGATGCCAGATTACCTCCCCGAAGAAAAGCAAATGCTCGACTGGATGCATGGAGAGTGAAGACCAAGGTGAAGGATTCATTGAATTATGATGGACAGAATGCACATGTTTATAAAGAAAAGGTCTATGGATAAGCCAATGAATGCAGAAAAAGTGAATCTCGTGAATTGCTGGTACAAACAACGTTAGAACGACTAGCCAAAGCCAATTATTCTGCCAATCAATCCACCCAAAGACATGATAACCATTGGCAAAACACCAAAGCATGAAAACTTCCACCAAGGTCCAGACCGGAATTCCGAAAAAGAAGCTCCGTAAGAAATTGTCGAAATTCTGACTTTTGAACCAAAACACAGAAGAAGGGTGGTCGGACGGAAATTTCGCATTGTATTTGAAACGCCTCCCCTGTTTCCGTTGGACATAATAGAAAAGCTCAATCCCCCCATATAGAACAAAGATGCCTGTCGCATTCGCTATGAAAAGATACAGTCCCCACCCCCAAGAAAGAGTCTTCAATGTCTCAACCTCAGGAATGACAAAAAACCAATAGAGCAGGGCTAGTACCATATGAAAAGTATTCCAGGGCCAAATGAACTCGACCATAAAATTCCCCATTTTGTGCCATTTTGCATCCCAAAAAGGCCCAATCTCCAAGGGTTCCTTTGGTGCCCAGTTTCCTTGCTTATCTCGGATTCCGTACTTCAGATCATCCATAAATCAATATTGATTAAATCCCCCTTATAATGGTGTTCCCGCAAATTATAGCATATTCACAAATTTACCTGTCAAGAAGAGAATTACATCTGAAGCCAAATTTTTATCATAATATATCATAATCCTTATAAAGTGATATTTTTTGACATTTGACAATTCGTAAGATTTGTATCAAATTATATCAAATTTACTCAAAATGATAGTTACTTTGTCAACATAATGAAACGCCCAACAATTTCTGACTTGGCCCAGGCATCTGGTGTTTCTGTGTCCACAGTAAATAGGGTTCTTTATAAACCAGAGCTTGTTAGAAAACCGACAAAAGAAAGGGTACTGAATGCTGCAAAAGCAATTGATTTTTATGGTGTTGGAACAATCACTCAAACCCTTCAAGACCCAAAAGAAGTTTCAAAGCTTGGCATTTTACTTCTCCAGAGAGATAGACCGTTTTATCAAGATTTAGGCAATGTGTTCATGAAAGAGGTTGAGGTCAACAAGGACCTTAACGTTGAACTAACCTTGGAGTATCTTGATGGACTTTCCCCAGAAAATGTTTCCGAAAAATTGATTGAATTGGGGAAAAAATGTGAATCTGTGGCTCTTGTGGCGGCCCAACATCCATTAGTTGCTGATGCCATTGACAAAGTTCTTTCTAGTGGGGTTTCAGTTACGGCTCTCATTGCACCTTTATCAGCAAGAGGTGATGTGGGTTATGTTGGGCTTGATAACTGGAAAGTTGGCCGTACCGCCGCTTGGGCTTTTGATAAGATTGTCTATCAACCCGGAAAGATTGGTATCTTGATAGGGAACCATCGGTATCGAAACCAAGAAATCAACGAAAGTGGATTTCGTTCTTATTTTCGGGAACATAACTCAGCCTTTACATTATTAGAAGCTCAGCCAACTTATGAATCGGCTGTAATTGGGAGAGAACTAGTCGAGAATCTATTTAAGGAGCATCATGACCTGGCTGGACTTTATGTATCAGGTGGAGGAATTACAGGGGTATTAACCGCTCTCCGGGAAGAGTTCAAGCGAGAAGATTTTGTTGTAATTGGTTACGAGTTGTTTGATGAGACTAGGTCGGGTTTGATAAATGGAACATTAACCATGATTATCTCACATCCTATGAAGGTTTTTGTCAATGCGACTATCACGGCAATGATTAATTCAAAAAACAACGGACCAAATTCTAGGGCATGTATGGAAATCCTTGACTTTGAGATTTATACCCCGGAAAATATTTAAGAAAATTATTTGCCTCAGATAATTGTGTGCCACGAATCCAACGCTCGTTCTATTGTTATTATTCTCCACCCAATACCATTCACGAACGACGAGTTTAGGCATCAAATTACTTAAACCCGAAAAAGCTTGCTAATCACTGTTTATTGATTGTTCAAACTGGTTTTGAACAAATTAAAGGATTACATTAATTCATATTGTCATTTTCTTTGTGAAGGGTGCCAGAATGTAACCCTTTGTTCACCCAAAGAAACAACCCACAAGAACAATGTCCCGACGATAGCTGCCTTGGATTGCCACCCAAATCCAAACCCCATGACAAAAATTGGGGCAGTACCGACTATAGGGCACGTCTATTTATTCCAAATTAGAAAATACCTTCATGGAGATTTGTTGGTCTGAGTAGTGCCAATGTAGAGGCTAGGTGTGTGATTAGGCCTAGGAAACGATGGAAAAGGGTCAATTTTTACCTTTTTGGGGAAGATTATTGAATGAATGTGACCCAAAGGAGAAGAAATTATTCAGAATAATCATAATTTTTTCAAAGGTAAAAACAAGTGAATCCTGATTTTGGGATTTTATAGAGGTGCCCTATAGGTAATGCTACTGCAAAGCTGTCTAGGCAGAATCCCCTTTTGAAGGAATGGATAGCGATTTACAGCAATTGCAACAAATATTGCCGAGCCGCATCCAATCAAATACCCTGATTAAGCACCCTTGAATACAGTTTGTACCAAATCTACCCACAAAATATCAAGGTTATTGGCAAAGGTTAAACCAATTGTACTAGACGGTGGGAAGGTCACTCCTAGAACATCAAAGGCCCTTACTGTCCCTTCTCAGATAACCAGAAGGGATAAGCCAAATATAGGTGGAATAGCTACTCTAATAACATTATTTGGTGGCAATTTAGAAAGGTAGATATTCAACCTCCAAACTCCCATCCAAAATAGCAAGATAAATATGAGGATTGTCATCTGGTCAATCCCATTTTTAACATGGTGTATTTCTGCATCAACCCGATTAATCCAACCAGGTGTTGTTTTTTATATTATATCGATTTGAATAGGGACAGACCGAGAGGATTGAATTCTTCCATTCTTTATGGTGGATATATGCGTTGACTGAAAGTGTTGTGGGGTGTGATGACGTTCACAATAATGCCGGAGTGTTCGGGGGTAACCCCCGACACTCCTTTTTTTAAGCGGCTCGGGCTGGCGGAGAACGGTGCGCAGAAGAACCTGACCTTGATGCGGTGTAGCGGAGGTCGTACTGGTCCTGGGACTGAGGAATCAAGAGAGACCTACTTGAAAAGGCGAGCTACTGGGGAACAAGAAAAATGGTCAGAACATTCCAGATTCTTAGTCAATTAAAACTGGAATTAAATGAACAAAATCACCCGTTAAAGATTAAATTAATGCAGTAAACAACGCCTGCTCCAGCAAAGGGGTCAAGAATATTGTTATTTGAAGTAATGCTCTGTTATATAAAATTTTGAACAGATTTTGTAAGCTAGGATGACTTTCTGGTAAAGAATGAGAGTTGCTGTTTTCTTTCCAACTATAGTTTTATAGTGATTTCTCTCTTTAGAGATAAGCATTTGATGTGCCACAATATAAGCTCCCGATCGACCAGAATATTATCTATTATCAGTTAGTTGTTGATACATCATTTCGCATTCCAATCATACCAACCGCCCTACCCTAAAGTTGATTTGCTAAAGTTATTGGGAGTAAACTATCTTCATAAGCGTTGAAATTTTATGGAAACAGACATTAGATTGATTTTAGGGTTGGATCAATCAAGCTAGATATGAAAGATATACTAAAGATATTGGATATTTTAGAAATAATCACCTGATAATCAAGTAAGTCTACCGTGAGTAACCCGAGCACACAAAATATACTCCTGATAATCAGATTGTTAAATCAATCAAATTACTTATGTAGTTAGTGCTTTGAAACGTGTCACTTTAACTCATAGATTGCAATATTCTTGAAATGGGTTGCCCTCTTTTTGTCGAAACACTTTTATGGATATAAGTAGAAATGTATTACGGTTCTGCTAAAGAATGGCTCCAGGCTGAACATAAGCAAGTGATGCTGTTTGGTATGTCAGGAGTGGGTAAAACCCATGTCTCAAATATGCTGAGGAATACTGGTGATTGGTATCATTATTCAGTGGATTACCGCATTGGAACTCGTTACCTCGGCGAGTATATCGTTGATAACTTTAAGCTGGAGGCTATGAAAAATGACTTCCTGGCGAAGCTATTAAAATCCGATTCAATCTATATTGGCTCCAATATTACATTTAATAACCTTGACCCTCTATCAACGTATATCGGCAAGTTAGGTGCAAAAGACCAAGGTGGCCTCAGTCTTGATGAGTTTATTCAAAGGCAAGAAATTCATTGCGAAGGTGAGATTCGATCTCTAGAGGATACAAAAAGGTTTATTTGCCGTGCTCAAGAGATCTATGGTTATAAGCATTTTGTTTGTGATACGGGAGGATCCATATGCGAAATTCTTGATCCCTTTGATAAAAATAATAAACTCATGAGTTCTCTAGCTGAATGTATGTTGCCAATTTGGCTTGAAGCAACAGAAGATCAAAATGAAGAACTTCTCAAGCGATTTGCACAGAAACCCAAGCCCATGTATTATCCCCCCGATTTTATTAGTAAACACCTAAAGGATGTGGATATAGCAACCCTAAATCCGGATGAATTCAGTTCAAATTTATATAAGGAGCTCATTAAGCATCGAATTCCTCGCTACGAAGCGATGGCTAAGAACTGGGGAATCACGATCGACTGTCGGGATGTTTCTAGGCTTGAAAGTGCTGAGGAATTCGACTCATTAGTAGCCGACGCAATTGACAAAAAAGTCAACAATTAGAGTACCTAATTATGCCAATCGTCATTCCAGATAACCTACCTGCCTTCCCAATTCTAAAAAAAGAAGGTGTTCGTGTAATCTCCGAACAAAGAGCCCTGAAACAAGACATTCGTGCACTGGAAATCGGGTTGTTAAACTTGATGCCTAATAAAGAGGATACTGAGACCCAATTCATTCGCTTGATTGCCTCAACTCCACTTCAAGTCAACTTTACCTTGGTACGGATGACCTTTCATGAGTCAAAAAATACTCGGAAAGAATACCTAGAAGAATTCTACCTGACCTTTCAAGAGATTAAACCCCGAAAGTTCGATGGTTTCATAATTACCGGCGCACCAATTGAATTACTTGAATTTGCCCAAGTTGACTACTGGGACGAAATGTGTGAGGTTTTTGATTGGGTGGTTGACCACGTTCATTCAACATTCGGGATTTGTTGGGGCGGAATGGCGATGCTGAATTATTGGCATAAACTGCCAAAGGTCAATTTTAAGGATAAGATTTCTGGTTGCTATCCGATGACCAATTATGCCAAAACGTCATCCTACTTAAAAGGGTTTTCGGATGAAATTCTTGTCCCAATCAGCCGCTGGGCTGGGGTCAATCAAAAGGATATTGATCAAACTTTAGAATTAAAAACTCTGCTTGGTTCTCCCCAAACCGGTCCATGCCTGATTGAAGATAAAAAGTACCCTGCCCTTTACATTATGAATCACTTTGAATATGAAACTGAAACGCTCAAGAACGAGTTTGATAGAGACCAAAAGGCGATTCCAGATACCGTAAAAATGCCTCAAAACTACTTCCCAGACAATAATCCAAATGCACAGCCAATCAACCGATGGCGAAGCAATGGGCATTTACTTTATTCAAATTGGGTCAATCGGATATATCAAACGACTGAATTTGACCTTGCACAAATCGGTGCTGACCGAAAAAATATCTATCCGTATCAGTCAACCAAATAATTTAGCTAAACCCATTCATCATTATTTGATTAGCAACGGTCAGGGGTTTCTTGAATAGTCAAATTAAGTCAATACTTTAATTGCATAGTTAACATTTGGAATGAAGATTTAGGCAAAGGTTATGAAAAAAGTTTACCAGTTGTTTTCTCGATTTACCGATTGGATGGATAGTTTAGGTCGATTAAGTTGGATTGGCTTGATGGTCATTGCATTCCTTTGGAATTGGTTACTTGGAGTCATTGTCTTATTTTTCCTGCTTTGGACCAAGCGGCTAGGAAGTGACATTGAATTTAAAGAAAAGGCCCAAGGGTTAGTTAACCAAGAAAAACTTGACGAAATCAAGAGAGGAGCTTCTCATAAATTTCGAGTGGAAAAAAAGAAGTTTGAGGGTTTTTTTAGTAAAGGAAGACAAAGAGAAGATAATACCTAGTGCCGTTATCCTTGAATAATCAGGAAGGCCATGACGACTTAAGATGGTTCGCTTGGAATGACTTTTTCTATCCAAGTGGTACCAAAGCGATTGCGACACTGATTAATTCTCAATAATTAGATGTTGTTTGAACAGTTGAACTCCCTTATAATTGACTTACTCTTTGTACCATGATGATTTGATTTGTCATTTGAAGCGGAAATGAACGAATGCAGAATGCACCTAAAGTAAAAATTGTAATTTACCGATGGGCAGGTGCGTGGGGCCCTTTCAAGGTTAAGATTCCTTGTGGTGAGTGCACCCTATCTGTTGATATTATTCAAGACACTATTGCGAATGAACTGGCTGGTATACCGGTTGAACTCAAAATCAAAGAATGGCTGACTGAATGGTGGAAGCCCCTTGTTAAAGGTGGTTGGCACGCACCAATTGTAATGGTTGATAACAAAGTTGTTAGTCAGGGATATGCTTTGAACCGCGGGATTTTGACTGAGGCGGTCGTGAAATCCTATGTAAAAAATTCAACAATCAGCGGTAATCGTGTTTATGGCAAATTATCATGTCCTCATTGTATTGAAGCCAAACACCTATTAGACAAGTCAAATATTGATTACTATTACCATGATGTAGTTCAAGAGCCTTTTTCACTTTACGAAATGATTGCACGTGTTAAGCCGATTGTCGGCCCAAAGACACCAATTACCGTGCCACAGATTTGGCTAAATGGTCAATATGTGGGTGGCTCTCACGAGCTATCCACCCATCTAAATCAATAATCTGTTCTAATTTCTCTCAGTCTAATTCCGCACAATAAACACTGTGTTTGATGTTATCCCCACAGTTATTATATGATTGCAATTAGTATTGATGAGTGCATCGGGCAGGTAATGTAATAAATTTAGCCAAAAATTATACCCTGAAACACAAAAGGTACACGTTATGAATAAGGCCAATACAAACGCTAGTAAATTCCATAAAATGGCTGGGTCACAGATCGTAATACAGGCTCTAAAGGACCATGATGTTGATATTATATTTGGATACCCCGGTGGTGCGGTACTGCCAATTTATGATGATATTTTTAAACAAAATCATATTCGCCATATTTTAGTCAGGCACGAACAAGGTGCAGTGCATGCCGCTGAAGGTTATGCTCGTTCCACAGGCAAGCCTGGAGTTGTTTTGGTGACATCAGGCCCAGGCGCAACCAATGCCGTCACGGGAATGACTGATGCTTTAATGGATTCAATTCCACTCGTTGTTTTGTCAGGACAAGTTCCCACCTTTATGATTGGTAATGATGCTTTCCAGGAGGCTGATACAGTGGGTATTACTCGCCCTTGTACAAAGCATAACTGGTTAGTTAAAGAAACTGATGAACTGGCCAACACTATTCATGAAGCGTTTCATATTGCAACCCATGGTCGACCAGGACCGGTGCTTGTTGATATTCCAAAGGATGTTCAATTCGCTCAAGGAACTTACCAGCCCTTTGACAATTCGTTTACAAGTAAATACCAACCTAAAATAGACGGCGATTTGAATGAAATCGAATACCTTATTGGTTTAATTGAAACCTCTGAGCGGCCAATCATCTATTCGGGTGGGGGCGTTATTAATTCAGGTGTGGGAGCCAGTGAGGCACTTCGCCAGCTGGTTAATGAAACAGGATTTCCTATCACATCTACTTTAATGGGCCTTGGTGCTTACCCAGCAAATGGCAAGAATTGGCTTGGCATGTTAGGAATGCATGGTACTTATGAGGCGAATCTGGCTATGTACGAGTGCGACCTCATGATTAATGTTGGAGCTCGCTTTGATGACCGGATTACTGGTCGGGTTAGTGATTTTAGTCCAGGGTCAGTGAAGGTTCATATTGATATTGATCGATCGTCCATCAATAAAGTGATTCCAACTGAAATTCAGATCGTTGGCGATGCCGGAAATATCTTGCAACAAATCCTTAGTTCATGGCGAAGCCGTGGTAGTAAAACCAATTCGTCGGAAGTAAACAAGTGGTGGCAACAAATTGCCGAATGGAAAAAAACCGATTGTTTACACTATGAAACCAACCAGGACTCCATCAAACCACAATATGCAATTGACTTACTAGAGGAGCTGACCAAGGACTACGACCGATTTATCACAACTGATGTCGGTCAACACCAAATGTGGGCGGCACAATTCATGAAGTTTAACGAGCCAAACCGGTGGATGACTTCAGGCGGACTCGGAACAATGGGGTATGGCTTGCCAGCCTCAATCGGGGTACAAGTTGCCTATCCTGATTCACTTGTAATTAATGTTGCTGGAGATGCCAGTTGGCTTATGAATATGCAGGAGATGGGAACAGCAATTCAGTACGGCTTGCCGGTCAAGCAATTTATTGTCAATAATCAGAGACTGGGTATGGTCCGGCAGTGGCAAGAAATATTACACGGTGAGCGGTATAGTCAATCATGGTCAGAGGCTTTACCAGACTTTGTTAAACTCGCAGAGGCTTTTGGTTGTAAAGGAATTATGGTTTCTGACCCTGCGCAGCTTGAAGAAGCGATCATTGAAATGATTGAAACTGATGGGCCGGTAATCTTAGATTGCTTAGTTGTCGCTCATGAAAATTGTTTTCCAATGATTCCATCAGGTGAACCGCACAACAAAATGATTTTCTCTGTTGATAGTTCAGATGATGCGAATCAGGATAGCAACGATCAAGGTTCAGTCCTCGTATAAGGGAAAATGTCATGAATTCACTTAAAATCAAAAAGGGTACATCCCGGAAGTCAGCCTATGATCTGCGAAGTCCTAATCAGGACATCAATGAAACTCATACCATTACAGTGCTGGTTGATAATGAAGCCGGTGTACTGGCTCGGGTCATTGGTCTTTTTTCGAGTCGTGGCTATAACATTGAGAGCTTGACTGTTTCCGAGGTTGATCGCGTCGGTAAATTATCCCGCATCACAATTGTGACTAGTGGCAAGCCCTCGGTGATTATACAAATTAAAGCGCAGTTAGCTCGGATCATTCCAGTTTATGAAGTGCATGATTTAACCATTGAAGGGCCATCGGTTGAGAGAGAAATGGCCTTGTTAAAGGTACGCGGTCATGGCAAGAAAAGAGTTGAAGCACTTCGCTTGGCAGACATATTCAGAGCAAAAGTTGTCGATTCAACACTTGAGAGTTTTATTTTCGAAATCACCGGTGTGACCGAAAAAATCAACAAGTTTTCGGAATTGATGGAACCATTGGGTTTAGTTGAAATCGCTCGGACTGGAGTAGTCGGAATGGGGCGAGGAACCAATACAAGCTAACATATTCTTGATTTCCCTCCCCTATTTCGTGCGCAAGCTAATGATAGGATTGAGTCGCACTTCGGTTGTAATATTGATTCAATTAAAGCGTGTTAACTACATCCAGAAGTTGATCCACAGGTTTTACAAAGCATACATGTACCGCTCCTGATAAGGGTATAATTTCCGCAGTTGCCACACACATCCCCAGAATAACCCAATGCAGCTGAATGATTGGATACAGATCCTGAGCTTGAGCGATAGTTCTGCATTGCAATCACTTCGGCACCACTACTTTGATTGACCGAACTGATTGATTGTGTATCGTCGGAATGATTACTTTGTAAAGCTTGTGAAGTATCGTTGACTCGAAAGCGGTCAGTGACAGCATCTTCCTCTTGGGCTACATTTGATAAGTCCTGTCGGTCTAAGTAAGTCAAAGCCAATTCTTTAAAAATATAATCCAAGATTGACATTGCTGACTTAATTTTATTGTTGCCAACAACAAAGCCTGAGGGTTCAAACCGTGTTCCTTCAAAGGCATTGACGAAAATACTGAGTGGAACTCCGTATTGCAATCCGATTGAAATCGCGATTGCAAAGTTATTCATCATGGCACCAAAACTCGCGCCCTCCTTATGCATATCAATAAAAATCTCACCCAAGGAACCGTCCTCATATTCACCAGTTCGCAAATAGACTTTATGATTACCCACCATGGCCTTCTGGGTGTATCCATAGCGTCGATTTTCGAGCGCCTGTCGTTTAACAACCATCTCTCTAGAAAGTTTCAACAGCTTTGAAGTTGAATCTGCTTCATCCAATTGAGCGGCGTCGGCAATATCCGAAAAATCACCCATGAAGGTTGATAGCGGCTGACTTAATTTGGAACCATCACGATATAAAGCGACAGCTTTAACGCCCAAGTCCCAAGACAACTGATAGGCAATCTTACAGTCCTCAACTGTTGCATTCGCTGGAAGATTGATTGTCTTTGAAATCGCACCAGAAATAAAACTCTGGGCCGCGGCGACCATTTCAATATGGCTCTTGTAGTTCAAGCACCGTTTACCTTTTTTGCCATTGGGGTTGGCACAATCAAACACCGGGAGGTCTTTATTTTCAAGATGGGGGGCACCTTCTAGGGTTTTTGTACCACAGATATAGTTATTGGCTTCTTCAATTTGTTCATGGGTAAAGCCAATTTCGGAAAGCAGGTCAAATCCTAGGTCAGTTAATCGTTCAAGGGGTATTCCTAAAACCTCAACACAAAATCCTTTGCCAAATCTATCAGGTGTAAAGACAAATCGTATGTCCATAAAGGAATGTAGTATATCTTCAATTGCCAGTAAATCTTTTTTCTTAAACCCCTTCTCTTCTAAAGATTCAAGATTGATATGAGGTGAGTCCTTAAGTGAAGATGTACCAACGGCATAATTAACGATGTCTTCAATTTGGGATTTTGAATAGCCTAGAGACTGCAAAGCGGGTGGCACCGAGCGATTGATAATCTTGAAATATCCTCCCCCCGCAAGTGACTTATACTTCACCAAAGCAAAATCAGGTTCAATTCCTGTCGTATCACAATCCATTACGAGACCAATTGTTCCTGTTGGAGCGATCACACTGACCTGGGCGTTACGGTAACCGTGCTTTTTTCCCAAATTAAGAGCGGCATCCCAAGCGCTAATGGCGCGCTCAACGAGTTCTTTGTTGGGGCAATAGTCTCGCTCAAGTGGAACTGGTTTGACATTGATGTCTTCATATCCAGATTGCTCACCAAGTGCAGCATTACGGTGATTCCGTATAACTCTTAACATGGCATCCGAGTTGAACTCATACCCATCAAAAGCGCCGAGTTCAGCCGCCATATCAGCCGAGGTTTTATAACTTAAACCCGTCATTAAAGCCGTAATTGCCGAACACAAAGCCCTCCCTTTAATAGAATCGTATGGTAAACCCATGGTCATCAATAAACCACCAAGATTTGCATATCCTAGCCCAAGAGTTCTGTAACGATGCGATAATTCGGCAATTTGCTTGGATGGGAATTGCGCCATGTGTACCGAAATCTCTAAAACAATGGTCATCAATCGTGTAGCATGGGAAAAGTCATTGGAGTCAAAATTTCCGTCGCGGTAAAAACTCAATAGATTTAATGAAGCTAGGTTACAAGCGGTATCATCCAAAAACATATATTCAGAGCACGGGTTTGACGCTCGTATAGCACCGCTCTTTGGACAAGTGTGCCACGCATTAATTGTATCATGGTATTGCACTCCAGGGTCAGCACATGACCAAGCTGACTGCGCAATCTGTTCCCACAGGTCTTTAGCCCTTACCGTTTCAGCGACTTCACCGGTCGTTCTGTAGGTCAAATCCCAATCCTGGTCGTTTCGAGCCGCACTCATGAAATTATCAGTCACTCTGACCGAGTTATTAGAATTTTGTCCTGAAACAGTTAAATAGCCCTCTGACTGCCAGTCGGAATCAATTATGTCAAAATCCATGGAGTTAAATCCCTGCTTGGCAAACTGCAATATGCGATTGATAAAGCCATCAGGAACCATAGCTTGTCTTGCTTTAGCAATGGCCTTTCGTAACTCTAGGTTGTGACTTGGGTCAGTTGCCTTTTGACGCGTATCATCCGATTGACTTACAGCACGAAAAATAGCATTGAGATGTTTTGAAATTGACTTGGAACCAGCAACGAGTGAAGCCACTTTGTGCTCTTCCCGGTCTTTCCAACTAATAAAACTATTGATATCGGGATGATCGATATCACAGATCACCATCTTGGCGGCCCGTCGGGTTGTTCCACCTGATTTTATTGCCCCAGCGGCTCGGTCACCAATACCAAGAAAACTCATCAATCCACTTGATTTGCCGCCACTTGCTAATGGCTCGTTAGCTCCACGGATATTAGAAAAATTGGTGCCAGTTCCTGAACCAAACTTGAATAAACGAGCTTCACGGGACCACAAGTCCATGATCCCGCCCTCATTGACCAAATCATCATTTACAGACTGGATAAAGCAGGCATGGGGTTGAGGACGATAATAGGAACTTTCAGATTTTCGAGTTTTTCCAGATTTAACATCTACATAATAATGACCTTGGCTATCTCCTGAAATTCCATACGCCCAATGCAAACCTGTATTAAACCACTGGGGCGAATTCGGCGCGGCCTTTTGGGTAGCCAGAATGTAGCGCAATTCATCATAAAAAGCTTGGGCATCACTGACAGAAGAAAAATACTTTCCTTTCCAACCCCAGTATGTCCAAGCTCCGGCTAACCGGTCAAAAACTTGGATAGCCGATTTTTCCATACCAAACCGCTCGCTTTCAGGAATGGCTTCGAGAGCTTGTTGGTCAGGAACACTTGGCTGTAAAAATTTTGGAATTCCCTTTTCATTTGATCGCTTTAAACACTTGGGTACGCCGGCTTTTCGAAAGTATTTTTGCGCAAGAACATCAACTGCCGTTTGACTCCAGTTTTCTGGAACAATAATGTCCTTAAGTGAAAATACAACGGAACCATCGGGGTTGGTTATTTGTGAATTTGTCGTTGTAAACTTAATCGTTACATAAGGTGAGTAATTTTTTTGCGTGTATAACCGCGATATTTTCATGATTCCCTTCCTGACACTTTACCTTCTTCCTGACACTTTACCTTATATTGTATAAAAATAGTGTGAATAATCAATATATTGAAACTTAGTGGTGTAGAAGAGTTATACTATATGGAAATATTCCGATACTGAAATTAGAAATATTGCGAGCCATCACACAAGTGTAGTTATTCCCAATAAATCAGGCAAATAAAAGTTTTCCACTCAATATTTGCAAAGCGGAAGTGCAAGAGGCCAACAAATTACATTTTCCTTAATTTGTCGGGGGTTGTCGTAAAAAGTTATCAACCGAATCACAATGAACTTAAAAATTGAAGAAACTTCAAACTCACAAGCTAATTGTGTTCAAATTCAAAATTTATTGAAAAGAGGATATTGAAGCCGAGGATGGTCGGGGCGATTGGATTTGAACCAACGACCTACAGTTCCCAAAACTGTTGCGCTACCAAGCTGCGCTACGCCCCGCTTATGAAATTCACTTGTGATGAATTATGACCCGGTATGATTTTTACAAGGCCAAACCGATAATTCCTGATTAAATCGGGGATGGCGAGTGGAATCCCCTTCCTGGATACCAAATTGTTGAGCCGCATTTCCATTAATTTCCAAAACATATTGTATGGAATCGCTGCCTCCTTCAATTAAGTCAAGTGAATACGGCTCGGTTTGACGGGCAATTCTTGCAATGCGTCCATTCGCATTAATAAAAATAATATCAAGTGGAATTGGAGTATTTTTCATCCAAAAGCCAACTTTATCGGGAGTATCAAAGATAAACAGCATGCCATGTGTCGTGGCTAGGTATTCCCGAAACATAAGTCCTTTTTGCCTTAATTCTGGGGTATCGGCAATTTCAACTTTAAAGCGACTCGACCTGTTTTCGCCTTTGATTTCAATAAAATTATTCGAACACGCGGCAAAAGCAGGAGTGAAAGCCGTGACCATTACCCCCAATAGCAATAAAAAAATGCTTATTCTAAAGGTATTCATCATGGCTTTTGTGTATGAAATTTATATTGAATAATCAAGGGTAAAGTCTTTGAACTGACCAATTTGAGCTTGGTGATACTCTTGTCCATCTGAATCGGTCATGGCGACGATAGTCAAGTTCTTTCCAAAATTCAATTTCAAATGGTTTCAGACGAAACCCTCCCCAAAATTTAGGCCGCGGTGGATTTTGAGCATATTTCTGGCTTATATTTTCAATTTCTGCTTCAAACTGTTCTCTTGATGATAACGGCTGAGATTGTTTTGATGCCCACGCACTGTAGCGGCTTCCTAATGGGCGTGAATTAAAGTAGAGGTCGGATTTTTCTGATTCGAGAACCTCAACATCACCACGCACTCGAATTTGTCTTTTTAAGGTTCGCCAATGTATGGCAATTGCGGCTCGCTGATTCGATACGAGTTCTTGACCCTTAATACTTTCATAATTAGTGTAGAATATCAATCCTCGTGTATCAATTTCTTTAAGTAAAACCACGCGGACATTAGGTATGCTGTTGGCATCAGCAGTAGCCATAGCCATAGCATTATGATCTGGAATTCCTGCGTCCTTAGCAATTTGCATCCAGTTTTCAATAATTTCAAAAGGGTCTTTACTCAATTCCATGGAAAAGTGGCCTGTAAAATTTTGATGAAGATGTTTATTGTATTGAGAATAATCTTGATACTTTATTTACAACTGTATTAACTGTTTTTTGATAAATCCTAAATCTCTAACAAGTAATCTTTTTCTTGAAAGTTGAGTTTTGATCATGCCCCTAATGGATGGAAAGCGCGGACTGATAATGGGAGTGGCGAATGACAAGTCAATCGCATGGGGAATTGCTAAAGCTTGTTCCGACCATGGAGCTTCACTTGCATTTTCATATCAAAACGAGGTTTTGCTTCGCCGTGTAACTCCTCTGGCACAATCGGTCAAATCTGACCTTGTTTTTGAGTGTGATGTAGGCGACCCCAACTCTATTGACCAACTTTTTGATAGGATTGGACAAGTTTGGGATAGTATTGATTTTGTTGTTCATGCCATTGGATTTTCGGATAAGAATGAACTGCGGGGGCGGTACGTTGATACCTCTCTAAATAACTTCCAAGTGTCCATGAATATCTCCGTATATTCATTCACGGCAATTGCACAACGTGCTGAAAAGCTGATGCCCAACGGTGGTTCACTTCTAACCATGACATACTATGGAGCCGAAAAAGTGATGCCTCATTATAATGTTATGGGTGTTGCCAAAGCGGCGCTCGAAGCTTCAGTCAGGTATTTGGCGGCCGATTTGGGTGGGAATAAAATACGCGTCAATGCCATTTCTGCCGGAACTGTCAAAACGCTTGCTGCTTCGGGAATTGGCGATTTTCGCTACATCCTGAAATGGAATGAATTGAATTCGCCACTCCAACAAAATATAACCACTGAAGATGTCGGTAATGCAGCAATCTATCTATTGTCGGATCTTGGAAAAGCAGTTACTGGTGAAATCTTACATGTTGATTCGGGTTATCATGTCGTGGGAATGAAACGAGTTGATGCACCCGATATTGACGCTGTCACAGGGAGATAATTATGGGTTTACTGCCCAACGAAAAAGGGTTTAATGTTGGCTGGGACCAGGTTCATCGAGATTCACGGGCCTTGGCTTGGCGGTTAGACGACTCAGAAAAAGAACTCAAATGGAAGGCAATTCTAGCTGTTTCGCGAGGTGGGTTGCTTCCGGCAATGATCATTGCCCGGGAACTTAATATTCGTACCCTAGATACAATTTCTATTTGGAGCTACGATTACCAGGATCAAGGCAAACCCAAAGTTTTAAAATATCCCGATAAGGAGTTAATGGGTGATGGTACGAACATTTTGGTTGTCGATGACCTTGTTGATACTGGAAAGACACTTGAGCTTATTCGTTCTTTATTGCCAAAGGCCACTTATTGTACAGTTTACGCAAAGCCGAAAGGACGCCCGTATGTTGATATATTTATTACAGAAGTGAGTCAGGATACATGGATTTATTTGCCTTGGGACATGGCCATGCAGTATCAAGACCCTTATCGAAACGATTAACAACAATAATTTGAGTTGATTTCTTCACGTTAAATCGTAGCAACATTCGGAACACTTCGCATTGATATTGAGTAAATTAAGCCCAAGTAATCGCTATCCCGTGTGATGTTAAAATTGAAGTCAAGGTCAAAACTAATCAGATATTTCCGCCAAAGTATTCAAATGAGTGACTCGGCATAAACTGGCTAAAAGATATTAGATGCTGAAGCGTTACGCTCTAAAGGAGATGACCGAAGTCTGGTCTGAAGCAAACAAGTTTAGGCTTTGGTACATTATTGAAGCCTATGCTTGTGAGGCACTTCTGGAAATTGGTTTAATTCCTGAATCAGTCGTTAAAGAGCTATGGAATTCTCAACCAGAGCCAATCGATGTGAACCGTATCAAAGCAATCGAGAAGAGCGTTCAGCACGAATCGATTGCTTTTCAAATGTATGTCACAGAAATCTGCCCTTCAATTGCCAATGAAAAATATCATCACGGTCTTACCTCATCGGACATTCTTGATACCTGCTTTGGCCTGCAATTAGTTTCGGCCTCAGAATTGCTTACTAGGCAATTAAAAAAATTGAGTACGGAACTCCAAGCAAAGGCGCTCAATTATAAATATACGCCTTGTATTGGAAGAAGCCACGGCATTCATGCAGAACCAACAACCTTTGGGCTTAAGCTTGCACGAGCTTTTGCTGAAGTTCAACGAAACTGTAATCGATTAAATCGTGCTCAATCTGAAATTTCTGTCGGAATGCTATCTGGTCCTGTCGGAAACTATACCAACATTAATCCCTATGTCGAAGAATATGTCTGCCGAAAATTGGGATTGTCGGTTGAGACAATTTCTTCCCAAATTATTCCTCGAGACCGCTATGCCATGTACTTCTCTACAATCGGGGTTATCGCGTCATCAATTGAACGAATTAGTATTGAACTTCGACAGTTGCAAATGACTGAAATTAGTGAAGTTGCTGAATCATTTTCATCAAGTCAAAAGGGCTCTTCGGCAATGCCTCATAAAAAAAATCCGATATTGCTAGAAAATGTGACTGGGCTTTCTCGAATGGTAAAGGCCTATGTATCCCCTGCTCTAGATAATGTTTCTTTATGGCAGGAAAGAGATATGTCGCATTCTTCGGTAGAGAGGATTATAGGTCCAGATGCCACAATAACCCTTGATTTTGCTATTCACAGGTTGACACAAATTATTTCCAACCTTGTTATCAACGAACAATCAATGTTGGAAAATCTTAATTTGCTGAATGGTGTAACTTATTCCCAACCAGTTTTACTTCGGTTAATTGAAAAAGGCCTGAACAAAGAAAAAGCCTATCGAATGGTTCAGAAATCAGCACAAAAAACCATGGCGAATGGGTTAGATTTTTTAACTGAATTGAGGTCTGACGATGACTATGCTGAATGGTTGAGCGAGGAGGAGCTCGTTAGAATCTTTGACCCATTAGTACTTAATGTAAGGGTTGATACTATTTTTGAACGTCTGTTGAATGAATTTGATCCGGCTTGATATCAAAATCTTATTAAGGAGTTTTTCAGTATAATAACAAGATTCTCTTGAAGGTTCGGCGGAGCTACAATTTAGCCAATTATCGCGATTATGCTATGGATGTCATCCGTTGCTCGTCGCTAGAAAATATATTTGAATCCCTTTACGAAGCTGATGCATTCTTCTTGGTGGCGATTGTTTGCTACTATTGCGTACCTTGCGGAACACACTCACTTGGGAAACTATACTTGTCCTAGCTTGGAAGCAAAGTCTGGGTGATATTGTAAATAACTTGCAAAATAAATGTAGAATCATTCAGAGAGAATTTGCTCTTTGGCTTCTTCATAGAAACGCTCGCCAACTTCGCGAATGGTTGCTTCATCAACAATACCCTCAAGATCATCAATAACCTTCCGATATACATCTTCTCGTCCCGTTTCTTTAAAGTCTGACTTGATTACATCTTGGATATAATTTGCCTCTTCATCGCCGCTATGGCCGAGTTTATTTGAGGCCCAGGTTCCAAGCAATTTATTTGCTCGAACATCAATTTTGAAGCTTGTTGCTTGATCAATTTCAAACCCTTTTTCGGCTGCTTTTCTTCTTTTATCAAAGGTATTCATGTTCATTATCCAAAATTTTTGTTGATCATTAGGTAACTCTACGCAATAACGTGAGTTTGTTTTTAATTACCCATTAGTTAATACTGGCGATGTTAATAGCAAGGTCACCATAGCCAGTAAATCGTCTTTCATATTCTAAGCCAAGATATTTTGCATACTCATTAGCTTTGTAGTCAAGGTTGCTGTCTTGGGTCTGGGCTAAATATACTAGTTTGGTATAATTTCCAAAGTAATCGTCTTTAAGTTGGGGGTGACGATCAAGGCCGAGTGGCTTGATGACAAAAGCCTCAAACTGTCTGACTAAAAAATCGGTTAGATAAAACGAAGTAATTTCTTCTTCGGCCTTTTTTGCAAATTTATCAAGACCCTCATAAAATGCGTAACAATGAGGTCCAGGTACCATTTGAACTCCTAATTCTTCACACTTTTTGGCAAGCAATCCACCGGTTCCGCAATCAGCATAAACAACGAAAATGTCCTTGAATTCTTGTCGATATTTCAACACTGCTTGTTCAACAGCCTGAGGAATTTGAGCAGGATAAAGATGCAAATTAGCAGGCAAGCAATGAAGATGTAAGTGAGTTAACTGATTGCATTTCATAATCTCAAGAATTTCACTTGCGAGTGCTCCACATGCAAGCAGCAAGACTTTGTCTTTTGATTGAGGAAGATTTTTCATAAAATATTCTTCTTTGATTTTCGTGCCGCAATTAAATTTATCAGTGGTTAGAAGACTCGTCATCCCCAAATGGTTGGACCAGTGATATCAGTGGCTTTAGGTAGCCATTAACTGATTGTGTTTCCGCGCCATAAATTCTTTTGCGGTTTCAACAGCAACGGCTGCGTCTCGACAATATGCATCAGCCCCTATTGCTTTGCCAAACTCTTCGTTAAGGGGAGCTCCACCAACTAGAACGACTAGATTTTCACGAATGCCCAGTTCCTTGAGTTTGTCAATAACAACTTTCATGTAGGGCATGGTTGTCGTTAGGAGTGCAGACATTCCTAGGATATCTGGATTTTCTGAGTCGATCGCTTCCAGGTAATTTTCGACAGGGTTGTTAATCCCGAGATCAACAACTTCAAAACCTGCTCCCTCCATCATCATCGTAACCAGATTTTTTCCAATGTCGTGAATGTCACCTTTGACAGTACCGATGACCATTTTACCCATGCGAGGAGCACCAGTTTCAGCAAGCAATGGCTTAAGTATAACCATCCCGGCTTTCATGGCATTCGCTGAGAGGAGCACTTCTGGAACAAAAAGGATACCATCACGAAAATCAATGCCTACAATGCGCATTCCTTCGACCAATGCCTCAGTTAGAACTTTATAGGGTAACCAGCCACGTTCTAATAAAATATTGACCCCTTCAACCACTTCATCATTCAAGCCATCATAGAGGTCATCGTGCATCTGAAGGACTAATTCATCATTAGGTAATTCAGAAAGAACTATATCATCATCATAATCTTCGGACATCAGCGCTCTCCCATTTCAAACTAATCTGGTAAAATAAGATGACAACCTTATACACAAATTTAGTTATACACCCAAAAGAATTTTTCTTATTTGAAAAATTTATTCAACCTCGCTTTTTATCGCTTATATCGGAATTAAATCTTGGAAGGTCATATTCAATAGTCAGAATAAAATTGGTCTATTCCGTTTGGTTATTATTGGCCTTTACCTCTGATAAAGTCTGACTGAATAATAGGCATGTGTCAAGAAGAAGTATTCAGTCCGATTTGGCCTATGGCAGCCCCCTACCCTATGCTATATCCAAGAATTCAATGGAAAGAATTTTCTGTTGCATTGTTCATGCATACTGCTCAGTCGAGTCGCTTTGGAGTAAGATTGATTTTATAAAGTGTGGGGGTATGTATCCAGAGTGCTTGGGTAATATCGCAGCGGTTTTCCCAAAGGTTACAGTATGTGATCAAAATTAACCCAAAATTATGGAACGCTTTCCTTCTATGAAAAATGCCAAGGCAGAGAAAACTCTGCCTTGGCGTAAGTGCTCCTGTTTTCAAAATAAATTCTAAAAACAGGAAATCACAATTTATGAGGTTCTAAGAATTTATATTAATTTTAAAAAAAATACAACAGAAATTTCTAACAGAGCAATCAAACAATAGAGAGGCCGATATTGTAATATGGTAATCAACTGTCGACAATAGGGATTGAAACTGCCCCAAAACAATACTCGTATACTTAAACAGATAAACTGCAACGAAATGTGCAATGTCAATCAACCTCAATCAAAGTGGCAGTGTGCCCAACGAATCATTTTGTCGTCCATTCAAGCAGGGTAAAGACATCCCTAAATTGACAGAAATCGGTACAGTTCAAAGGAACCATGGTTTATCACTTGCGACAAATTACCCCAGAATAAGGATTATTCCTGATTTGAGTTCGGTGAGTTCTCGTCCAATTACTGCAAGTCACAACTTTTATCAAAACATTGCTTAGTGATTTTATAAATCTCTATTTTATGTGACCGAAACAGTTGACCAAAAAAGTACAAGCCAATTTCACATGAAGAAATTTCAAGGTGAGTTACTTGTGATTGTGGATTAACTTTTCAAAATTCAGCGGATGTTTAAATTCTTACAAAGTTATAATCAAATAGCTTTCAAAAGAAAATTCTCTTTCGCTTGCTAGTAATTTATCAAGAGTTTGTTGGCCTCCAAGCTAATCAGTTCAATCAAAATGTATCTATATTGCTTTCAGCCTTTTGCTTGATTCGGTTGACCATAGCCCTTAGTCCATTTGATCTTTGGGGAGTTAAGTGGGAATCGAGACCTAATTCATTTAGGTGATCTACCGCGTTTAGTCTGACCACTTCGCTGACGGGCAAGCCATTGAATAAGATTTTCAATATTGCAATCAATCCACGAACAATAAAGGCATCACTATCTGCTTTAAATTGGAATCTTGGTTCATCTTCTCCATCAATACAGTTTGTCCAAGTTACCAACCAAACTTGGCTTGCACATCCCTCAACTTTGGCGGCATCAACCTTAAATTCATCTTCAAGTTCAGGCATTTGCTTACCGAGATCAATGATGTAACCGTATCGATCTTCCCATGTTTCAAGAAAGGTAAAATCATCAACAAGATTAGAAAATTTATTATGGGGCACTGGAACTCTCTTATCAGAATATAATTAGGAATGATTTGAGCAAATCATTTAAAGATGTAACTAGTTCACTCCAACTAGAAGCAAAATTACAATTTCTTGTTGTTACTATGAAAAAATTAAGCACAATGGAGTGTTACAGAATTTTTATCCAAATTAAAGTTTAATGGATTTAAAATTACAGATTTACAAATACGGCTGTGAACTTTTCAATTTAATTTCTCACAAGAATGCTTTGTTTAATTCAACGTGTTAAATCGGCTGAAGTATTAGTTCAACATACCTCAGTTGCCACCATTGGATCAGGTCTGCTGGTCTTTGTATGTGCCCTTTCAAACGACGATAGTCAGGTGATTGAACATGTTTCCAAGAAAATTGTTAACATGCGAATATTCCGCGATAATAATGCCAAAATGAACCTGTCTGTCAACGATATTGGCGGTGAAATTCTTGCCGTCAGCCAGTTTACCCTTTCGGCTGATTTATCACGAGGTAATCGCCCTGGATTTTCAAAATCTGCTCCACCGGAATATGCCATGAAAATCTTTGATGAGTTAGTCCAGCAGCTCCAAAAAAAATGTCCAAACGTAAAAACAGGTCAGTTCGGTTCTGAAATGGAGGTTTCGCTGATTAATGATGGCCCTGTTACAATATGGTTAAGCTATCCCTGACTTTAGCCAGTGAATGAAACAAGAACCTTAAAGGCTAACACCACCACCGTTTTCAGTTCACTGTATTTTGGAAAGAGTGGCTCCGACGGCGGGATTCGAACCTGCGACCAATTGATTAACAGTCAACTGCTCTACCACTGAGCTACGTCGGAAAAGAAACTAGCAAAATAAGAATCTTGCAATCTATGGGCATATTTATACAGTGTCGCAATTAGTTCAATGCAAAATCTATATATTTTTTAAATGAACATTAGATTTAATACACTAAATATGATTGATATCTGACAATCGTACAGAGTTTTGTAGTGGAGTGATTGCAGTATCAAGATTTGATTACGGTCATTTGCTTAGACACTGGGACAGAATAGTAGAAAACCATTCTAAAATTAGCTATTCAGGCATCGATATGTGGATCAAAAAGAGGGTCTCTTTGTATTCACCAAAGGGACAAGGCTACTGGGGATAAACTACAAACCACCTTGCTCTCTTCCAAATATGTCCCTCTTAAAATGACGGTTCTTAATCATCGCCATCATCCACATCAGGTGGTTTAGGTATAAACGGCGAATGTGTTGCATGGTGAATCATATTATACGTCTCGTTTCCTTCCTTGAGCATCGGAACGACGTCATTCGCAAAGATGTCGTCCAGAGGGTCTGGGCGCCGCCGACCGCGTTGTGTCTTCTTGTCGTCAGGAAGGCAGGAAGGTCTTTGGATACGCCAACCCGTGGCTTCACTCAATCTCGCTTCGGGCGGCCGCCGTCAAAACGGTATCGATTTGACTATATGTCATGAAGAGCCTCATTTGATTAGTGTTAATATGGTATCCGGGCAAAGTGTTCTCCTTTAATTGATAATGTTAAAGAGCACATGATTGCACAGGTCACTGCCAATGTCATTTGAGGCCTCTGAACTTATCGATGATTGGCAATTTCGGTCGGGCTAAGCCCTTCCTGCATCGCCACTAGTCGCCCCTCTGAGAATCCTATCAATTTATCACACTTAAATCCGTGATGTTTTTATGCCATTTACTGTTTCATGTTTATTGGTACTTTTCAACTTTCATCTTCCACCGCCTGCTGGTTCAGGCAGGAGTGTCAGAACGCTGAGGTGTCCGGGTTGTCGCGTCCAGCCCTGGCTGAAGCTTTATATCATCGCGAGCAACTGAGTAGCCGAGCAGCAGCTCAGAAACTGTTACCAAAATTGGCCACACTTCTTGAGGTCTCGTTGCCCGCCACCCAAGTTGCAATGCCGGAATCCCATCCCGCTCTACCCACCGGGTTTTCCGACCAAACCATTACGGGACGCCTGTCGGAACTGGACACGCTCAGCGTTGAGTGTGTCACGGATGCGGAACGGCCACACTGGGAAGCGATGATAGCCAGCCATCATCCCGCTGGGTGGACCCGTTCACCGGGTGGGCGTATCCTCTATTCACAACTGGAAAATTTCAAAAGCGATAGCCCCGCGGTTCAAGAAGCATTAGATCACTACGCTTAAGGTGTTGAACGAATTGTTTCAGTTTCGGAAAGTGAAATAATGTTAGCAATACAATGTATATTTCGAACGACACACAATGTTGCAGAGGGAGCTGGTGCAATAGGGTTGGCAGGTTTAGTCCGTGACAGAGCTCAATTGCAGAGTAAAAAAGTGAGCTTTATCTTATCTGGTGGCAACATTGATATGGAGAAGTTTCGACAAGTATTAAGCGATGAAGTTCCAGTGTTCAACTAGTTGCTTAATAGTTCTTGCGGTAGTATGAACTACCCCAATGATGCTATAATCTAAGATGTTACCGAGGTGCAAGAGAAACAACAGTTACGAAAAGCCAGCACTGTTATTAAAGCCCCATTCATCAGGTTAGAGATGATTGAGAGTTAAATATTAGATTCCTTTATTGAAAAAATTCTCCCAGATTATCAAGTCAAAAAAATTCTTCCGTCTAGAACTAGTAATTTGGGCATTTTAACTTTTATGATATCCAGAAACTGAATTCAATTTATAGATTGCATTCAGTTGAACATTAAATTAAAACTCTGTCAAAGTTATTACATTTTAGTAGGTAGAAAAATGAATCTGTTTCAACTCTGGGCTAAAGCATCAAGCAAGCAACGCAATTTAGGAGAGATAAATGCGACAGCCCTGATTCACCCCCCCCCCATCATAAGGATTTAATTCGTTGCTTAAGGAGCAATGAGCCTAATCATGTCCACTCAAATACAAGCCGTAATTTTGGTCTGTGGTCAGTTTTATTCTTTCTCGTTTCATGGAGTGTGTTTCTACCAGTCAACGTGTCGGCTCAAGATTCGTGGACCTGTCCTCCTGGCACGAATGTTGCTATACCCGGCTCTAACGAAATCAGTTGTACAGTAACGGCCCAAACAAGTGGTACTATAAGGATCCTTGTTTCAAGAAGAGAAATTTCTACCAATGGTTCCTTCAATAATTATGGGATTTTGGCACGACATCAGGGCACCGGTAATTCAGGAATTACTGTATTTAGTGGGAGCATCAATACTAACAATGGTGTGCTTGCTCACGGAATTTTTGGAGATCATCAAGGTACCGGTGATACAACAATTTCTGTAACGAATGGGAATATCATCACCAAGGGTCAGGAATCTAGAGGAATTTATGCAAATTTTAAAACCGCTACAAAAAGAGGAAATATCGGAATTACAGTTTCTGGAGGAAGTATCACCACCACTGATGGGATAGCACACGGAATTGATGGAGAACATAACGGTAACGGTAATATAACAATTTCTGTATCGAATGGGAATATCATCACCAAGGGTCAGGAATCTAGAGGAATTTGGGGACACCATACAGGTGCCGGCAATGCAACAATTTCTGTAACGAATGGGAGTATAACCACCGAGGGTTATCAGGCTCCCGGGATTGATGCAGATCATTCAGGTACCGGTAATGGATCTATTTCTGTTTCGGGGGGAAGCATCACCACCAATAACCAAGATGCTTACGGAATTTTGGGAATACATCAAGGCATAGGCGATATCGATATAACCGTTTCAGGAGGAGTAAGGATCCACACCAAAGGGATGGATGCTCACGGGGTTTATGGAGAACATACACGCGCCGGTACTATCACAATTGCAGTTTCGGGGGGAAGCATCACCACCAATCGCCAAGGTGCGTACGGGGTTTATGGAGAACATACTGGCGACAGTGGTGAGTCTATTCCTGGTACTATCACAATTGCAGTTTCTGGGGGCAGTATCATCACTAATGGTCAGGGTGCGCATGGGATTGTTGGAAGACATACTGGCACCGATACTGCATCTATTTCTGGTAATATCACAATTGCAGTTTCTGGGGGCAGTATCACCACCAATTTCCAGAATGCGCACGGAATTTTTGGAGAAAAAACAGGCCAAGAAAAATCATCTATTTCTGGTAATACAACAATTTCTGTAACGAATGGGAGTATCACCACCGGGGGTAGGGAAGCTAACGGAATTTTTGGAAGACATATTGGCACCAATACGGCAATTATTTCTGGTAATATCACAATTGCAGTTTCTGGGGGCAGTATCACCACCAAAGGGAGGTATGCTTACGGAATTTTGGGAGGACATACTGGCCTCGGTACGGCATCTATTTCTGGTGATATCACAATTGCAGTTTCTGGGGGCAGTATCACCACCAAAGGCCAGGGTGCACATGGAATTTTTGGAAGACATATTGGCACCGATACGGCATCAATTTCTGGTAATATCACAATTGCAGTTTCTGGGGGCAGTATCACCACAAATGGTCCGGGTGCGCATGGGATTGTTGGAGAACATACTGGCTCAGGGAATTTTGATATAAATGTTTTAGAGAAGGCGGCAATCACAACTGAAGGAGCGAGTTCTCACGGGATTTATGTCCACCATCAAGGACCCCAATCCACCGAAGAGGACACTGACGACGAAGCTAACGAGAAAATAGTTATTGATGTTGCAGGGGGAAGCGTAACGACCAACACTGACGAATCTTACGGAATTTCTGTATGGCATGAAAATACTGGAGAAGGTAATGTGAGTATTACCACGCGAGATGGTCACACCATCACGACTAAGGGAGCTAATGCACATGGTATACACATTGAGCATGCTGGTATCGGGTCGAGTGAGGTTGTCGTTGACAATATTACGGCGAGTGGTGTTGGTGCTTATGGTATAAAATTCGGTCGTTTAAACGATGATGGTAAAATTGAAAGAGTTTCGGCAGTGAGTGTTGACAATAATGGCAACCGGCAGTTATTGAATGCTGGCTACCGACAACAGATGGTTCGTATTAATGGCACAGTGATGGGTGGTGAAAAGAGCAAGGAAGATGATGGTACTGACGGTGCGGGTGTATTCATGGCTGGTGGTGGTCGCGTGACGATTGGCCCCGAAGGGGTTCTTGGGGCTCAATCGGGTATTGCCATTCTTGCGGTTGGTGACAACAGTACTAGTGAAGACACCGGTGAAGAACCGCAAAGAAAACTGTATGTTAATCTTGAATCAATGGACGGCAAGCCGTGGGAGCGCTTGCCGGGTCGTATTGTGAATGAGGGTGGTCAAACAATCCTCGCGGTCAATGGCACGAATGTATTTGATAGCGGCCACATTGATGTTTGGCTTCCAGCCGGATCGCTGCGTGAAGTTCAACTCAATCCTGACGAAGATTATAGTACGCTTGACTTCTCCGATGAAGAGGATTGGTTGTATCGCTATCAAGCGATTGCCGGTGCTTACGAAGCCTTACCAGGAGCCCTTCGCCGCATTGACACCATGGCATGTCATGTGCCCACACAACAGAATTACATTGGTGTCTGTGGAGGACGGGGTCAATACACCCCGGACCAAACCACAACCGGAATGAGCTATTCGTATGACCAGCAGGCTCTCCACAGTCATATCATGAGGCCGTTGAGCGAACAGGTCTCGGGATGGGCGGGTCTGCGGCAGGTGTCCGGTGAGGCGAATGTAAACATCGCCGCTGGGTCAAGTCGTGTGACGGTGCGTGGTGTTGGTGTGCACGGTGGTGTTCAGGTGATGGGTGATAATGACCTGTATGGTCAGGCGCAATTACAGTGGACGCGGTATACGCTTAATCTGGTATCGGGTGCGGTGCGTGGGACGACCAAGGGGACGGCATGGTCGCTTGGTCTTGAAGGGGGGCGTCACTTTCATGTTGATGACGAGACCCGTGTGACGGGTCGGGGATGGTTGAAGCATGCGAATGTATCGGTGACCCCGTTTGAGGATTCGTTGGGCTTACGTGTGAGTGGTCAGGAGCGTCAGGTGATAGCAGGTGTTGGAGTCCGGGGTGAGCGGACGATGGTTCAGGAGAATGAGGACCGTCGTGTTGTGTTGCGCGGTTCGGCGGGTATTGAGACGGCAGTGAGTGAAGCGAGTACCGTGATGGTTGGTGATGAGGTGTTATCAAGTCAGGCGAAGGCAACGCGTCTGTTATTGGATGTTGGGGGTGTATTGCATCAGGGTGACACGGAGTTTCATGGGATGGTGTATGCGCATGGATTGGGAGCGGATGACACGTCTTATGGCTTGCGATTAGGGATTGAGTGGTCGTTCTGATGGATGGTTGTTGGGGATGTGAGCCAAAGCTGGTTTTCTTGGTTATCGGTTTAGAGCAGCATTGATTGAGGGACGGGACTGGTTTCTCTCGTGAGAGGGTGCCGGTATTCTTGTTTAGAGAGCACACTGAGACCTGTTAGAGAGGTATTAGCGGGTATGGCGAAGCAACAATCCCAATAGAAGATTGAACCAAAATGACATTCTATAAAGTGTTGTATTGAATATTTCATGGCTTGAAGCGAACAATGAGAAAAGGTGCAATTCCATGTCCGAATAGGTTATGCGATGTGTTGAATAGGAGTGTGCCACGGTACGGATTGGTCTGCGGAATTGCTGTTAAAATATCAAGCGATTGTGTTATTTGGAGATGATAGCCAAGGTCTAATCAAAGGATGAAAGGTATTGAAGTGTAGCCAATGTAGGGTCACT
>MPNP01000078.1 GCA_002239085.1 Rhodobacteraceae bacterium bin131 | reverse complement strand
ATGAATTACAACAAAATAAATATACTGCCTAGAATAGTTGTTTGAAAAGAGGAGTTCAACGTGCCAAAAGCACGACTACAAGGGGGTTTAAGGTAAAAATTATGGGATTTTTGGTCTCAAAGTCAGGATTAGACATTTCATCGCGAGGAACTGTTGGAGATGGAGGTGTCACGCTAATTGGAAAACATCTACAAAGAGGGAGTTTACTCCGCTCATGAACACAAGTGGACTAGAGTGCTTAAACGGAACTTCACAATGAATTCTATCTAACATTCTCGCTCCAACCCCTGTAACGTATCCCTTTTTCCGTGCCAAGTTAGATATGATGCGGTTATAATGTCGCCATGGAATGGGCTGACTCATTTCTCTCAGCGTTGATGTCATCCCAAACCGCATCTACTTGTACACAAGAGCACCTCCGTCAAGCATATGACGATAGAAAATGGTTCCCTAGAAGAGCCATCGCTAATTTCTCCAAGATGACACACTACCTTATTGACGTCATTCGCTTCAGTCATTGATTAAGAAGAGCTAAGCAAACAGGAACCTATGAGGCGGTAAAACGCTGATCTTTTACGACGTGAGCGTACCTACATAGTGTCTGCACAGAAAATACCCCATTTTTCATTAGATTGCAAAAATAAATGATATAAATCTTTCCATCACTTCTAATTCCAAAATGTCCCATATAGGAACATCGATACACCTCCAGAACTCTGCCATGACTTGGGTAGTGAGTTCCTTCCTTCTCTTTCTAATTTTGTACTATTGGAGCCATCTCGACTCCATACATTGGTTCAAACATCAATCCTCCTGCCTGAATTTTAATATCCACTATAACAAATCCTTAATACCTAAAAATCAAAAGTATTAAATTTGTGCTCGTTGACATCTACTCCATTACGTTGAAATACAGGCAAAAAAGCTACATTAATTGGGATAGGAAATAACAATGAAATACCGCTATCAAGGGGTAATTGAAGGTCAAATCCATGAATAATGACAGACCTAAACCGACCGTTTCAATTTGGCGCCCGGTCCGCGACATCGATCCCTCCCTCCATGGCTATGCCCATCGTGGGGCTAGGGAGTCCGCCGAACGCTGGCGAGCCGCTCGGCATAAACTTGAGAATCCAGAGATTGACCGTACGGCCATGGATATCTGGATCCGGGAACAACGTCGGTTCTTTGCCATTGAGACCGGTCAAATGGAGGGGCTCTATCTCCTGAAACGAGGAGTTACAGAAAAATTGCTTACCGAAGGGTTTGAAGGCGTTAGGGGAGAACATTCGGATACGGATATATCCGATAATACCCTGAAGGGCCTGCTTGAGGACCAGGAAGCGGCTCTGGATATGATGTTCGCTCTTGTGAAGGATGACCGCCCATTGACTGTCCACTCGCTCAAGGAATGGCATGCCCTGTTGACCCGTCATCAAGCCAGTGCAGCCGGGTTCAACCCCTTTACCCGTCAGCTGACAGATATC
The DNA here is from genome assembly GCA_002239085.1 of Rhodobacteraceae bacterium bin131. GTDB lineage: Bacteria > Pseudomonadota > Alphaproteobacteria > Rhodobacterales > Rhodobacteraceae > MPNP01. The sequence continues at coordinate 10,845 of MPNP01000078.1, read as the reverse complement.
CCTCTTCTTAGAGGTGAGTTCAAGCGCAGACCGAACAATCCTCTTCGAGAGGATGGCTTTGTTCACGAATACTGTCCGCCCGAGCAGACCCGCTCGGAAGTCGATCGATTCCTGGCCTTGCATGCGAGTCATCAAAAGCTAAATTTGGCACCCGAGGTTGAAGCGGCCTGGCTCCACCATGAATTCGTCCGAATCCACCCCTTCCAAGATGGGAATGGACGCATGTCACGAATGCTGATGGCAATACCCTATGCAAGGGCCGGGGAGTTTCCACCGGTTATTCTGGCTCAAAACAAACCAGAGTACATTAGCGCTCTAGAATTGGCTGATGCAGGCAGGTTTACTGCTTTTGTTGACTATCTGGGAGATTTGGCAACGTTAAGGGCCAATTATGCATCCTTAAGAGCCGAGAACATCCTGCAGGGTCGGAACCATTATCGGCATGGAAATGGTGGCGTGACCATCAACGGTATCTATTATGGCCCAGAGGAAGGGATTGATCTACCGTTGGTAGGAGAGCCGGACGATAATAATAACAGCGATGATGAGATACCAACTTAACCTCCTCCAGAAGGTCCTGGGATGTAAGCAGTTGCCTGAGATCGTTTGCTGATTAGACCACCTTAAAGCATCACTAAATGATCGTAGACCATTTTGCTGGTGTTAGCAAAATGGTAGTTCTTTGCCATTACTGAACCTCGGAATTTGAGTAGGCAAACACTAATTTCCAAGATGATGTTTTCAAAATCTAAAACTTAGTAAGTTAGCCATGTGCAATGGCATAATCATACTCTGATGCCTGACTAACCTTATGAGTACAATTGACAGAAGCTTCAGATAAATTTTCAATCCAAGGGGGCAAAACGAATCTATTTTCACTGGTATGTCAATAGCGGTTTAAGATTCCCACATACTTACGAGGTAAATAGAGGCCAATTAATTTTTTTATATTAGGAATGAGTGCAGAATTCCTGACCTTCTTTCTTCATTTCTGTCCGCCCTGCTTTTGAGGTGACGGAGTGAATATCTCACTCTCACTGAAGGGGACTTCAGGGTTACATCTGTCCTCTCACCTCGTAAATGAATCCATTCAAGGGCCGTTTTTGCTGCCGATATAGGCAAGAAATTCATTGGCAACGAGTTTGGCCAGTCGAAAATCCCACCTGGTCTGGCTGTATTCATCTTTCGGTTCCGCCAGCTGCATTGTCAGAAGCCAAGAAGCAGCGGCCAAGTTGTGGTTCAGCTGGATATCCTCTGGGTGGCCTAGATGACACAAAAACACCCCCCCCCCATCAGTTTGACCACATGTTGATGCGTAAGCTGTCAGCCTTCAAACATGGTCATGTCATAGACGTAGACCGAGCGACAGGATCCACACTCTTAAAGGTATCTCGCCTCGGCGGAAGTTGATAGCGGATCGAGAAACTCGGGCGGTGCCAAGTCAAATCTGAGCACCTCCTGTATCTCATTTCTGTTCATGGCATGACTCCATTGCAGCTCACTTGGAATGAACAACACTGTTCCACCATCCCTTGCGCCAGCTGGTCAGCTTGGCTTCGTCCGGCCGGCCATTTTCACGTTCAACCCAGCCAGTCCCTGGCTGGCCATAACCATAGGGGTCGGCACAGTTGCCATGTCGCCAGAAACATGGGCTGTCAAAATACTCTTCGTGACCATACATGCCCATAATGGCCTCGGTATGATATGGTTCACGCGCCCACTCCACGAGTTTGTCAACCAAGGACGCTCCGATACCGACCTGTGAATTAGGCGCGACAACCAGTGTTGGCCCAGGGCGGGACAGCAGACATTCACCCGCCGAGTCATTGAATCTGTTCCCGACATGCTGATCGTCTAGGACGGCAAGCGGCACGTGGGGATCAATCATGGTCATCAACAAATGGAGCTTCTGGTCGTTTGGTGGATCCAGAAACTCCTTGGGTTCGTTCCCCCAGATCAATTCCCCATAGATACTTGGCCAGTCAACGGCAACAGTGAGCCCGGTTGATTGGGCAAACTGACGGGCTTTCCCACCCCAGCTGGAATTCCACACGATGGTAGGAAAGACCTCTGCCAACCGACACAACCAATCATTCATTGCCTGATGAACCTCCGCTCCAATCGCCCCGCAGACAAAACCGGGTGGTGTTGTCGGAAAGGGACTGCGACCTTGCCGAACTGGGGCCAGCACACCATCAATATCGAGGGACAATACCGGACCTTGGCCAATAATCTCCTGAACATCAGTGGAACTTTTCCTGTCAACCGGATATTTGGGATCAGGTGAACCCCTTCCAATACATGGATCCGTGCAGGAACCACTTTCCATCAACTCAATGATGGCCGGCGGCGAAAGTTCGGGCAAGAGATTGGAACTGTCAATAGCCATCGGTTCGCTAGCCTCGCAGCACTCAAACATGTTAATCTTCATGGGGGTGTCCCTGTCGCCTTCAATCACCTGCCAAATTTCAGTGGCCGCATTGCGGTTGACCACTGCTTCGAAATTGCCAAGCGACACGTTCGGATTGGTTGACTTCTCGCTGACAGTAATAAATAAATTGGCGGGCTCGGCCTTCTCAAAGGCAGCCAACTGCTCATCACCCTTGCCCCAGGCGTTGTACCAGCGTTCAGCCGCAGCCCCGATATACATATGGCCTGGCTCAGTCCTGGTTCGGCGGGAGGCTCGAACATGCTGGCCCAAATGCCACCCCGCCCTTTCAACAGCACTTGCTATTTTCCAAGTTATCCCGTCCAACCGCTGTTTTCTCTCCTCACTTTCATAGCTGCCGAATGTTGAGGCGTTCATACCATTTCTCCTTTTTGTCAAACTATTCCATTAGGTATTAAGGCTATGACAGGGATTAGTCAAGAACGAAATGTTTATTCTCAGGACTTGGGATTTGCTAGGAAAAATTTGACAGAGGGTGGAGATTTGCTCCGGGATCACTTATATCAGGTCAGAACGGCTGGTGCTGTTAAGACCGAGAAAGTATTCACTTCACCCCTTTATTGAGTAATATTTTACCAGCTTTTTTTAGCCTGAACCCAATCCATACAGACAACTTTATTTTGGTCTTTTGTACAATTCCTTATTTTACCACTATTTATTTCAAGCATTTGCTACTACCAGTTGTACATTCTCCCAATAGTAACGGTTGAATAAGGGGTTAAAATAACCTTGATTTGAGGATCAGGGTATTGCCATCTATTTGGCTTAAATCAAATTTTTTCATAGTTTCAAACGCGGGTTTAACACACTTGTTATTTTGGGATCTGATGGTATGGTTTGCTTCCGAGGCACCAGCACCTAACACTTAAAATTCCAGTCCTTCACAAGTTTCCTTGTTCTGCCGATGAGGCTGTACTAATCTGTTACTGATACTACCTGAGTAGTTACGAATCTAATGATTAAAGACAGTGACCGTTGGGCATCTCTTCACGATGCTGCAGAATTTAATATGAACTCAAAAGTCATTTCAACTCTGATTAAATGCGGAACCAAGGCCAAAGCCAAGAATATTTCTGGAAATATCTCGTATGATTACCTACATGTAAATTTTGCCATGTGAGAAATGCTAAGAATGAAAGAAATATTGAACTCAACGAAAGAAGCCATCACGATTTATATTGAAATTCATTCAAACAACACGTAATTCATATATAAAACGGTGTGACCAACAATAGGTCGCGAATGCACTGGTAGCTCAGCTGGATAGAGCACATGACTACGAATCATGAGGTCGGGAGTTCGAATCTTCCCCAGTGCGCCACTCTTTGCCCAGCCAATGAAAATAATTTCTAATATCGTTCATTGGATATGGCGGATCCTAACTATTTTCTTAAATCTCTATTCGTTGACCACAAGCGTTATTGGACTGACTGACGAAAGAGGAGAATGAATAAGTAAGACGGGGAGGGAGCCAAGCACCGGAGGAATTTTGTTGGAAAACAATAATAAGGCCATAGAGAACTAAAACTTTATCCCATAAAATTATTGGCTGAAGCCAAACTGGATATGAACGGATTAGGGTTAAGGTTAGAAGTCAATGAAACCACAATCTCACTATTACCAAGAAATTCCCAAATCATCACACTGAACTCACTTCTTTACTCCTTACAAACCAACCCTTTCGTCCAGTGGTCATTGCCAAACCTCATTATTAGAAGACGATGTTGAGCATTATGAGAGAGACAACAAGAAACAAGATGGTCATAATGCTGCCCGCTCGGATAAAATCCACGACCCTGTATCCCCCAGGCCCCAATATCAACGCATTCACTTGATGAGTGGGAATCAAAAACGAATTGGAAGTCGAAATTGCTACCGTTAAGGCAAAAATTGCTGGGTTGGCCCCGACAGCAACAGCAATTGATACAGCAAGAGGAACGAGAAGAACTGTTGCACCAACATTTGACATAACCAATGTGAAGAACGTAGCCAAAATAGCGATACCTGCTTGGAGGCCCCAGATCGGCCAACCGTCTAGCACCAAAAGGATTTGATAGGTTATCCATTCAGCCGCACCTGTCTCTTGTACTGCCCGCCCTAATGGGATTAAGCTGGCAAGTAAAAACACTGTGCTCCAACCTACCGCATAGTAGGCCTCATCAATAGATAAAACACGCGTCATTATCATTCCACACGCACCAATTAGTAAGCACAGTGAAAGTTGAAAGTTGGAAAACAAAATGAGGCCAAGTGAAATGGCAAAAAACAATAGTGCCCAGCTCACTTTCTTAGTTCGCCATTCTTCTTGTGGAAATTCTGTTGTGACTACGACAAAGTCGCGGTTTTTCGTCAATCGAGACAATGACGACCACTGCGTCTGAACGACCAATGAATCCCCAGCCTGAAACTTTACCAAGCCTAATTGATGTGAATAATCATCATCTCCTTCGGCATAACTGAGATTATCTTCACCCCGATGAATGGCCAACAAATTCAAGCCGTAAGTTTTTCGCAGGCTGATTTCTCTTGCACATCGACCGATTAACCTAGAGTTTGGGGGAATAACAATTTCAGCGATCCCCGACTTCTCGCCTGAGAAATCAGCTCGAAACACCGTCATTTCTGGATCAATATTCAAATTGAATACATCACAAAAATCCCTTATCACTGATTGGTCACCGAGTAAAGCAATGCGGCAAGGAGTGGTAATCTCGGTATCCACTGCTGGAGACAGCCATTTCTGACCATCAAAATAGGAGGCCACAACATAAAACTTAAATGCGGCCATAATATCCGAGAATTTCTCCCCAAAGAGAGGATGGTTGTCGGGAATAATGACTTCAAAAATATCAGCCTCAACGCCGTAGAGTTGTTTTACATACTCTTTCATCGACTGTGCAGTGGTAGCATCTTCTTTGATTTGTTTAGTCGGGAGAACAAGAGGGCCGAAAACAACAAAATATATAATTCCAACAATGAGGAGACTCAGGCCTATGGGCGTTACAGCAAATAAACTAAATGGTTGCATCTGGTTCTCTTCTGAGAGAACTGAATTGGTTGTCAATATGAGGTCATTGAGTAAAATAAGTGGAGACGAGCCAACCATCGTCAATGTTCCACCAAGAATGGCACAAAATCCCATGGGCATTAACAGTCGGTGAAGGGGCAGTTTAGTGCGCGCCGAAATTCTGCTGACTACTGGTAAGAACAGTGCCGCAGCTCCGACATTTTGCATAAAACTGGAAATAACCCCAACCGTACCAGAGACAATCGGAATAATTCGTTTTTCTGAAGTACCCCCATAGCGAAGGATGGCTCCTGCTAAGCCATTAAGCAATCCTGTTTTATCAAGTCCGGCACCAATAATCATCACGGCAATAATGGAGATAACCGCGTTGGAAGAAAAGCCTTCAAAAAGATTGCTGGAGTTCTTCAATATTTCCAAACCAGGAAAATACGACAATATCCCGAGTAGTACCATAACCAACAGGGCCGCAAAATCTACCCTAACGACTTCTGATACAAATAGAAAAATGGCAAAGGCTAGGAGAAGCATAACCGCAATCATCTCATTTGTGAGTGCTATCGCTTCCATAGGAGTCATTCAGTACCGCTAAACATTTTAGATATCACTTAACCTTAAGATTAATTGTCTACCATTGCAAGATTCACCCGTAAATCAAATTAAATTTAACCTAGCGAACCTATTGTCTAGCGACTAATTTTTTCCTAGTTGCTTGAACCATCAGTTAGTGTAATCATTTTGAAGTTTTAAGGATTTAATACAAAACTTGTTTTTTTGTTAAAGATATTCGTTCATTCAATAGGAATGCAAATGCTTGAAACCTCACCCAATCGACTTGTAATCAATACAGGAAATGCATGCTGCACGGTACAGGCACATTACAATTTAACTCTTCCCTCCTTGATTGAAAGCCTTATCCAAAATGATGAGGCTAAGCTTGGCCTTGGTGGAGCGGTCCTTGCACTCACTGGTCAGCACACCGGCCGTTCTCCCAAGGATAAGTTTATTGTGGACTCACCATCAATATCGTCGAAAATTTATTGGCAAAACAATCAGTCTCTTAGCGAAGAAAACTATTTCCGCTTTAAGACTGACTTTTTTGCAAAACTGATGAATTCAGAGGTGTTTATTCAAGATGTATTCGCGCGGACTGACACTGAGCATCGCGTACGAATTCGATTTGTTAACGAATTGGCTTGGCATTCAGTTTTTGTTAAAAACATGTTTATCAATCCTACCCCAAGTGAATTGGAATCCTTCCAACCTGATTTGACGGTTATCAACTTCCCAAGCTTTAAAGCTGACCCTGAAACTCATGGCACTGCTTCTCAAACAGCCATCGTCAATCACTTTGAAGAAAAATTGATTCTGATTTGTAATACCCGATACGCCGGTGAGATGAAAAAATCTATCTTTAGCTTCCTCAACTACCTTCTTCCCCAAAAGGGTATCCTTTCAATGCACTGTGCAGCCAATCACGCTCTGGATAAACCGACCGATACAGCTTTGTTTTTTGGTCTTTCAGGTACCGGTAAGACAACCCTTTCTACAGATCCCAAACGAGTGCTCATTGGTGATGATGAACATGGCTGGTCCGATCAAGGAATTTTTAATATCGAGGGTGGTAGTTACGCTAAAACTTATGGATTAAATCCTGACAAGGAACCTGAAATTCACAATGCCACTTCGCTGTTTGGTTCTGTTCTTGAAAATGTAATTTATGACTCTGCAAATCGTGAGCTAGACTTCAATGACATGAGCATCACTGAAAACGCTCGCTGTGCTATTGCCATTGAAAATTTTCCTAATGTTGCAGCAACTGGATTAGGCCTACACCCTCAGAATATCTTTTTTCTTACTTGTGATGCTTTTGGGGTTCTTCCACCTCTTTCAATTCTGAATCCTGCTCAAGCTATATATCACTTTTTATCGGGATTTACGTCTAAGGTAGCTGGAACAGAAGATGGGATTAGTCAACCTCAACCCTCTTTTTCTTCTTGCTTCGGCAAACCCTTCTTACCTCGGTCACCAGTGGAATATGGAAAACTTTTTCAAGAAAAAATAAAGCGCTACAATTCACGTTGCTGGCTAGTTAACACGGGGTGGACAAAAGGAGGTTATCAAGATGGTGAACGCATTTCAATCAAGCACACTCGAGCGCTTCTTTCATTCGTGTTCAGTGGTAACTTCATCCCAACTGATTTTCAAAGTGAACCATATTTTGGGCTTAAGATTCCCCGCCAAGTTCCTGGGGTGCCCTCATTCCTTTTAAATCCAAACTCAGCTTGGCAAAATTCAGATACCTACGACCAAGCTGCTCTGGCACTAAAAGAAAAATTCAGAGCCAACTTCAAGCAATTTGAAAATCATGTTGATGCGGACGTTTTGGAGTGGGCGATTTAAGGAACACTCGTACATTGTCGCATTGTGGCAATGGAAATGAACCCTTGAGAGACGCTACCACATTCCGCAATAGTTTTTCTGGAAATATAATAGTTGAGGCAACAGAATTTTTGTCCACATGGTCTGTAGTGGTTGAAACTGTATTGGTAATAATAAATGAAATGCCTCTTGCATAGAACCGAAATATGGCATACCAGCCAAATTCTTATCCATTTGAGGATAAATAATGATTCTATGTTTGCACGAATTATCTCTGATGTCATTTGAGGCCCTTTTGGTATGACCTATTACTGTCAATTCCGGCCAGGCTAAGCCCTCTCTATATTGACGATATTCATCGCACAAAGAATCGCCCTGTCAACTTGATTGTTGTTCAATCGATTCCCCATCATATTCAAGTTGGAATACGGACATACTCAATCAATAACTTGTCTTGACCGTTTCTTTTCTTTAAATTCTACACGTTATTCACATTGATAAATCTTGTAATGAAAAATGACATGAATACCCACCGAGTGTCTGATTGCCTAGGTTTTACCTGGCGGTGTCCAGCCTATCCATCAAGTTCCACCGGTTCACCCCGACGTGCTCTTTTTCGATATCGCCAATCTTTAGCTAGACACGTACATGATGCCGCCTGTTTGGAAGGTAACCCATTTACATTTGTTGAAGTTCAGACCCTTCTTGATGGAGTTACCGTCGGTGGACACAAGCTAGATGATGAGCAACAGATCCTTAATCTTGTGCGCTCCGCACGCAAGCTGTGCCGGTTGGTAGAAAACGGTTCTTTTACATTGTGTAAAACTGTTTCGGACCAACTCCATGACCTAGTAGCCTACCGGGAAGCACTGGAATGGGGATCTTTCCGAGGTGAAGGCCTGGAAAGTTCTCTCACTCCGCATGTGGCCGTTAGTGAACACACATCCCATATTCCACCAGCCACGGAATCGGGTGGGTCGAATTTGATCAATCTTTATCACCAGGGCTGTAATGAACTGGCCAAGATATCACATCCCTGCGAACGGGCTATGGCGTATTTTCTGTTTACGGCTCTCCAGCAATTCTATTTCGATGGCAACAAGCGCACCGGCCGCTTCATGATGAATGGTGAACTGATGACCCATGGTTGGGATGCCATATCGGTTCCTGCCGTTAGGGCCAAGGAATTCAACGAGAAAATGGCGGCATTCTATACTAGTCGAGACGGCAGTGAAATGCTGGAGTTCCTTTTTGACTGCCGTCCTCAAGATGTGCCTTAACACAACCGGCTCAAGGATATGAACCCAACTGAATGATATCATTTTACGAAACCAAGTGTTGGATGAATCCGTCCCAATTTAAAAAGCAAAAACTTCATTTCTCTGGAAGATTTAGCCAGTCTTCAGCCCGTTAGGTAGAGGTCAAATAAACGATTCATAATGAGGTCAGTACCGCATCAGGAATAGTTCAAAACTTTAATTGTCAACTCCCCATTCACTCGACTGACGATAGATGAGGAGCAATTTAGGCATAAGATGACATTCACTATATCCTTGCTTCCACATGCGGTTTTCTTCCCTTAAATACAGGCATCGTTGAGCATTGCATTTATTGCATTTTCGGATTGCTAAAACGTGGTATTGCGGTTTCATCACACCACCCCAAATCACTCACAACACAAATTAATCTTTCTCTTTTAAAGGAATAAAACAATGGCAATAATGGATCATCGTTTCGCTTCTCAAAGCTCTGGCTTTTTCTCTTCATTAGCCTCTTCCTTGAAGAACTCACTAATGACAATTCAACACTACTTGATCGCTCGCAAAACTGTTTTAGAGCTTGAAAAACTCTCTGACCGTGAGCTTGATGATATTGGACTCCATCGTGGCAACATTCGTGAAGCCGTCAAAGGATTTGTCCACAAAAACTAAATCAATGATCTGGGCGGGCACCATCGCGTGCCCGCAACAGCTTTAACCTGAACTGGGGATATAATGAAAATTAATTCCTCATTTTGTTTATGACCTTCAGACAAAATGTTTTGAGACTTACACATACATCTAAAAAGTCACCATCATTAAGTTGGTGCATGATTCAGGTTGACCAAAAATACAGCGTTTACAATGATGAAATGTAAGCCCAGCCAAAGAGATATCGCGCAGTGTACGAGTGGCGAATTGGTTACAGGATTCGATCTAGAATTCTATAACTTGTGCTGCGGCCTCCACCTGGATTTTTGATGAATATTCCTCTTTCCTTCAAATCCTGAATATCCCTGAGTGCCGTATCGGTCGAGCACTTAGCCAATTTTGCGAATTTTGAGGTTGTAATAAAGCCTTTAAAGCTATCTTCAAGTAAGCGGTTGATTATCAAGCGCTGACGCTCGTTAACCGGATTTCGATTTATGGTCTCCCAAAGTTGAGCTTTGAACAGAACATTTTCGAGCGCTACTTCGGCATTTATGATGGCTTGACCCAAACATTCCAAGAACCATGTCAACCATCCAGTGATTTCGGGTGTCGAACGTTGCTGTTTTTCTAGTTGCTTGTAATATTGATTTCGCTCTCGCTCAATCTGGGAAGAGAGGCTGTAAAAGCGATCTTGAGTACCATCGGCGCGTGCTAGTATCACAAAACCATTGAAATGATGTGGTTTGTTTGCATTATTCTCTGTCATTCTGTCAACAGTCAACACCAATTAATTGCGAGCAGTATTTCTTCCTAGTATCTTGCCATTATCCATCAATTCAATGAAGGCGTGATACTAGCTTGTTCGGCAAACAAAATAGTGTTGGGTAAGCACTCTTTTCTTGGCCCCACCGATCCACAGATTTCAATTTCTACCAATTTAGGAGTAAGATTTGTGCCTGCTCAGGCAGTGCTTGACCAGTTTGACTTGGCCAAAAGAGAGTGTACAGATGATCCAGTAAATATAAATGCTTGGGCTCCAATTCTTCGTCAAATTACTCCTGATCTCCTCATTCAGTGTA
>MPNP01000077.1 GCA_002239085.1 Rhodobacteraceae bacterium bin131 | reverse complement strand
TTTGAGAAGAAACCTGACTTTGCCGTTCCATATCCGGTAGCAACAACCAAAAAAAAGGGAACAATTCCTAAGAAAATTTGGAGGATTTGCATGAGCTAATATTCATTTTGGATGACAGTGTGACAAACGATATTATTTTTAGGGGGTATATTACTTATGTGACCAAAACATCATTACCACTTCTGGAAATTATTTATTTGGTAATCATTTCCAATAAATAAGCATTAGGAGATTGTAATGGCTGAAAAAACACCAAGCCACCTCCACAAAGAATTAACCCTCTTTGATTTACAAAAAATGTTTCCCACCGACCACGAAGCCAAAAAGTGGATTGAGAACATTAGGTGGGTGGATGGTCTTAAATGTCCACATTGCCAGGGAACAAACATTCAAACCATTGTAACTCACAAAACAATGGATTATCGTTGCCGTAGTTGCCGTAATTGGTTTTCAGTTCGAACAGGCACCATTATGCAGAAATCCAAATTGCCTCTTCTTCATTGGGTTTATGCGGTCTATATCCAAACATCCCGTTCGAAAGGAAAGGCCCGTATGCAGGTGCATCGGGAGTTGGGTATCACTCCAAAAACTGCTTGGCTCTTGTTGCACCGGATGCGAAAAGCATGGGAAGAAAGAGTTGGAATGTTTTCCGGTCCGGTAGAAGTTGATGAAACCTAATTTGGTGACAAGCAAACCAACACACATGAAACCACGAAACTTAAAGCTGTTCGTGGCGGTGTTGGTCAATCGGCCGTCGTAGGAGTTAAGGACCGTGTTACCAACAAAGTTAAAGCATGAATTCAAGGAAACCAACCTTACAGTGCTACATCAAAGTGAATGTTGAACCCGAAGCCGAAACATATTCTGATGATAATTGAAGATAGTGGAAAAGTGCAGAATCTTGTATTATGGTTTAGGTACTTACCAACCATTCAATTGTTCGGCAAGTGACCATGTTGAGAAACTCATTCCCAAATTCGAAATAAATGTCTATAGGAGACTGTTTTTTATCAACTCTAATAAATTTAGTGCACTATAGATCTTATGATGGAAGAAAAATTAATCAAAACAGAATAACAGGTACCAAATAAACCACCCTTCATGGAGTGGGTGGATTGCGATTTCATAGTCAATCATACGGAATGTCTACGGTATTCACAAAGTTTAAGGTCTAAAAAATAATCTAAATAGAATTACCCAATGCCCAAAGTAAAAACAAAAACGCGTGGTCGTCCAATTAAGAATGAATTGGCAAAATCAATGAATGATACTCCTGAAAATGTGATGATGGCTGTTCTTCAATCAAAGCCAAAAGCAACTGCTTAATTGTATGAAAGAAAGTCCGTCAAAAGCCAAAGTAAATCTTGACAAGGTTCACTTAAGTTTAATATTCTCAATTTAATTTTAGAATACAAGGAGAAAAGGATGGTCGCTTCCATTCGAGGGATAGATTTTCAGGAAAACGATAATAACGATATGGGGTTGGAATTTGTAAACCTCAGCCATCCCTACGGTTTCCAATGCCCTAACTGGCCTTATTTTCGTGATGTTCTAATTGAACGAAAACACTACATGGCCAAATCAGGAGTATTATCGCAGACAATTACCACTACAATGCATGTCACAACACACATTGATGCCCCAGCTCATGTCGTGCAAGGAACTCCATTTATCAATGAGGTGCCTCTACCACATTTTTTTGGTTCCGGGATAGTTGTGGACATTCCCAAAAAGAAATGGGAAAAGATTACTGCAGACGACCTTGAGAAGGCGTGTGGACATGCTATTCGTCCAAACGATGTTTTGATAATCAATACCGGTTGGCATAAGCAATACGAAGATGGAGACTATTTTCCCTATTGCCCCGGACTGGTTTCTTCGGCGGCAGATTGGATGATTGAAAAGGAAATCAAAGTTGTTGGTCATGACACCCAAGCCAATGATCATCCATTGGCAACTGCCATTGGTCCTCAGCGGAATGGTCCCATACTACCACACTTGGAAAAAGAATATCTTGAATGGTCCGGAGGAACACCATGGGACGTAGATTTTCCTGAGTGGGAACCAGTCCATAACAAACTTTTTTCCAAGGGTATTCTGGGAATTGAAAATGTTGGTGGAGACTTGGACAGGGTGACAGGTAAAAGGTGTACATTTGCATTTTTCCCATGGAATTGGAATCGAGGTGATGGTTGTATCATCCGTTTGGTCGCCATAATGGACAAGGGTCAGCAATATCGCATTGAAGCAGGCGAGAGTTTCTGATGAAATTGAAGCGCTTCTCGGAAGCGGAAACATATGAAGCACCAAATCATTGGGGTGTCACAGGACTAAGGCTCCAAGGGTTTGAGGAAGGTGGACCCGAAAACCAATGGGTTGGATATTCGCAATTCCTTCCTGGGGGTGGTGCAGGACCGGATTCAACACCCTTTGAAAAGGTGTATATAGTCTTGGAAGGTGAAATGACGGTTTTGATTGATGATCAAGAAATAATTCTCTATCCCCTTGATAGTTGTACGATTGCACCTGGCGAGGTACGGAAAATTGAGAATCGGACAAATCATGTCTGCAAAATGCTTGTCGTGATTCCATACCCTAGTGGCAATAAATCGGAGTAGATTCATGTCTCTAGAAGATCCACTGTCTCTCTTTGATGTTTCGGGCAAGGTTGCGTTAATTACAGGAGCTTCAGGTGCATTTGGCAGAATTGCAGCAAAATGTCTTTCCAGTGCCGGTTGCAAGGTTGTTTTAGTTGCAGGAAATGCCAAAAAATTGGGTCAGGTTACCATGGAGTGTCCCGGCAAGGCCCATCAAATCAATGCGCGACCAGATAATGAAAAAAGGTGCCAAGAAATTGTAGACGAAACAATCAAGGTCTTTGGGCGAATAGACATACTTGTTGTGGCATCAGGCATGAACAAGGTGGCCAAAATTGATGAGATGACCGTCAATACCTTTGAATCTGTAATGAATGCTAATGTAACCCAGAGTTGGATGTTAGCCCGAGCCGTTAGCAATCAAATGATAGCTCAGGGTAATGGTGGGAAAATAGTCCTAATGTCTTCTGCTCGAGGATTATTGGGTCACCCTGCTGGCTACACGGCTTACTGTTCATCAAAGGCAGCTGTGGATGGGATTACCAAAGCCTTGGGTTGTGAACTTGGTCCAACTGGCATCACGGTCAATGCAATTGCTCCTACGGTATTTCGATCACCGCTTACGGAATGGATGTTTGCCGATACCGAGGAAGCCGAGGCGGTTCGTAAAGGTTTTTTAACCCGTGTGCCAAAAGGGCGTTTGGGTGAACCAGAAGATTTGGTAGGACCATTGCTATTTTTAACGTCTAAGGCGTCAGATTTTTATACCGGTCATATCCTTTATGCCGATGGTGGTTACACAGCGGGATAAAATATGAAAAAATCCTACAAAATAGCAGTTATTGGAGCTGGTTTAATGGGGCATGGGATCGCCTTGATTCTTGCAAGGGCAGGGCATCAAGTCAGGATTTACGATCCCTTAGAAGATATGCTCAAATCAGTCCCGGAACGAATAGCCACAAGTCTCAGCTCATTTGTAACCACAAAGGATGAGATATCAAGGACACTAAACCAAATTGAACTTTGTCGCACTATTTCTGAAGCAGTTGAGGATACGATGTTTATCTTTGAAGCTGCACCTGAAAAACTGAAACTTAAACAAGCACTTTTTAAAGAAATTGAAAAACATGCCCCTCAGCAGTCAATATTGGCTTCGAATACTTCGGTAATTCAAATTACAAAAATAATGACTAACCTCAATAATCGAGGTCGGGCTCTTGGGACACATTGGTGGAACCCTCCACATATGATCCCCCTTGTCGAAATAGTTAAAACGCAATGGACAGATGACACTAAAGTAGAGGTCATGTTTGATCTGTTGAAAAATGCTGGCAAAACTCCTGTGATAGTCGAAAAGGATATTCCTGGGTTTATAGGGAACCGGCTTCAGCATGCATTATGGCGAGAAGCTATTTCACTTGTAGAAAAAGGTATATGTACTCCTGAGGCGATAGATGATGTTGTAAAATCAAGCTTTGGCAGGCGATTGGCTGTACTAGGCCCCATGGAAAATGCTGATCTTGTCGGGATTGAGTTAACCCAGGATATTCATAACCAGGTTCTTTTTGATTTGGAAACTACTCAAACCCCTTCGGCCCTACTCCAGGAACTTTTGGATAAGGGGCGAACCGGTATGGCGGCTGGTGCCGGATTCAGAAACTGGAATTTGGATGACCTTGCCAAATGCAAATACCGTATTGCAGAGCATCTAATAAAATTGGATACTATATTACCAGAATAAATTTAACTAGGGAGATGATTATGAAATTCAAATCAACAAGAAGACAGGTTGTTGGAGGATTGGCAGCCACATTAGCTGTTCCAGCGGTTATAACTACACGTGCCTATTCCGCCAATCCGACAATAAAAGTAGGACATGTAAGCCCACGAACAGGGCCGCTCGCTGGTTTTGCCGAGGCTGATGATTTCGTGCTTAAAGGCATCCAGGATGCTCTCGCCGCTGGAATTGACAACAATGGCAAGACCTATGCAGTTGAAATAATCTCAAAAGACAGCCAATCCAACCCGAATCGTGCTGCTGAAGTTGCCGTAGATCTAATGCTCGGTGAAGAAGTGGATATCATTGTTGCAGCTTCTACACCCGATACGACCAATCCGGTGGCTGATCAGGCAGAAATCAATGAAGTTCCCTGTATTACTACCGATTGTCCTTGGCAGCCATACTTTTTTGGCCGAAACGGTGACCCAGCTACTGGATTCCAGTATACATATCATTTCTTTTGGGGATTAGAGGACGTAATTGCAAATTTTTTAAGTTTGTGGGATCATCCAGATGTATCCAAGTCCATTGGTGGACTGTTTCCAAATGATGCTGATGGGAACGCATGGGGACACCCCGAGTTGGGCTTTCCCAAGCCCTTGGCTGAAGCCGGTTTTACATTAACTGATCCCGGACGCTATCAACCACTGAATGATGATTTCTCGAACTATATTGCGGCCTTCAAGGAGGCTGAGTGTGAAATTGTTACAGGTAACATGATACCGCCCGATTTTGCTACATTTTGGGCCCAAGCTGCCCAACAAGATTTTCATCCAAAAATTGTAACTATCGGTAAGGCGTTGCTCTTTCCTTCAGTAATAGAATCACTTGGAGATCGGGGTGACGGGCTTACATCTGAAATCTGGTGGACACCATCACACCCTTTCAGTTCTTCACTCACAGGCGAAAGTGCCATGGATTTGGCCAATGGCTATACTGCTGAAAATGGCCGCCCCTGGACCCAACCCATTGGATTTAAGCATGCTTTGTTTGAAGTTGTTCGTGATGTAATCGCTCGGTCAGCAGATCTCGAAGATCCTATGGCAATACTTGATGCGATAAGGACAACAGATCTTTCAACTATCGTTGGAGATGTTAACTGGGCTAATGGACCAATAGCAAATGTTACCAAAACACCGCTAGTGGCAGGACAATGGCAGAAACAGGACAATGGATTTGAACTTGTTGTTACCACCAACTCCCAAGCACCGCAAATCTCATTGGGTGGTGAATTGCAACTCCTGAATTAGACGAAATATTGGCTTTTCTGACAGTATCAGAACTGAGTAAATCATTTGGCGCCGTTGTGGTGGCCGATCAGATAAGTTTTGATATAGAACAGGGGGACGCAGTTGGAATTCTAGGCCCGAACGGAGCAGGGAAAACATCCCTTTTCAATTTGATTACCGGTACCCTTCGTCCCGATAGAGGTCGCATTGAGTTCAAGAACCGGGACATAACGTCTTTAAGTGCCGCCGCCAGGTGTAAGCAGGGTATAGCACGATCTTTTCAGATCCCGCAACCTTTCGGTGGTCTAACAGTTTTTGAAAATGCTCTGGTTGGAGCTACCCAAGGAGCTGGGATACGTGGTCGAGAAGCAGAGGACCATGTGTTGTCCGTTTTGGCAAATACTGGCCTTTTACCAAAAGCAAATGTTCAGGCGGGGCAGTTGACTTTGCTTGAACGAAAACGGCTTGAAATGGCCCGAGCCCTTGCCGCAAAACCAACCCTTTTGCTCCTAGATGAAATTGCCGGTGGATTGACAGAGGCGGAATGTGGTGCTCTTATTGAAACGATCAAACGTATAAATAAGGGCGGCACAACCATTATCTGGATTGAGCATGTCGTTCATGCTTTGCTTGCAGTTGTTAAACAATTGATTGTGATCGATTTTGGTAGAAAAATCGCTGAAGGAGATCCCAAATTCACTATGGATAGGGCAGAAGTTAAGGAAATCTATCTCGGGGTGGATCCAGATGGGTGAGCCGCTCCTGTCCTTGAATGGGTTAGATGCATATTATGGTGATTTTCAGGCACTTTTCGGTGTTTCCTTGGAGGTCAATAGTGGTGAAATCATTGCAATAATTGGTGCTAATGGTGCAGGAAAGACCACACTCATGCGGTCAATTTCGGGATTAATCTTTAATGAACCGACACAAATTTCGTTCAAAGGCATTCCTATTGGGAGATTAAGAGCAGACCGGGTCGCTTACTTGGGAGTAGCCCTGGTCCCAGAAGGTAGGCAATTGTTTCCATCGCTTTCCGTTGAAGAAAACCTTAAGTTAGGAGAGAAAGTAGGAAGAAAGGGAACTTGGTCTCTTAACAAAGTCTATGAGCTGTTTCCAATACTAGGGGAGCGGCGGAGCATGCCTTCAACATCCCTGTCCGGTGGTCAACAACAGATGGTTGCAATTGGAAGGGCATTGATGGCCAACCCTGATCTGATATTGTTTGATGAAATAAGTTTGGGACTTGCTCCGGTGATCATTAAATCAATTTACGAAACCCTTCCAAGTATCATTGCTGATGAGATGACCGCTATCATCGTTGAACAGGACATTACAAAAGCCCTTGCAGTTTCATCACGCGTTTATTGTCTCCAAGAGGGAAGAGTATCCTTGGAGGGTAGCTCAGATCAAATAAGTCGAGAAGAAATTACGGCAGCCTATTTTGGAATAGCTACATGATTGAGTGGATCAACTCACTCGTTCAGGGCATCCTGCTTGGTGGGCTTTATGCCTTGTTTGCTGCAGGTCTGTCCTTGATTTTTGGGGTGATGAGACTTGTAAATATCGCCCATGGTGATTTGATCGTATTGGCTGCTTATCTTGGTCTGAGCACGACAATACTTTTGGGAATTCATCCCCTTGTTGCATTATTAATTGTCATTCCTCTCATGGCGGGTATTGGATATGCACTGCAACGTGGTTTACTGAACCAAACCCTTGATGGCGATATTTTACCTCCCCTCCTGGTTACATTTGGGCTTTCTGTCATTCTTCAAAATGTTCTGTTAGAAGGATACTCTGCTGATCCCCAGAAACTGTCTGGCGGAGAAATAGAAACCGCCAGTCTAAATGTTGGTGGTTTGGCTGTAGGAGTTTTACCTCTTCTGACATTCGGGATAGCTGTGATTACAATAGCTTTTCTGCAATGGATATTTTTCAGCACCAGTATAGGTCGTGGATTTCGGGCTGTTTCAGATAATCAAGATATTGCCCAGTTGATGGGATTAAATAAGGCTCATGTATTCGGCTTGGCAATGGCTTTGGCACTTGGGGTAACAGCTATAGCGGGTATTTTTTTAGGGATAAGGACAAGTTTCGACCCTTCTACCGGTGGGGCGAGGCTGATATTTGGTTTTGAAGCTGTCATCATTGGTGGGCTTGGCAATCTCTGGGGAACTTTGGCTGGTGGAATTATCCTAGGTGTTGCCCAAACTCTGGGTGCAAAGATTGATCCTGGTTGGCAGTTATTGTCCGGTCATCTTGCGTTTTTAGTTGTTTTGGCGATACGCCCCCAAGGACTTTTTCCACGAGTGGAACATTGAACAGAATCGTTGTCAGTCGTATCACTCCGGCATCAAGATTGGCAATGATAATTGCTGTTATAGCTCTTATTATACTGGCAGCTGCTCCCTGGTGGGCGGGCAGGGCTGATATGAGATTGATGGGCGAGATTTATCTATACCTTTCCTTGGCTTGCCTTTGGAATTTGATGGCTGGATATGCTGGGTTAGTTTCTGTTGGGCAACAAGCTTATGTGGGTTTTGGCGGATATATGCTTTTCGCATTGACTATTTTTGGCGGATTGCACCCAATTTTTGCAATAGTTCTGGCTGGTGTTCTTGCAGCGTTATTGGCAGTTCCAGTTGCCACTTTGATTTTTCGATTGCGAGGGGCCTATTTTGCCATTGGTACTTGGGTGGTTGCAGAGGTATTTCGCCTTAGTTTTGCCCAAGTAGGCGCTCTAGGGGGCGGCTCAGGTTCTTCTCTACCAGTTAATATTGTCAAGTCACTATCCGCTACAAGATCAGGTCGTGAAACATTGAGTTATTGGATTGCACTTGGTGCAACTATAATAGTTATTGGCTCTGTCTATCTGTTTCTCAGGTCACGCCATGGACTTGCACTCACTGCTATTAGAGATAGTGAGGTTGCGGCTTCTGGACTTGGTATCGAAATTTGGAAAACAAAGCTGATTGTGTATGTCGTTACTTCTGCATTCACAGCGATTATTGGTGGGTTGATCTTTCTCCAGAAGCTCAGAATTTCTCCAGATGCGGCATTTTCTGTAAACGACTGGACAGCGTTTGTAATTTTTATTGTAGTGATTGGGGGAATTGGTACCCTTGAAGGACCTATAATCGGCACTCTGATATTCTTTATACTTAGGGAAACTCTAGCAGATTTTGGAACCACTTATCTGATAATCTTGGGGGCTGTAGCGATTGTTATAATGCTTAAAGCTCCCAAGGGAGTCTGGGGGCTAATCAGAGAGCGATTTGATCTGGAACTATTTCCACTTAGTTATCGAGTAAAACAAGTCAAAAACAGCAAGGAGTAAAATCATGTCAAAGAAAAAACCAATCATCATCACATGTGCAATTACAGGTGCGATCCATACACCTACAATGTCGGATGCGTTACCCTATACTAGCGACGAAATAGCAAAGCAAGCGATAGAAGCTTCAGAAGCGGGAGCATCCATATTGCATTTGCATGCCCGCAACCCGAAAGATGGATCACCCTCGGTGGCCACAGAGGATTTTGCCATTTTTTTACCTCGGATCAAACAGGCGACGAATGCGGTGGTGAATATTTCAACAGGTGGTTCATTGACACTCTCAATTCAAGACCGAGTAAAACCAGCAAATACTTTCAGTCCAGAAATGTGTTCCCTGAACATGGGATCAATGAATTTTTCGTTTCATCCACTGGCAAATCGATATACTGAGTGGAAATTCGATTGGGAAAAAGACTATGTGGCCGGGTCGGATGGCAATATTTTTCGTAATACCTTTCGGGACATCAAGGAAGCAGCTGAGACACTTGCCCCTCACAACATAAAATTCGAACATGAATGTTATGATGTCGGACACCTTTATAACCTGAAATTCTGTATGGATATTGGGCTATTTCAGGCACCTATATTTATTCAGTTTATTTTTGGTATCTTGGGAGGAATTGGACCCGAAGTGGATAATCTGGTCTTTATGAAGCGAACAGCTGATCGATTGTTTGGTAATAATTATCAATGGTCAGTACTTGGTGCAGGTGCCGCCCAAATGCCCCTAGCTACAACTGCTAGTCAGATGGGGGGTAACGTGCGGGTTGGCTTAGAGGACAGTCTGTATATTCGTCGAGGAAAATTAGCAATATCCAATGCACAGCAAGTTGCCAAAATAAGTAAGATCGTTCAAGATCTCGGGTCTAGAGTAGCTACACCGGATGAAGCCCGGGAAATACTTGCTCTAAAGGGAGGTGACAGAGTAAGCTTCTAATCCATTTTGTGCCTGTTTAGACAAAGCACAGATAACCAAATACTTTTATGGGATTTATCAAAATAATCAACTTCAGGGAAGTCTTACTCCATATTTTTCAAAGTTTTTACTCTGAAATTCTTTAAGTTCATCCCACGTATTCTGCAATTTTGTTTTAGAAGGCATCTTCATTTTCATCAGGGCATTTTTTAATTCTATAATTGGCTGTATTGGCCATCTCTTGACAAATTGCAACTCCAAGAAATCCCCTAAATTTCTAATATCGCCGTAACACCTGTAGAACCAGCCCATCTTTAACATTAAGTGCTCAAAACCAATAGGAATAGGGGGGGGGTGTTAAAATTCAAGGGGCACTACCAAGTTGCACTTTCGGCACTTGAGCACCTCAATAATGTTCTGAGTGTCGTGCGGGTTTCATCCCGCCTTGTACCACATCAATTCCCGGTCAAACCACTGACTTTGCGTACATTCCTAGGCGGTGGTGATAGTCCCATGTCCTGATCGATCTTGGTTTGGAAAGCATTAGGTGTCGCGGTCGTTCGAACATGGAGGGTCGCGTTATCCGAACAGGCACAACGTGTCGTTGTCCGCGGCAAGGTCATTGGCTTGACCGATTGACCATGCCGTGAGTTCTCAACCAGTCGCTTGGTTATGAGTGATGAACCGTCTGTGGTGGTTCCTGTTTTGGTTGCTCTGATCAACATGTTGGAGATTGAGTGTTGGTGTGTGGCGGGTTCAACCCCCTAAAATAGAAGGGGTGGCACTACTTGAGAGATTTTAGAGGACCCTCGGACACGTCACTATCGGGTCTAGGGTAATAGTTTAAATTAAGGGTATGTTAAAACAGTTGAATTGAGCCGTAATTTACACTTTTTGGAGAGAAAAATGTTGAAGATGAGTTAACTCCGTTCATTTTCTCCTTCGCATCCTAGAAAGATTCTCTTGCGTTTTTGCCTAGTCATTCAGCCCAGAGATTTTTAGCCAATACTAGGAACTGAACCATAAATTCCGTTAATGTAATTCGCAAAGAAATTCTCGTCTCGTCGTACACCTTTTATGTCAGCTAGCCTTACATAACGTGTTTGTCCCATTGAATTTTTATCGCAAAGGAGAACTTCTTCTTTGGTTAAATCGGTTAGAATACTCACAGCGTGCGTTGACATAATCAACTGCGCTCCATTCGGGTTCGTTTTCTCATTTCTGAACATACGGATAACTTCCAAAAGAAGATTTGGGTGAATACATGAATCGATATCATCGATTATAGCAATACCTCCGATGTCAAGAGGCAATTGGATTAGAGGAAAGATTTTAACAAATTCCCTTGTTCCGTGGCTCTCCATTAAAAAGTCAATTGGTTGGTCTAATCCTTTGTGCCGGAATTGAATTGAAGTTGGGCGGTGGGGAGGACTATCTTGAACATCTGTTATTCCTAAGTCAAATTGTTTTAATATTGGCCGGATTTTATCCCTGCCATATGGATTGATAGAATACCATCCTATTATCTCTCGGTCTCCAGCTGCAACTTTGGTAATAAAAATATTCGTGTGAATTTTTCTTAGGGATTCAATAATTATTTTTGCAAATTGATGTGTATACTGATTGTTTAGTA
The DNA here is from genome assembly GCA_002239085.1 of Rhodobacteraceae bacterium bin131. Taxonomy (GTDB): domain Bacteria; phylum Pseudomonadota; class Alphaproteobacteria; order Rhodobacterales; family Rhodobacteraceae; genus MPNP01. The sequence continues at coordinate 875 of MPNP01000077.1, read as the reverse complement.
TTCCTAGTGTGGAAATCACACTTATTCGAGGTTTTAGAATTGACTTGAGAGATTGATATTGAACCTTGGAAATAAATCCTTTGGCAAACCGAGTGCGTTCCGAATTTCGTTTAAACAAGGTTGTCTGTTTTCCAGATTTTTTGGGTTGGTAAGACAGTTTTTCAAGCACAACTGTGTTGGAATCTATCACTAACTCATATTTATAAGGGCATTGAAGGTTGGAATTTTGGAGATCATTAAAAGAAACTGGCCCAGTAAAGTACAACGCAATTCGAGTTGGTTTATGTTGCATCTCTTGATTGAAGAATTTCTCGTAAGGGAGAGGATAGTTATTATCATCTAATTCAAAATTGTAAGCGATGAACCACTGGATAAATGAGACGGCTTTCAACAAGTTTGATTTCCCAGCTCCATTGGCACCAAAGAGAGCCAGTACATTAGGGCAACGTTCAGCGGAACCCTTATAAATTGGTCCCAAACGACCGAGTTCATCTTTAACCGACTTTCTAACTCTCAGGTCAATAACTTGGCGGTCGCTTATAGAGAAAAAATTTTCCACTTCTATTCTGTAAAGCATTAGATACCCAAACTTTGAATAATATGTTCAATATCAAGAAAGATAATAAAACCTAAATAATAACTGTCGAAAGGTGACCGTTAAATATTATTATTAACATAATACCAACAAAAATGGTATTATATTGTTTGTCTGAATTTTGTTATATCATCATAAAATTTAGGACTAATCGAGAAAAAAGAGGGCTTTCAATAACTGAACCCTTAAGTAGCAGTTCTGCCATTTAGAAAGCCATTGACATTATTTTGAACCGAAAATTGCAAAAGTTTGGCAATTCGGAGAGAATTCAACTTGACAA
>MPNP01000076.1 GCA_002239085.1 Rhodobacteraceae bacterium bin131 | reverse complement strand
CCTTCATACTTTTCAATTTCCTCCGTGTAGTGCTGTATGGTTTCAAGGATTTCGATTTTCTTATCCTTATCATCTTGATTTAATTCTGAACAACGGAGTTCGTTTAGCTCTTTTTTAGTGTCTGTTCAATGTATTCAAAAGCGTCTTGCCATCCACAGGTATTCATGTCTCAAAAGGGAAAGACTAAGACGCTTTTCCACGTAATTTCCCTACGGGGTTTTTAGTGAAGATTCCACCCTTATTATCACGAGACAAATGATTATCATATTCCTCTAGGCAGGTGTCAACGAACCCCTCTTTATCATTATTTGGAACTGAGGGACCATAAAAACTCAATCATCGGATTTGCTTTTTGGTGCCAAGTGGTCAATTTGAAATGAAATTAGTTCGGCAAACTTGCTGTGATCATCACAATAACCACATCGTTACGTCTTGGCACGGTATCAGGGATACTAATCATTTAGAATCATCCAATTCTTTACGTATGTCGATGATAAGCCTTTCCGCAACATCTAAAAGTTCCTCTCGTTTGTCATTACCTTTAAGTAAATCCTCTTTCACGCTTTTTGGAATTGTTAATTCCCCGCAAAAAGCATATTCAAGGTTATGGTCCAATTCTAGGAACCGGTCAATCTGAGCAGCAGTTCGCTGCTCAATCGGGATTTCCAAGAGATTATGTAATTCATCTTGCCATCTTTGAATTCTTGAACGATAGCTTTCTATCTGGTATTTTACTCGTTGGGGATCTATTGGCCGGGGGCGTTTTTCAGATTTGGAATTGGGTTCATCAACGGTATGATCTTTAGTATAGACCATATTCACATCTGAAGAAACTTTTATTGCTTTATGTTCATCTGCCGTTTGAATGAAACAGGGAAACTCTGGACGGTATCGCCTTAGTTGGTATATCAAATCATTACTTGTGTAATTTACCTTTCCTCCTTTTGTAAGGTCAAAATCGGTAATTAATGCATCTACTCCTAACTGAAGTAAATATTCAACCATTTCTTCTACATTTGGATTTTCCTCTGGGTCAATGGATTCAATTTCAAATTCATTTTCTTCTGAATCAAATTCAGCAACAAACTTTTTTCGTTCATCTTCTTCCTTGTCTACATACGCAATGAAATAACTCAATGATTTTCCTTCCTAATCCGAAAAAATTATTAGTCTTGAAATTATAAGGATGACGGAATCCAAGCCGTTCCTGGAGTTGTCAAACCTAAGAATTAATATATCCTTCAAGCAACCTGCCTATTCGATTTGATGCGTATCTCACATCTTTATCATTTACATGAGAATACCTCAACGTCATTTCGATATTATTATGACCTAGTAATTTGGAGACAATGGAAAGGGGTATCCCTTGTTTTAATGCATGGCTGGCAAAAGTATGTCTTAGGTCGTGCAACCTAACGTCTTCTAATCCAATTGATTTCCGAACTTGATACCAAACAGGAATATGAATTGACCTTGGTTTAATTGGGTCTTTTAGTGAGGGAAATACATAGGGTGAGTTTGACCCTCCAGTTCTCACTAGATCAAGGGTCTTCTGAACAGCAATTAAATTTTTGGCAGTATTGTTTAGAAAAACTGTCCGTGGACCGGTCTTACTATCTGTAAGTTCCAATTTATTATCTTTCACCTCATCCCATCTTAGGTTTACAATTTCACCTTTTCGGCATCCAGTAAATAATAAAACTTTTATGAGGTCCGCCTGTTGTCTTTGAGATGGTAGTTTGTTTTCAAATCTCTTAAGGCATTTTAACAATTTTTTCACTTCATTTCTAGAAAGGTACCTTGTGATTTTCTTTTTTGGATTACGCTTTATGCCATGAGTAGGATTCTTATTGATTACTTCCTTTTTTACAGCATGGTTTAACACTTGTACCAAAACATCTAATACTCTGTTTGCACCACCAGGTGAAGTCTTGCTGTATTCATCAAACCAGACTGATATCATCAATGGGGAAATAATTTGAAGCTGGGATTGCCCAAAATTGGGCAAAAGTTGATGATTCATTGCTGATTCCACTCGTTTTTGAGTTGAACTCTTCATAAGTGGAACGCATTCTGGAAACCATATTTTTTCATAAAAATGTTGGAAAGTAACTGTCTTTGGAGAATTCTCAAGATCCTTATTTTCTAGGAGTTGTTCCAATGTTTGGTACAGCTTTTTCCAACACTCAAACCGAGCTTCTTCAATAGAATACAAGACCGCAGAACCAATGGTCTTGCTGAAGGACTTTCCCATGACCGAGAAATCAATTACATAACTGAGATAACCGCTAGGGTTTATTTTGAGACCCAATCCATAGGTCATAGAATCCCAAATCAAATATGGTTTATTTTGAGGAGTGAAAGAATAAATATTTGAGTTTGTTAATCTAGTACAATCTCCTAACCTTCTAGCATTTATCATCAAACCCCATTGAAATTTCTTCTACAGCTTTTTGGGCTTCATTTTCAGGGGAATGAGTATAAATCAATGTTGTATTTATGTTATTATGCCCCAGTAATTTTCCAACAATAAGGATATTTTCCCCACTCAGAGAGGCGAGGCTTGCATAAGTATGTCGCAAGTCATGAATTCTAAGCTCAGAAAACTCAGTTTCCTTGCGAAACTTACTCCAGAAATAATCTAATCTACGATTATGTTCTTGGTTATCATACCCTGGAAAAATAAACTTTGAAATCTTTGGCATTGAGCTTAATAATGCCAAAGCTTGTTTAGATAACCAAACAGTTCTAGGCCCTGATTTGCTGTCAGGTAAGAATAATTGGTTATCTCTTACCCAATTCCACTCGGAACTAAGTATTTCATTCTTTCGGCAACCCGTGAAAAGAATTAACTTAAGAGCTTTGATTTCATTGGGATATTCGCCTTCAAATTTGTCCAGCGAATTAAAAAATATCTTCACTTCTTCTGAAGTCAAAAAAGTTTTGTTTGAATTTATTTTATATCTCTTAATTCCATAACATGGATTAGTGCCCACAGGCCTTATATTCTTTAATTCCGCTTGTTGGAGTATTATTGACAATATTGGCAAAGAACGGTTGGCTGCACTTGGTTTATTTTTTAGGGCCGAAAACCACTGGGAAACATCTTGTTGGTCAATATCAGTCATAGACTTAGTCGCAAAAAAGGGGAGAATTTGGCACCGCAGATAACTCATGTTCACTTCATAAGTAGATGATTTCCAATTGCGCTTATAATTCTCAAAAACTTGTTGACTGAAGATTTTAAAAGGTATGCTTACCTTATTTTCCTCTAGTTTTTGATTAATTGCATCTTGATTGATGGAAAATAGCAGATTTTTCACCTTCATTCTGGCCTCGAATAAGGACAAATCATTACAATCACCTATGAGTTGCTTGATTTTTACTCCCTTTCTCTGACAGTCAAGAAAGTAGGTTCTTTGACCGGAAGGGATTACTTTAATTCCAAATCCCTTCAAGAAAATATCTCTTACAACATAAGCCCTTTTTTGAGGTTTGAATGAGGAAATTATTGATTGTTTGAGTTTAGCTGTTGGCAATCTGGTATCCAATTATGGGGATTTCTATTTGCTAGGGATAAATTCTTATTTTCTACGAGGTTTGAAACCAACCTAGATTCTGGGTGCCCTCAATTTATTCTTCCAAGAGATCAAGTTCTGGAAATCAACATATGACAGTCGCATAAACTGTTTCATAATTGATGTTATTGGGGATGAATTATCTTCAACGAAACCATGAATTCTTTTCCCAATTCTAATTTAATAAAAACAAATATTTTGGGAATTTTAATTCAAGGTGCATTGGAAGAATTCTGCCAATCTGAAGATATCAGAATTTGTCAATATTCTACCAATCCTTCGTTAATTCAGGGGAGGTGGAATTAGCTTTTAATGCGCTCATTGAATAATTGGAACTCTTTTGGTGTACATCAGGTTTGTTTTCAAAAAAGTTTCTGGAATAATAAACTTTGCTAGAGCCTGCTTCACTAAACTCAACCAATGCAATAATATAATTTTCGGGTTGGTTTAAGGAAAAATTGATTTCATTGGTAGTAAAGGTTACCTCCTTTGCATCAGAACTACGACCTTTTACCTCAATTAATCTGTAATCTCCATTAGGTTTGATACTTTCGATATCATACCCCTTTTTCTGGAACTCAACATCCTTGGGAATATTTCCAAGAGATTCTTCAATTTTCATCACTAGATTTCGGGCAATCTCTGCCGAGAGCATTTTATCTGAACTACTACTAGAGCTATTTTTGATGCTTCTTTCTGGTTCAACTAGTAAATCCTTCGGAAGGACTAGGTAAATTCCAACTAGTGCAGGTGGGCTAGAAAAGACTTTTTCTTCCTCTTTGAGTTGGTTCATTCGGTTTTCAAGACGTATAGCTAAATCATTTGCATTTCGTTTGGCATTCCTTAATTCTGTCTCCCTGACTTTCTTTCCCTCTCGAACATCTCTTAGTAGATCAGTATAGTGGGTATTCCAATAGCTAATTTCTCCCTGAAGCCGTTTTTCCACTGCTTTCTTAACTTTGCTTGACCACGATTCTTTTTCCTTTTGAACCAAGTTCTTATGGTCAAAAACAATTTCATCAGTTGCTTTTTTGAGAACTTGATCGACCAAATTGGAATTTACCCAATTCAACTCATTCCGACTTAAAATCGACTGAGGGGTAATATTGAATTCTGATAAGGGTTTGAAGTCAAGATATCTAGCAAAATTAACTTCTTTGAAGTCGAACTTATTTGATTTGTTCACTGCCCCCAAAAAAAGTCTGGTAGAAACAATATTTTTTTGTCCTTTTACTATGTTATAAACCTCACTTTTAAGGATCATGTGAACTTCAGGACTTAAAACTGAAGATTCTTCATCAACAAAGATTGTACCTTCCTCAAGGACAGGCTGATACCTTCTCAATGACTCATTGACAACAGCATCTAAAAGGGGATGTCCAGGGCCAAGTTGGTTAATATTATGCTTAGAACTGGAAATACCATCTAATTCTCCTTCAAATGATACTCGTGCATACTTCCTGGAAATAGGTTTACTTGATTGTTGACCGATATTATTATTCATTTTTGTAAATAGTAAAGGAACGTATGGTATCTCAAAGAGGTGATTTTTGCGCCATATGATATCCCCACCCAAATCCTTGAAGGCTTTGATAAAAAAGTCTTTGACAAAGTGGGGTTGCAGTCGTTGCAGTTTCGCTATTTCCATATCTTGCCTGATTTGATTAACCTGTTCAAAATCCATAATTTCTTTGGTAAGGGCATTATTCTCAATCAGTTTTTTTAAATTTTCGTGTGCTAGGGTCTTTGAGATTCTACTAGAAAAATCCTCTTTTTCTGTTAATGAACTGTTTCCCCTTATAGCATCGACCAAAAGTTCTTTGAGGTCAATTCCTTGGTAATTTAGCTGCCCTAATATGTCAAATACCTTTCCACCCAAAGCTTTTTTTGCTTCCTCTAACTTCTCCAACAAAGTTTTAAAAACTTCTCCTTCCCTAGTACCCTCTGCGATTAGATTCCAGAGCGTGCACTTTCTTTTCTGACCAATTCGGTGTATCCGGCCAAATCTTTGTTCCAATCTGTTCGGGTTCCAAGGCAAGTCATAATTGATCATGAGGTGAACTTTTTGAAGGTTTATGCCCTCGCCCGCAGCGTCGGTTGCTACCAACACTTTTACTTCTGGATTGTTTAAAAAGTCTTCCTGTACTTGGAGGCGCTCATGGGTATTCATTCCTCCTTTTATGTAAACAACTGCTTGGTCTTTACCAAGAGCAGTCTTCAACTTTTCCTCTAAGTAGTGGAGAGTATCAACATGTTCTGTAAAAACAATAAGTTTATCCACAAAATCCAATTTTTCTTCGGAGGTTCCCGGGACGTAATCTCTTGTTTTTGAAAAAATCTCGCTTAGAACTAATTCATAAAGTTTTTTCAGTTTGATATTTTTATCATCTCCTATTGCTAGGGCCATAGCCAGCATTTCCTGAAGTTTTTCAATTTCCAAAGCCAACTCTTCTTGGGAGGTTGCTGTCGTTGCCCCATCAAGGATCTTACCTTCCAACACTTCTATTTCTTCACCGGGAGTTTCATCATAGAAATCATCAAAATTTACTGAGTTAAAATTATTATATTCAGTTTCCCGTAAAGGAATTATGTTGTTATTTATGTCATCTAGCCTTGTTTTAAGCCTATCGATTCGACGACGAAGCGATTCAGTTAAGGCTTTGGGAGATGAGGCCAAACGTCTTTGTAAAATTGTTAAGGCAAATCCAACAGAGTTTCTTTGTTTGCTGTCTAATTTATCTGCTCGATTAAATTCATTTATGACATATTGGGTAACTTCTTTGTATAATTTTTTTTCCTCAACTGAGAGCTCGTAGAAGATTGATTTAACATCTCTTTCAGGAAAAAGCTTTTCATTCTTAAAATCAACTAATTCCTCCTTAACCATTCGACGGATTAAATCGGAAGGATTCCCATTGGAAGTAACATCTCTTCGAGAACTATTTTCAAACCTGTCAGGGTCTAGTAGTGAAAGAAAGAGTTGGAAATCTTTATTTTTCCCATTATGGGGTGTGGCGGTCATTAAAAGGAAATGCCTCGCCCTCATTGATAATGCCTCGCCCAAGATAAAACGTTTAGTTTTTTTTATTTCCTTACCATATTGACTAGCCGAGAGCTTGTGAGCTTCATCAAATATCACTAAATCCCATATACAATCTTCTTCAGAAATAGAAGGAAGAATCAACTCATTACGACTTAACTTATCAAGTCTTGCGATTACAAAATTGTTCTTCTGAAGCCAAATCCCAGGAGATTCTCTATTAAGGTCTAGATTAGGTAGCTTTTCAAAGTCCAGTGCAAATTTTGATTTAAGTTCAAGTTCCCATTGATCCTCTAAGTTTCCGGGGCAAACAATCAGACATCTTTTTACATCTTCACGAAAAATTAGTTCCTTAATTAATAGACCTGCCATTATGGTTTTTCCTGCCCCCGGGTCATCGGCCAGTAAAAATCGTAAGGGATGTCTTTGTAGCATTACTTCATAAACAGCACTTATCTGATGAGGTAAGGGCTTGATGTTTGACGTGTGTATCGCTACTCGAGTATCAAATATATGAGCATGTTTTATCCTGTATGCTTCAGCAGCCAATAGGAAGTTTTTTGCAGAACCGGAAAATGATTGAGATTTGCTCTTTGGGACTATTTCTAAATTTTTAATTTCGTCCTTGTACAGGGTATGTTCATCTAATCTCCCAGAATCTGATTTTATTACAACACTACAAGAAAATGGTGTTCTGGAGGAAACATGAATTATGGTGACATTCTCTGAAGAATGGAGGCCATTTATGGTGACCCCTGGTAAAATTTCTTCTAGGCTAATTCCCAAAAAAGTTTCCTTTCCAATTTCGTAATCTAAAATACAATTTTAATCCTTCAGGAATTCCCCATCTAAATCTATAAGTGGACTATTTTCATTTAATGTTCTTATTGTTTCATCCGAAAACCCATTATTTGCTTCACCCTCAGAAGGCATTATAGCAACTATTTCAACCTTCACTTGTACATTAGCAACATCTCTGAGCAAAGGATCTAAAATATAGTTTGCGATGTCATTAAATTTTGGATTAGGGCTTTCTGGGTTTAACGTGGTTGTGGCCTTATATTTTCTATATTTTTTTTCCTTGATTGGTTTAATTCCATTGTCATCTTCGCCATTTCCATTGTCATCTTCGCCATTTCCATTATCCTTTTCGCCATTTCCATTATCCTTTTCGCCATTTCCATTGTCATCTATAGCCTTTTTAAAATGTTCAATGGCAACTGAAGGTTTGACAAGTAGCCCTGTTTTTCCATAATTTTTTGTTCGTAGTCCAGAATATTTCTCTGTTTGTTCATCAAAAGAATCAGCATAAGCAAATGTTTCACTTTCCCAAGTCAACAAAGTATCTTCAGACCCGTACCTTATTGACTGGAATAGGACTTCGTCTTTTTCCAACCTCGGCAAGTATAAATATTTAAGGAAATATTCTCGTAATTGGGTTACCCTTAGATGGCTTCCATCTTTTCCTTCCCAAAGGGGAATGTCATCCATTAACTTACGTAGCATCGGGCTAAAAAGTTCGGAAACTAATTGGTCATTTTTATTTAATGCTTCACGAATTACCTCTACTATTTTTTTTCCTCCGTGGTAGATAGAAATTTTTTTGGACGAAATTTCTACATTATCGGTTGGTAATAATTGCTCAGGTACTAAGAGAATATTAAAGGTATCCAAAATCTTTGATTTTATGGAGGATAAGGAATCTTCCATTCTCTTATTCACTTGCTTTTGTTGGAATGGCGGAAGGTTCAAAATTTCTTTTTCGTCAGAAATTGATTTCCAAGCGAGGTATAATCTGACATCATTCTCAAGATAATCTAATTGTTTTTCCTGAGGTGCTAAAAAAACCATGGTGTTTAAGTACGTTCTGGGAGTGTTCCCTTTGTTTTGTAGAAACTCCCAAGTAGATTTAATAGCTGGGTCATCGGGATGGTTTTTTGAAAATTTTTTTTCAGTTGGTAAGATAATTAAACTTAAGTCTTCTGTATCAAAAACTTCACCGGTTGAATCAGGAAAAATATGTAAACCATTTCGAAAAATTCCTCGGTACTGGAATTGCTCGTTTAATCTATTGTAAATAGTATTTTTGATTTCTCTGGGTTTGCTCCGAAATTCCTCGGCACGGTCCTCAGCTAATCTACTTACAGTTGGGGTGGTATCATACCAAGTTCTTGTACCTTCCCTATATAAGTGATGGGCTTTGCGTTCCAATCTCCTGCTTGCATCCGAAAATGTTTGTATACTTTCACCTGGAAGAATACAACCTAGCCTAACCCGGATATCTTCAATTCCTCTTTGACTTGATATTTTTGTCGGAGCTGAGCCAATGAATGTTGCTCGAGCTATTCTTTTCGTCGCATGACACCTTCCTAAAGTTGAAACTTCATCATCAATTCTTTTTGGCAAGGACCGTTCGCCATCAATGTCTCTTTCAAGAATCGGGTTCCAATTACCTTCCAAATACCTGTTAAACTCAGAACTAACCCTTTTGTCATTCAAGGGGATTAAGGATGGCATAATAATTGGGTTTTTATCATCATTGGACCATAAACAATGCACAACCTCTGCCATTAATCTCAGAATCCCTCGAGTACGTTGAAAATTAGGAATCGTAGCCCAGTCCGAATATAATCTTTCAAACAACTCGGGATGAAATGGATAAGTAAGTTCAAAAAGGTTTTTATAATCAGAATCCTTACACTCAGGAGGAAATTCGGATGGATTTTCTCCGTAAAACCTAGAGAAAGTTCTTATTGTAACATTCTTATCACCTATTTTGTCTGAGTGAATATCTTGGAACAACCGTCGTTGTACAATCTGGAAGCTTTCTATTTTATCGGCTGGCCTCCAAGCGGAATCAATTCTCGTTAATACATTGCCAAGGCGTTTTAAGGCATCTCGTCCCCTTGTACCTCCCACTTCAATATCTTCAACTTGGCTTTGAATAGCTCCATCACTAGCTGACGCCGGTAATGATAAAACAAGTAAACAGTTACTGGTCGATACAACAGCTTCAGTCAAAGTTTGAGCAAAAGTAAACTGTGTTGAAAACGACCCTCCTGAAATTTTGGGTCCATCTTCGGGCAATTGTCTGGCATAAGCAACCCACTCATCAATTAATATTAGGCAAGGACCATATTTATTAAGAATTTTTCTAAGAGTATCTCCAGGGTTTGTTGCATTCAGATCATCCTCTCTAATTAAATTGTAGGCTTCTAAACCTCCAAGTTGGTATGCTAGTTCACCCCAAAGGGTATGGACCTCAACTCCTTCAGGTTTGGGGTCAGGAGAGCTGGGGCTAATTTTTGTTCCAACTAAAACTGCTTTTCTTACTTTAGGGATTTGGTTGATATTTGCTTCATCAATTAACTTTTTAATGGGTCGCTCAGCCGTAAGGTCTTCCCCAGAAAACAAATGATACAATGCCAACATTGAGTGAGTTTTTCCACCGCCAAAATTTGTTTGTAAATTAATTACTGAATCAGCGTGCTGGCCCGAAGTTCTTTTAAGGGCATTTTTTAGTAAAGATTTAAGGCTATCAGTAAAGAAAGTGCGAGTAAAAAATTCTTCGGGGTCATTATATTCTTGGGAAGATTCTCCCTTGAAAACCATTCCCAAATCAGCAGCAAAATCCGAGAGCACAAAATTCCCCTTTGCGACATCATTTTGGGGAGTAATCACATCCCTCCAAGGTGCTAATTGTTTTGGGTTTCCCAAATCCAAAGTTTTCTTGACATTTTTTGATACAGTTTCGTTTGACCGAGTGTTAATTAATTCTCTACGAATGGCACCAATTCTTTTTGCTTCATCCGACGATGATAAAGAATCCAAAAGCCTTTCAGAAGTATCAAGAAGACGGATGAGGTCATTATCGCTAATTTTCTGCTGATGCGCCCATTGGTTGCGCCATTCTATTAATTCATTGACATATAATAGACAGGTTTTGCCTAACATGGGTTCAAAATGCTCACCCCAAGACTTTCTCATTAGCTTTAATAATGCTAGAACATCGATTTTTTCTAATTTTTTTGGACCAACTAAATTTCGGTCTTCATCCATTAACTTCTGAATCTCGTAAGCTATTCCTTTGTCTCTCTGAACCTGCACCTTAAAATATCTATGCAATCCACTTTGGAGATTATCCATAGCAAGGGCAATTCTTTCACTATTAGTCTTTGCCACTTTGTACCTCCTTCAATATAATTTTGTTCAATAAATCTAGTTTACCTTTCAAGGTAATCTAACACCTTAAATTCGTTTAAGACATGACCATCTTTTTATGCAAAGTGTTATTCTTAATATATTTCTTTTGTTTCAAATAATTATCATATAATTTCAAATATCATATCTATTTTTCCAGAGAATATACTCATTCCTGTTATGCCAAAATTTTCCAAAAAACTAATTGAGGTATCTCTACCCCTTCCTGCCATCAGTAAAGCAGGGGCTCAATTCAAATATCATCGTACCGGTAATCCCTCCTCTCTCCACCTGTGGTGGTCTCGTAAACCTTCACCAGTTGCCCGAGCGGTTCTTTTTGCTCAAATGGTTGACGACCCCTCAAGCCGACCTGACCTCTTCCCCACAGTAGACATGCAAAATCTTGAACGCGAAAGGCTTTTCAAAATAATCAAAGGCCTCGTTCAATGGGATAAAACAGGCCATAACGACGTCATTCATCAGGCTCAAGTTGAAATTAACAAATCTTGGCAGCACGCCTGTCGGCTTAATCAAAACGACCCACAAGCCGCGTTGCTCTATAATCCCGATACATTGCCTGCCTTTCATGACCCCTTCGCTGGCGGTGGTGCCCTACCTCTAGAAGCATTGCGTCTCGGACTGGACTCCTTTGCTAGTGATCTCAACCCCGTAGCCGTTCTGATTAACAAAGCCATGCTGGAAATCCCGCACCGTTTTGCCAATAAGCGCCCTGTCAACCCAAATGCTCACGCAGATCATGTGTTATTGGACAATTATTCTGGTATCCAAGGATTGATGGAAGACATCCAGTATTATGGTGAGTGGGTTTTGGAACAGGCTCGCAAGAGAATTGGACACCTCTATCCACCCGTCCAGATCACCTCAGAGATAGTATCCACCCGTCCAGAATTAGAACCATACTTAGGTCAGGATTTGCCTGTGATTGCTTGGTTATGGGCTCGGACAGTGAAAAGTCCAAATCCAGCGTTTTCACATATCAAAGTTCCGTTGTTGAAATCTTACTACTTATCTACAATAAAGGGGAAAGAAGCTTACCTGGAACCGATTGTGGATAGAGAAAGAGGTACTTATCGTTTTGAAGTGAAACTGGGGGAACCCTCAAATTGTGATACTGCTATGCTGGGAACTTCTACAGGAAGAGGAAAAGGATTTAGGTGTCTCCTTTCAGGTTACCCAATGAGCTTGGATTATATCAAGAAGGAAGCTCAGGAAAAAAGGTTGGGGACTGTACTCACTGCAGTTGTTATTGACGGAAATAATGAAAGATTCTTTTTACCTACTCTCTCAGGTCACGAAGAAATAGCTCAATCGGAAACTCCCAATTGGTACCCCAAAAATATAATTGAAAATAAAAACGATGGTTTCAGGTATGGGATGCCAACTGTTGGAAGCCTTTTTTCAAATCGACAATTGGTTGCATTGGATACCCTTTCGGTTCTAGTTGATGAAGTTAAAGAAAAAATCATATCAGACAATAAAATAACTCAAGCTTATCCGACTGGTGGTTCGTCTCTTCGAGAAGGAGGGTTAGACATTTCGGCTTATGCTGAGGCGGTATCACTGTATTTGGCTTTTGTCCGAGATAAATGTGCCGATGCCGGAAATACAATGTGTCGGTGGGTGCCCGGTGGAATGTATCTCAGGCCAATGTATG
>MPNP01000075.1 GCA_002239085.1 Rhodobacteraceae bacterium bin131 | reverse complement strand
AGAAAGTATATTCTTTTTCAAAAGGATGCCTTAAGCGATAAGCATCATATAAGCCGATATTCAAGAGTTTGCGCCACTCCGTTCGGGTTTCTAAGCGAAACAAAGCGTCTTCTTTCCAATCATCTGGGAAGAGGGCATCTTCAGGTTGTGGAATCACATTGTAATCGCCGGCAACAACAAGCGGTTCTTCTAATTCTAATAAACGCTTAACTCTTTTTCTTAGACGCTTCATCCATCTAATTTTATAGCTGTATTTTTCGCTTTCGACTGGATTTCCATTCGGGAGATATAAACAACACACTTTAATGACTTGTAATTCAGCGCAAACACTCGCTTCAATCCATCTCGCCTGTTTGTCTTCATCTTCACCTGGAAGTCCACAAATAATTTCTTCAAGTGGAAATTTAGAAAGGATAGCAACGCCGTTAAACCCTTTTTGCCCAAAAGTTTCTACATTGTATCCTAAGTCATCAAAAGGAGTGGTCGGAAATTGATGATCTTCACATTTGATTTCCTGAAGAAGGACAACTTCAGGCTTGCTCTCATTAAGCCAATCCAAGATTCGAGGTAATCGCACTCGAACCCCATTGACATTATATGTTGCGACCTTCACAAGATGCCTTATAGCGAGAAACTTAATGAACACCCACAGGTTGATTTGGCATTAGGGTTTGTCACAACAAATTTAGCGCCAATAATTTCGTCACTGTAATCGATCTCAGCATTTTCTAAGAACGGTAAAGAAATTTTGTCAATGAGTATACATTGACCATCTTTTTCAATCAGGAGATCATCATCCAAGGGGTGGTCCAGATTAATTTCATACTGAAAGCCTGAACATCCTCCCCCCTTGACTGCCACCCTCAAACACTGAGTGGTACCCTGGAGGTCATTAATTTGAGCCAGTTGTGCAAACGCTCTATCGGAAACTCGAGGTGGGATAATCAATGCCAATTTTCCTTGACAAGTATAATGTGGTTTAAACGATCTATTATCATGTATATAGTTTGATAATGATTATTCCACAAGAAATAAGAATTCGTCAAGTTAGAAAGGTTAAAAGTTGCTTGATTGTGCAGTCAAAAATGAACAAAATCCCAACCGACTTCATCCTGAGAATGAAAGTAAAACGCGCTCGGTATTTTTACGAGATGGAGACCGGGTAGTACATACCACGGCCTTTCGCCGGCTGACAGATAAGACACAAGTATGGATTGATGCCAACAGGGACCATTATAGAACCCGGTTGACACACACCATTGAAGTCACAAGGGCGGCGCGTTCAATAGCACAGAATTTAGGACTTAATGCCGAGTTGGCTGAAGTGATTGCTTTAACACACGATATTGGCCATCCACCTTTTGGACATATGGGTGAAGATATCCTCAATACACTCATGCAGGATGTCGGTGGCTTTGACCACAATGCCCACGCTTTACAAATTGTGACTTACCTATCAAGCCCTAAATTTGAGTATGATGGATTAAACTTGGCTTGGGATAGTTTGGAGGGCATCGCTAAACATAACGGTCCATTTCAGGAAGATAAGATTCCGTTCGTGGTGAAGCACTACAATAAATACCATAATTTACGACTTGATACATTTGCAAGTGCCGAGGCGCAAGTTGCCTCTTTATCTGATGATATCGTTTATAATTGCCATGATTTACAGGATGGTATGCGTTCAGAAAAACTCACATTAGACGAGATATTGGAGATATCGGCGATCAAAAAATTTTGTGAACGCATAGATGTCAATTGTCGGAAACAAGATCCACATCGGTTTAAAGCAAAAATTCTTCGGATCACCTTTGGCTACTTTGTGAATGACTTAATCCAAGAGTCCCAAAGGATATTAAATCTGAATAATTTCAAAAATGCTGAAGAAATCAGGCAGTTCGGTCGTCCAGTTATTTGTTTTTCCGAAGAAGCAAATTACCGCCTTCACCAAATAAAGGATTACTTGTCGGATAATTTATATAAACTAGATTTGTTTGATAAAAAAAAGCACAAGGTAAAGCCACTTCTAACCGAACTTTTCAATTATTATCTTAATGACACCTCTCATCTACCTGATCATTGGCAAAAGTTGATTGACAAAGGGCTTTTTGGCAAAAAAAGATTGATTGGTGACTACATTGCTGGAATGACTGACCGATATACAATTCGTACAGCTTTGAACAAAAAAATTCTTTGTGAAGAAGAATTAGAAGGAATCATGTAGTACATTTTCAAATCCCATTTTTGGGAAGTGTTGTTGGCCTTGTTGTAAGTCAGTTGTACCAGTAGAAAAAGGATTGAATTATAAAACATGGATATTTATTCAGAATTAAAATGCAAGATAATTGACCAACTAAAAATTTTGCAGGAAGAAGGTATTCTAAGTCAGGAATGTAGCCTTGAACTTATTTCCCTTGAGCGTCCCAAAAACGACAATTTCGGTGAGCTCTCGACTAATGCGGCAATTATCCTTGCACGATTTTCAAAACTAGAATCGATTCATTTAGCCGAGCACATCGCCAATAAGCTCAATAATCTTGAAGGTGTTGCAGAAGCTACGATCGCCCATCCAGGTTTTGTTAATCTAAGATTAGATCCGCAATTATGGCAGAATGTCATTGGCACCATTTTAAATGACCCAAGCCAATTTGGAAGGGCTGATTTAGGAAAGGGAAAAGCAATTAATCTTGAGTTTGTTTCTGCCAACCCCACTGGACCATTACATATTGGTCATACTCGTGGAGCGGTCTTTGGAGATACCCTCGCACGTCTGCTTGAATTTACAGGATATAAAGTAACACGCGAATACTATGTTAATGATGGAGGGGCACAGGTTGATACCCTCGCTCGTTCAGCTTTTCGAGCGTATGAAAAAGAACATGGACGGAATGCAAATGAGGCAATGGAAAAATCTCCTGGAGATTATTATTCGGGGAGTTACATTGAAGAGTTGGGAATTAAACTCAAAAATAAATTCGGTAGTGAATTACTGGGTAAACAAGAAGACCAATGGCTTGAAAAAGTAAAAGACTTATCCATTAGCCACCTGCTTCAAATTATTAAAAATGAACTTGAACAACTCGGAGTTCATTTTGATAACTTTGTTCATGAAAAACAACTCTACAATGACCAACGTGTTGAAGAGTCGTTAGCTAGACTTGAAAAAATGGGAATGATTTATGAAGGTTCCCTTCCGCCTCCCAAAGGCAAAAAATTGGATGACTGGGAACCTCGTCAGCAAACTTTATTTAAATCGACCCAATTTGGCGATGATGTTGACCGTCCGATAAAAAAAGCTGATGGAAGCTGGACCTACTTTGCCCCAGATATAGCCTACCATTATGATAAGATCTCCCGTGGATATTCCACACTCATTAATATATTGGGGCATGATCACGGGGGCTACGTGAAGCGACTTAAAGCGGTTGTTAAAGCCCTTTCAGAAGGGAAAGTTGACTACACGGTCAAACTCATTCAACTTGTGAATGTAATAGAGGGCGGTGAAAAAGCAAAAATGTCCAAAAGGGCTGGCAATTTTGTCATGCAAAGCGAAGCATTAAATGCTGTCGGAGCAGATGTGACAAGATTTGTTATGCTCATGCGAAAAAATGATATGGCGTTGGACTTTGACTTTCAAAAAGTTCAGGAACAGTCAAAAGACAACCCAGTGTTTTATGTTCAATATGCCCATGCGAGAATCTGTTCTCTACTGAATCGAGCTTCTGAAGAAGGCAAGAAACCCGATGATATAGCTTTGAGTAAGGCTGACTTTGAATTACTTGCAGCCCCTGAGCACATTCGTTTTATTCGCCGCCTTGCAGAATGGCCGCGTGTAATTAAGTTGGCTTCAAAGCATACAGAACCGCATAGGATTGCCTTTTACCTTGTTGATCTAGCTTCTGAGTTTCACGCCTTCTGGACTCAAGGTCAAGATAATATTAATTTGCGAATACTCCAACCGAACAATTATAGTCATACTATGGCAGGTTTGGCTATGGCTCGTGCGACCGGTATAATCATCGCTTTAGGATTAGGCATTCTCGGTGTAAAACCGATAATTAAGATGTAATACAAACGCATTTCGGGATACAATAATGGACACCGATAAGGGTCTAAGTTATCGACAAGCGCGTCGAATTAATCCAATCCGCATCGTTCAGATATTTTTTATCGTACTTGGATTAATGGTTGTTTCGGGGATTGGCTATTTCGCTTATCAATATTTATCCACAAAAGGTTATTTTAGTGATGGCCAACCGCAATTAATCGAGGCTAGAGGCCCTCTGTGGGAGCGGCCTGTTGAACGCGGTGGAAAAGAAATTGAATTTACGAATCTACCGATTAATGACCTCGTTGAAGGAGTCGGTTTTGACCCTGAAAAATTAGAAGTAAACAATTTCGCACTTCCCCCGGCAACACTTCCCCCTGATGCCAAGTCCCTCAATGAAAGAGGATTAAGGCTTGAAGATATTCAGTCAATAACTGGTATGGGGACAATTGAAAATAAAACGGCTCAAGATATTCTAGATGAATTTTTTGCTGAATACGCGTCTGGAATCACCTCAACAGAAGAGGTAAGGCCTCAGATAAATCGCTCCCCACGACCGGGTCAGCAGCTAAATCCCGATGATGTACCTCGGGGAACAATTATGGCTTATTTAGGTTCCTTTCCAGATCGGGTTTTAGCGAATAATCAGTGGTTGGAATTCAGCCAAAACCATGCTTCAGTACTGGATAAAAAAGATTGGGTTATATTCCGATTTGAAGAAGACGAAAAGTATTCTTTCCGTCTCCATGGATTGGGCTTTTCTCAATTGGAGGATGTCCAGGAATTTTGTAATCAAATTTTAGCAGGCGGATATCAGTTTTGTACTCCCATAACGTTCAAGTGAATCCCTTGATTAATCCTTATATTTTTGGTTGTAAAGGGATTTCCCTGTCAAAGCAAGAGAGGGATTTTTTCCGCGAGACCAAACCCGTTGGCTTTATTCTATTTACTCGTAACCTTCGTGATAAAGACCAAATTACGCAACTAGTCAACGCGCTTCGTCAAACAGTTGGATATCATGCCTTAGTCCTAATTGACCAAGAAGGTGGAAGGGTGGAGAGATTGACTTCACCAATTTGGAAAACATGGATTCCGCCCTTGGAAATTTGTCAAAAGTTACCTCTAGGGTTGGCCAAAGAGGCAATGGGGATTCGTTATCAATTGATTGCAAGTGAACTGATAGCATTGGGTATTGATACGAACTGCGTTCCGCTGGGTGATATTGCCTTTGCTCAAACCCACCCAATTTTAAAAAATCGTTGCTATGGAACACGACCTGAAGTAGTGAGTGAAGTGGCAAGAAAGGTCGCAGATAGTTGTCTAACTAGTGGAATCTACCCGGTGCTTAAACATATCCCCGGTCATGGCAGCACACGGAGTGATAGTCATAAAACTTTACCAGTATGCAACAAATCCCTTGAGGATTTAAAAGCCAATGATTTTCAGGTGTTTAAGGAGCTGAATGACCTCTCCTTGGGGATGACTGCTCATGTGTTGTATTCTGAGCTGGATGCTGATTTGCCAGCAACTTTATCGCCAAAGATAATCTCCCTAATTCGTGAAGAAATCGGCTTTAAGGGACTTCTGATGACTGATGACTTAACTATGTCTGCACTGAAAGGAGATATGCTAAGTCGGGCTGAAAGGGCATTCAACGCAGGGTGTGATATTATTCTTCACGGTAACGGAAATATGAACGAGATGATGCAAGTAGCAGCAGCCCATCACGTCAAGCAGCCCATCTTTGATACCAAAGCAAAGCAATTACTAGAATCTCGAATAAAGCCTCTACCAATAGACGTTGAATTACTTGAAGAGCGGCATCAGGAAATCATGGATACATTGACATCCTGAATCAATCTGTTTAAGTTTTAAAGTGCTTGGATAACTTAAGTTTCTGCCCTTGGTAGTTTGAATGGGACTTTAATCCATAGGGAGTCTGTGGAGGTTCTAGCATCTTTTCAAACATTAACCGACCAACATTTTGTCCGTGGACAAGTAAAAAAGGAACTTCATGGCAACGAACTTCTAAAACACCACGTGACCCTTTGCCATGCGACCCTCCATGCCCAAAACCAGGATCAAAAAATCCTGCATAATGGACTCGAAATTCACCGACCATCGGCAGATAGGGTTCCATTTCAGCGGCAAAACCTGGCGGAATTACGACCTCTTCACGGCTCGTGAGAATGTAAAAAGAACTTGGGTCAAGGATGAGTTCGGAGTTTTCTGCATAAACTGGATCCCAGAATTGCTTATGATCATGATAGTTGGTTTTTCTCAGATCAACAATTCCGGTATGGGCTTTAGCACGATATCCCACGATTTCCCTCTCCAGCTCAAGGTCCACTGAGAACAACAGTCCTTTGTTAAAATCAGTCGTGGCGGAATTATAGTTGTTGTGGGATTGAAGGAACTGAAAATCACTTTGCGACAATTGAGTTTTGCCGAGGTTAAATCGAATTTGATTTAATGAGATACCTTCTTGTACAAGAACAGAAAATGATTTTGGACAAACCTCGGCATAGAGTGGGCCTGAATATCCGCCCTTAATGCGATCAAATTCAGTACAATGATCAGTAATCAATCGAGTCAATAAATCAAGCCGCCCCGTTGAACTCTTGGCATTGGCCAAAGCCGCAATTTCGGCTGGAAGATTCAGACTTTCTTGGAGAGGAACGACATACACACACCCTTTTTCTAATACGGCACCTTGGGCAAGGTTAATTTCGTGCATTCCATAGGTGCTGATACGCTCCATTATGGTTCCATTTGGGTCGGCTAAAAACGAAGCTCTAACCCGGTGAGCAATCGGTCCAAGTCGGAGGTCTAAACTCGCCGGTTGAACTTGATCTGATTCAATAGGATTTGCACTGAATATATGCCCACAGTTAATTAAAGAACGAATATATCGATCAGGTAAAACACCCTTTTTATTGGCAAGCTCCTCAACCGCGAACACTGAACCTCAATTCTGAAATACTTTTATGGTCGGGCCAGTGAGATTCGAACTCACGACCTCTCGTCCCCCAGACGAACGCGCTAACCAAGCTGCGCTATGGCCCGAAATTAATGTTTGAATTAAATTACAGAACTAATCTTCCTAATGATTAATGCAATACGTAGACACGTTTGTCTTGTTGTTTTAAGTTTGAATACGATTTTGAAGCGTTTTAAGACGATCCAAAACTGATGCTAAAGCTCCTTTTAGTTTAGGGTCAAGTTTGATTTCATTGACCCGATTGATATCAAGATTTAAAGCAAAACCAGTAGAATTTATAGTTTTGTACAGTCCTGAAACTCTTTCTTTATTAAGGTAAAGGGAGGGTTGGTCAACGGCGGATTGTAAATCAGGGGAAGATTCTGCCGTGATCGTTTTGGGTGAATCAATCAGGGAAATTAAATCATCAGGGGATGTCGGTGTATCTGAAGAATTTTGCAACAACCGTTTTGCTTCCTCCAAACCCTCCTCGTTAAGTAAGCGTTCAATTCGTTTGAGGGTATACCCAAATTTTTGGCTCAGGTCTCGGATGACCTCAATCAATTCAATATCTTGATGACGATAATACCGCCGCCGATTTCTGATGACAGGTTGAAGTTGAGGAAACTTTGACTCCCAATATCGAAGTGTATGCCTTTCAATGCCGAGTTGTTCAGAGACCTTACTTATGGTCTTGAGTTCAAGTGTGTCTTGGGTCAGCATCATTTTTTGAATGGGTTAACTTCATTCGTTGATTTTTTCTTTTAACTGCTCTGAGGGAATGAACTTAATCGTGTATTTTGAGGGTAGGGTCAATAATTCACCCGTGTTGATGTCCTTAATCGTACGACCTTTTTTACGAATCACCTTAAATGTTCCAAAGGCAGTTAATTTAACACTTTCTTGAGTGGCGATGGAGCTGATGATTTCGTCAAATATCCGATCAACTAATCGGCGGCAATCACTTTTTGAAAGCCCATGTTTCTCATGAATAATATTAATCAAGTCTTGTTTAACAAAAACCCCTTTATTCATCCCATTGACCCTAAAAACAATCGCTATCCAATCCCTTAAGTTTTACAGTCAAAACAACTGATACACTATCTATATCTTAATTCTATTGCCATCTAAACACAAATGAACCCCAGCAAAAACCCCCGCCGATGGCATGTGATAAAATGATATCCCCTGGTTTGAATTTACCCTCTTGATTGGTTATTGAGAGAGAAATCGGGATTGAAGCCGCCGATGTGTTGCCAAGTTTATCCAAAGTTAGGATCACTTTATCTTTATCCAAATTCAACCGTTGAGAGGTTTGTTGGATGATACGAAAATTAGCTTGATGGGGGACAGCCCAGTCAATTGTGTCTAGATTTGCTTTGTTCATGACCCGTTCAGAAGAAGAAACCAATTTATTGACGGCATGTCGAAAAACTTCGCGCCCTTGCATGCGTAAATATCCTGTAGTCTGGGTGCTTGAAACACCACCATCAACATAAAGCAATTCACGGTAGCGGCCGTTAGAATTAAGATCTGTAGCCAAGATTCCAGCTTGTTTTCCATCATCAACCACTTCGGTTTTTTCAAGAACAATTGCCCCAGCACCATCACCGAATAGAATACAAGTTGACCGATCTTTTTGATCAAGTATACGGGAGAAGGTCTCAGTCCCAATGACGAGAGCTTTGGTCGCCTCACCGGCCTTGATTAGAGCATTGGCATTCGCTACAGCAAAAACAAATCCGGCACAGACGGCCTGGATATCAAAGGCACACCCTTTTTCAATACCCAATCCAGCTTGAATTTGGGTTGCCACTGAAGGAAAAGTTAAATCAGGGGTTGAGGTTGCTACAAGAATTAGGTCTATATCTGAGAGTGCGACCCCACTATCACTAATGGCTTTCTTTGCTGCCTCAATACCAAGTGTTGATGTCGTTTCCTCATGGTCGGCAAAGTATCTTTGCTTGATTCCCGTACGCGTAATAATCCACTCGTCTGAGGTGTCTAGTTTGTCTTCAAAATAACTGTTGGCGATGACTCTCTTTGGGAGATGGTGCCCCGTCCCAGTGATTACAGAACTGTAGGTAGGCATAAATCAGGTTTATCTAAACTTCATGTAAACGAATATGTCAAGAGTATGAAACTAGCATAAATTTTTTGAATTTGCTAATTTCAATCCGAGTGTTATGGCTGCAGCAATCCCAACAGGATCTGATCCACCGTGCGATTTAATTACGACGCCCTCAAGACCAAGCAAGACACCTCCGTTCGACTGACGAGGATCTATTTTTTTAAAAAAGCGGCGAAGAGAAGTATATGCAAAAAAGCCTCCAATTCGCGAAAAAGGTGTATATTGGAAGGCTTCTCTCAGGTTTTTCCTAATAACTAATGCCGCACCTTCGGAACTTTTTATTGCCGTATTACCAGTGAAGCCATCGGTAACAATCACATCAACGGCGGATGAAAAAATATCTGTTCCCTCGACGAAGCCAACAAATTCAAAGCCATAATTTTCCTGAATCTGATTGACGAGATCGTAAGCGGCTTTGATTTCAGGTCGTCCTTTGTGTGATTCGGTACCAACATTGAGTATCCCAACCCTTGGATTATTGATAGATAGACCATATTTGGCAAACTGATTCCCAAGAATCGAAAAGCAGAGCAGATCATCTTTGTTTGCTCTAATATCTGCTCCGGCGTCAAGCAAAACATTGTAACCTGCGGGATTAGAAGAAGGACACAAGCAGGCTATGGCCGGCCGGGATACACCAGGAGATTTTTTGAGATTAAATAAAGATGTGGCCACAAGAGCTCCAGTGTTACCGCAGGAAACGGCAACGGTTGAAAAACCTTCTTTGAGAGATTCAATCGTTTTCCACATGGAACTATCGCGACCATTGCGAATAATTTGGCTTGGTTTGGCATCCATTGATACGACTTGATCGGTATGCTTAATTTGGCATCTTTGCCGTAACAATTTGTAACGCTGAAGGGGCGGGGCAATGGCGGCTTTGTCACCGTGAATAATAAATTGAGAATTTGGGAATTTTTTTGCAACCTTATTCATGCCAGCTAAAACGGCACGTGGACCCCGGTCGCCTCCCATGGCGTCAATAGCTATCGTAGTGATGGCTTCCCCCTAAAGTCCATTTAAATCGTTTATTTATTCTTCTTCAATGTCGTCAGTATCAGAGGAGAGAACTTGGTTGCCACGATACATGCCGCATTGGGGATTAAGGCAGATATGGTGGGGGCGCTTCATTTCCCCACATGATTCGCATTCACGTAAATGTTTTGCTACGATTGCATCGTGTGAACGACGATTATTTCTGCGCGCCCGACTTACTTTATTTTGTTGAACAGCCATAATTTGAACCGATTAAATTGTCAAAGGTGTCAAAGATAAACACCCCATTCTGTGACTTAGATTAGGAAATGAAAAATAGATAAACAAATTACCCTTCTTTACAAGGTATTGTATTTGTTTTTTGATGTGGTTCGGGATAGATTTCTTTGAGTTTGAAGAACGGATTGTCAATGGGAAAGTGTGGCTGAGGTTCATAATCATCGCGGTCATTTTCAAATTTGAAGTCAGCTCCTGATTTGGAAGGATATTCAGGAATCTCAAGAAACAACAATTCACGGGCAAGCTCAAAGAGGTTTATGTCAGGTTGTAATAACTCCAGTTCATCATTTTCGGGGATTTTGTTATCTGTGGTAGGGGCAAGTAATTTTTTATCTTTAACATAGCGTCTGGAAAATTTGCAATTGATTGTATTCTTGAGTGGTTCGGAGGTTATGATACAAGATTGAGTAATACGTGCCCGAAAGTTGCCTTGAAATACCCATTCTTCGGGAGTTATCGAACGCATGATTCCTTTGACTTGCAAAGAGTTGATGGAAAGAATTTTTAAGTCATCACGCAAGTTGTTTCGCGCAATTTGATTGGGGATAAAAATGAAATGATAATTCGTACCTAGAGTCAGGTCGGCAATTTTTATTTTTTGAACCTTTACAAAACGTTTTATCATAAGCTTACCCAACACAAAATTGAGATTTTATATTGTTACTTTCAATTTGAAGATTAAAATAATATCAGTTCAGTTTGTATTGCCTTAACACTCAACTCACTTACGACATTGTACATTATGAGCTGGATGAGGACGCTGAGCCATTCCTTAAATTTGTAGTTCAAACGATTCATAGTATATATAGGTAACACAGGTTATCAATTAAACCTTCTGAAGATGCATAGGTCCCAATTTATGAAACCACTATTTCGACTAAAAACCATTCTTTTCGTATCTCTATTTATAGGAGCATGTACAGGAATCACCACGCAGCATGGTTATGCTCCACAACCAAGTGAGTTAGAAAATATTGAAGTTGGTGTGTCAACTCAAATAGATGTTTTCAGTCTGATTGGAACTCCAACACTCGTTGATGAAGAGTACGGAACGACTTGGATATATGTTGAAAACGAAATCTATGCCGAAGGGTTAAAGCCGCCCGTAGTCACAGATAGAAAAATTGTACTGATTGCCTTTGACGATGGTGTTATTGTCACTAATGTAGAGACCTATGGAATTAAAGATGGTGTGCCAGTCCAATTGACGCAGCAGATTACTGAAACGAATAAGGGTAGACTAACTTTGGTACAACAAATTATGCGGAGTTTTGGCCAAATCACACCAGATCTCATTGCCCCTGATACTGGAGATAGCCGAGATCAATTTTGACAAAATTCCGTCGTATCATTAACACGAATTAAATCAATGGGCAGTGTTTGATGATGCACCGCAAGTTATTTTTCCGAATTGCAAGATGAGTATTTTGTTTTGAACAAGTTTTCGTTTCCCAAATTTTGTTGTTAATGCATATTTAGGAGATTTGTAAGACAACAATTAGGAAACTCTTGAAAAGCACCAGGTTCATGCTGAAGCATTCGAGACTAAGAGAACTTTCCCGAGGACAACATAACACCAGCTTAATCGTACTTGATATGAGTTTGTTTACTATCTCCACATCGCTTATTTTCTTTCGCTCAATATTTGGAATATAGGCCTGACCCTTGACCTGAACTTGCCCCACGGATTCATCGTTATTATGGTCATCCAGTCACCAACCGAACGCGGTGAGGGAAGCATAGGGCGTTGATCGCGCCGAAAACGACATGCAAGAGTCTTATTACGTAGACCAAAGAACTAAAGCTCAAATGTGCGAACCTATATTGAACAACACCTTTTCAATTTCCAATTGAAAATGTAAGAGACCCGATTCCAAACAAGGTTGTTCAACAGTATGATTGCCTACATCATCTGACTAACAGGCCACCTTGATAGCGGAAACAATCACTCGGAAGTTGGTAAAATACTTTCTTGTCGTACATAATCTATCAAAAAGGGCAGAATGCCACCTAAAGATTTCATATCTTGTTTGGGGGTAAATTCCACCTTGTTTGAGAAGGATTTTTATTTTTCCAAAAATGTTATGAGGGATGTTCAGGTATCAAACCCAAAAGCGACTAGTTTTGGGTAGATTAGAAAGACCACGACACAGCCAAGGTAATTCTTGGCAATGGTTACTTAACTTTAACTCAACCATCCTATAAATTGATAATAATCCTGACGATTTTACAGGAGTGAATTTGGAGGGATTAATCTATTGTTTATCTGTGTGCTGGATAAATTTC
>MPNP01000074.1 GCA_002239085.1 Rhodobacteraceae bacterium bin131 | reverse complement strand
ATTATAATTTTGGTAATGGATGGGAATGAATAATCAATTGTCGTTAAATCCACATGGAGAATATAAGTGTTCGCCAACATCAATGAAATAGCCGAGATAGAATCCTCTAAGGCTTGGAATGAGCAAGAAGTCCCCAAAACAATCTATGAATTAATCCAAAGAACCAAAAATAAATACCCCCAAAATAATGCTGTAAGTTTTCAACTCCTTTCAGATCCCAGCTCGTTCTCCGAAACACTCAAGTGGGATCAATTATATCAGCGTGTTTGTCAAACAGCCAATTTCTTTAACTCCCTCGGCTTGGGGAGAGATGACACAGTTGCTTTTCTTCTCCCCAATTGTTTAGAAACAATTTATACTTTGATCGGAGGGATGATTGCATGCAAGGTAAACCCGATAAACCCTTTGCTAAGTGCTCCCCAAATTGCCGGTATTTTAAGATCATCAAATGCCAAGGTGCTGGTGACTCTTGAGTCATTTCCCAAGGCGAATATTGCCCAACTAACTGCCGAGGCACTCAAAGAGGCACCCAAGATTGAACATGTTATTGAAGTGAGTCTGGCGCGGTATCTCAAACCGCCAAAGTCTTGGCTAATCCCTTTTGTACGTCCCAAGTCACCACACTATCGGAATGTCAAAATCCACAAGTTTTATAAGGCCATTGATTCGCAAAGTGGAGATAGCATCAACTTTGAAGATTACTCTTCTGATCACGTGATGGCCTTATTTCATACGGGAGGAACAACTGGATTTCCTAAACTTGCCCAACACCTACCCGAAGGAATGATATATAATGGTTGGTGTGGTGAGCAACTTGGAATTACTGCGCAAGATAACGTCATTTGCCCCTTGCCTTTGTTTCATGTGTTTGCAGCTTACCCTATTCTGGCGACGGCAATGTATACAGGAGCACATGTCGTTTTTCCGACGCCCTCAGGTTACCGTGGGGAGGGAGTTTTTGATAACTTTTGGAAACTTGTTGAAAAATGGCAAATCACCTTCATGATTACCGTCCCAACTGCTCTTTCAGTCCTTATGCAAAAGCCCATTAATGCCGATGTTTCAACCCTCAAGGCTGCTTTATGTGGTTCGGCTCCATTACCCGTTGAGTTGTATAACCGATTTGAAAAATCTACGGGAGTAACCATTATGGAAGGATATGGCCTCACGGAAGCGACATGTATTGTTTCAATAAATCCACGGTATGGGGTAAAAAAAGTCGGCTCAGTTGGCTTGAGCTTTCCTTACACCAATGTTCGTATCCTTGATTTTGAAGATACTGGGAAAGTCCGCAAGGAATGTGATGTCAATGAGGTCGGTGAGATATGTGTTTCGAATCCCGGTGTTTTTGTAGGGAATACGTACACCGACATTGACAAAAATCGTGATCTTTACGGCGATGAAAAATGGCTTCGAACAGGTGATTTAGGGTATAAAGATGAGGATAGCTATATTTGGATTTCGGGACGAGCGAAAGATATCATTATTCGGGGTGGTCAAAACGTTGACCCTTCGGTTATTGAGGAGACAATGGCCGGTCATCCGAAAGTCGCTTTTGCTGGAGCCATTGGTCAACTTGACCACAAAATGGGTGAATTGCCATGTGTTTATGTTGAACTGATGGAGGGAACCCAAAGTTCTGCCGAAGAGTTATTGAAATATGCCCAAGAAAAAATACAAGATAAGCTTGCCTGTCCTGTTTACGTTGAAATATTGAATCCTCTTCCTAAAACTGCCGTTGGGAAAGTATTCAAGCCAGACCTGCGCAAACTCGCAATCAATAGGGTCTTAAGAGACCGCTTTCATAAGGAAAAAATTAATCTTGAGATCAATACTGTTGAAAAGCAACAAACAGGGCTGGTAGCCGAAGTGAGTCATTTTGAGGATAGGAATAGGGATAAAGTAAAGAGTATCCTTGGCGAATATCCAGTTGCTTGGGAGTTCAAAGATTGAAACTTAGCAATTCTTCAAACTATGGTGCCGCAGGGGAGGATTGAACTCCCGACCTCAGCCTTACCAAGGATGCGCTCTACCACTGAGCTACTGCGGCGTAGGTATAGAGATATAATTGTGCCCATTACCTTTTTTAGGTATTTGACATATAATTTTAATGCCTTACTCCTAATTTCTTCTTAAAAAAGATTTCATTTAGAATTTGTAATGAACTACTCATTATTCTTTTATGGAATTGGTTAACACAAATTAATTTCATCACTTCAATGGTGTTGTGATACTAGTGGCATTTGAATAACTCTTAGAAAATGGGTATTGGATTTGCAATGAAAGAAGGAAGAACGTCCAGAATATAAATTGAACAAACCATTTTTGCCGCGACTCAGGCCTCCTAGATATTAATTGTCTATGATTGCTGAATCCGTGATAATTTAGGATTGCAGAGGAGACTGAGCAATGAATATAGTTAGAATGAGAGGTTATAATATGGATATCAATGATATCATACCAATACAACACACTGAAAACACTCCCACTGCAAAAGCAACCCGTACCCCTAAAAAAATGAAGATTCGTGAACTTGTAGGAAAAGTTCACGTAAGGGACTGCATTGAAATGATGCAGTCAATTCGGACAGGGTCAGTCCAGATGATTTTTGCCGACCCTCCATTCAATCTGAATAAGAAATATAGTTTATATCGGGACAATATGGAGTTTTCCGAATATCTAGCCTGGACTGAAAAGTGGGTTTTGGAATGCTGTCGACTGCTTAGGGATGATGGTAGCCTATTTATTTATAATATTCCTAAACTATTGGTATACACCGCTCCTATTCTCAATGAAAAATTGGAGTTCCGTCATTGGATTTCATGGAACAGTAACGGAAGACCTCTCGGCAAAACCCTCCAACCTTCTCATTATGGTATCCTGTTTTATACAAAAACTAGGGAAAGCAAGTTTTATGATGTTCGGGCACCTCACCCAAAATGTAAGAAATGTGGTTCGTTCCTTAAGGATTATGGTGGTAAGGAGCATCTGCGTCATCCCATTGGTTATCAGGTTAGTGATGTATGGAATGACATACACCGATCTAGACACAGGAAGCACAGGATTGAAAACCACCCATGTCAGCTTCCTGTACATCTTTTAGAAAGACTGATTTTGATGACTACCGATAATAATGATATTGTTTTTGACCCATTTTGTGGGAGCGGATCTGCTGCAGTTGCCGCAAAACAGATGGGGAGAAGATACATAGGATGTGATATTGATTCTGAATATACAAAAGCGGCAAATCAAAAATATAAAAATGCTGTTGAAGTAAAAGGCGAAGGCGGAGAAAACGTGTCCATGCACTTGGGCCAGTTTATTTCTGTTAGGGATAAGGATTTGTCAAAATGAAAAAGATTGAGTTTAAAGACCTAGTTGAAAATATAAAACATTTTTTGGAATTTCCTGAAATTGAGGATTTAATAGAAAAGGAAATTAATGATCAAACAGAAAATGTATTGCTGACAATTACAACTAACGGAAGCCGTCCACCGGAAGCCGTTCTATTTGACTATTTGGAAAACGATCCAGATGAAGAAAAATTGAAAGCCGTAATTGCGTTATCTGGAGGCTCTCTTGAGAAACTCAAGAGAATTATATCCTTTTGGTTTACCCAAGGAACAACAGCTAAGATTGGAAAAGATCCCCAAATCCGTAATCGGGTGGCAAGTTTTCTTAATCATCCTCATACAGAAAATACAATCCCTAGATTTGTTCGAAACAGTTTTCTTTTACCTGAAAACTGGATCGATCTATTAAATGATCGCAAATATATGAGCAGAAAATTCCGTGAGAACAAAGTATCGCAATATTCTGTTCAAATGGGCTTCAAATTAGAAAATCTTATCGGGGAAAGAATTAACAAATTAGGTTATAGTTCGGAAAAAGGTAGCGTTCTAGCAGTAGACAATAAAGAAGTAGATTTAGCCATACCCAATATAGATAACCCACAGATACTGATAATGGTTTCTTATTCGCTAACATCATCATCCAGTCAAACATCTAGAGCAAATGAGCAGTCTAGAATGTACAGTTCTATTCGAACTTACAATGGTCGCCGTTCAAGGGCCAGGTATCCAGATTGTCTTCTAGTAAATTTTATGGAGGGGGGTGGATGGAAATCCAGACGAAGTGATTTAAAAGTTATATGGAAAAACAGTGATTTCTGTTTTACAACCAATACTCTTGATAGTTTGGAGGAATTAGTCAAAACAGAAATGGAGAAACTTCCAAGAGCGAGAGACTGATTAAACCTCTCCACTGGAATAGACTTTCTGACTTTGACATCTTTACCACGTTTCAGCCTCTTTCGTATTGCTCAAATCCCCATTATACTGGTAAACTCTAGTCTCAGTATCCTAGTATCTTAACTTTGTTGAATTGATTGGTAAAAGCGAGATACTAGGAAGAAATGCTGCTCTCAATTAATTGGTGTTGACTGTTAACAGAATGACAGAGAATAATGCAAATTAATTACATCACTTCAATGGTGTTGAGATACTAGCCGGTGGTTTGTAGTGCTGTGTGCAATATTGTTTTTCCAGTCCGTTCCCTGTTGCTTTACAATTCTTTTATTTTAATACAGCCAATCTTTTTCATTATTTACGTTCAAGCAATAACTCCTGACTTTGACACTTTGAGCCCTCAAAGTGTCAAAATCAGGAGGGGAATCAGTTTGTGTTTAGGAGTCACAAGTTTTGACCAAGGGTTGGTTTTTGATATATTGAGAATTTGATTGCAATAAATGGAGATCTTGGACAGAAAGATGTTCACTTTTTATTAGTGAAACAATTAGACATAAATATTGCATATGAGATATATTTTTTCTAAATTGGCGACCATAAATATCTTTGGTTCAAGAGGATGATTGAGATTCAACGCCAACACAAACAACCAATACAAAATTCACTTCCACTTTTAGAAGCTAAGAGTGTTTCAAAGTATTTTGGGGCAGTTACAGCTTTAAGAGATGTGAATTTACAACTCTGGCCTGGTGAGGTTCTGGGAGTTGTCGGTGATAATGGAGCTGGGAAGTCAACTTTGATGAAGTTGCTTTCTGGTTTGTACCCACCAAGCAAGGGCAGTTTGTACTTTGATGGGAAGTCAATACAACTCTACAGCCCAAGAGATGCCCGCGATTTGGGAATAGAAATGGTTTACCAAGATCTGGCACTTGCAGGAAACATGAATATTGCCGAAAACATTTATCTTGGTCGAGAACCAAAACGCAAAATTTTAGGCGGTTTGATTTCGCTTTTTGATCACAAAAAAGGCCTGCATATGGCAAAAGAACATCTTAATAATCTCAAAATTGAGGTTAAAAGTGTTGAACAAAAAGTCGAAGAATTATCAGGAGGGCAGCGGCAGGCAGTAGCAATTGCTCGTTCAATTGCTTTTCAGGCACGAGTGGTGATCATGGATGAACCAACTGCAGCTCTGGCAATTAAGGAAGTCGGCAAAGTTTTGGAAATGATTTTAGGACTCAAAGAGCGAGGGATTTCGGTGGTCATAATCAGCCATCGCATGGATGATATTTTTTATGTCTGTGACAGGGTTATGGCTCTTTACCATGGAGCAAATTTTAGTGAGGCTTATTTGAAAGATACGAGCCGGAGTGAGGTTATCGGGTGGATAATGGGGACTAAAGAAAACGTCAAGGAGCTTGCACATGACCAAGTCCAATAATTTCAGTATAAACAATGAAATACCGTGGCATGTAAGGATGGTTCCGTTCTTTGATCGTTATGGAATCCTCATCGTTATCATTCTGATGTCTTTGTTTCTCTGGGCCTTACAACCTGAGGTTTTCTTGTCTTGGCGTAATATCGCCAATATTTTCAAGCAAACCGCTGCCAATGGAATGTTATCAATAGGAATGTTCCTTGTGATCTTGACGGCAGGTATTGACCTATCGGTCGGCTCAGTTCTTGCCTTAGGAATGATGACCCTCGCCGTTTCAAATGCCTCTGGCGTTGCATGGCCGATTGTCTTGTTTCTATCTCCATTGATGGGTATGTTAGCAGGATTTGTCAATGGGCTTGGAATTACCAAGCTCAGGATGCCACACCCCTTTATCATGACATTAGGAATGCTGTTCATGGCGAGAGGATTGGCCAATCTGATTTCAGGAGGAGTTCCATACTCTGGTCTTCCAGATCCAGTCAGGTTCTTGGGGTCAGCCCAAATTTTTTTGGGTGAATTTGATGGTGTCAGGTACAATCTTCCAGTAGTTTTTTTGTTTACAATCGTGGTGTATTTCATCTTTTGGATTCTACTTGAGCATACGGTATTTGGTCGCCGAATTTACGCTATAGGTGGAAATCCCGAAGCCGCAAGGGTTAGTGGAATCAACGTTGATAGAACCCTAATAATTGTTTACACGATTTGTGGGTTTATGGCCGGTGTGGCTGGTCTGATCATGGCCGGTCGAACCAATTCAGGTTTTCCTAATGCCGGACTCGGTATGGAACTTGAAGCAATAGCTGCAGTCATCATAGGAGGGGCGAGTTTCTTCGGTGGACGAGGCCAAGTTTTGGGGATCTTTGGTGGTGTTCTCATAATGGGGCTTATACGCAATGGACTAAACCTAAATGATGTGAGTACCTTTTGGCAGCAGATTCTGATTGGAGCAATTATCGTCCTTGCGGTCTTTATTGATGTTCTTCGTAGAGATTGGGGAACACGGAGCTAACGAAAAAAGTAAAAGGAATTTTGGAAATAATATTGCCATCTAGGTCAGTAAAAAATATAATGCACACTCTACTTTTATAGGATTTATTTTGGAGGAAAATAATGAAAAGAATCATTGGTTTATTATCTATAGTTGTGACTGCTGTAGTCATGACCGGTTCATCAGTTTCGGCACAGAAAATTGTCGTCAGCATGAAAGGACCAGGTGCCGGCAATCCGTTCTGGGCGGCTGTACAAAGAGGAGCAGAAGAAAAAGCAGCAGAACTTGGTGTTGAGGTGGTCGTATTGGCTCCACCAACTGAATCTGATGTTCCCGCTCAAATCGCTCAGATTGAAGACCAGTTAGTTAAAGGCGCCGCTGGTATAGTTCTCGCTCCAACGGACCCCAATGCTTTGGCACCGGTGGTGGATGAGGCCATTGCTGATGGTGTCCCAGTTGTTTTCGTTGACACCAAGGGTGCGAATGAAAATGTTACATATATCGGTACTGATAACCAAATGGGGGCTTCTCTTGCGGCAACTCATATCTGTGAAAATGTTGAAGCCGGGTCAGATGTGGCAATTCTCCAGGGTATCATAACTCAATCGACTGGGAAAGCCAGAGCCGATGGTTCCAATGCTGGATTGTCAGCGTGTGGGCTCAACATCGTCGCTGAGCAGACTGCCGAATGGGATAGGGCAAAAGGTTTGGCCGTTATGGAAAATATTCTGACTGGGAATCCCAATTTGAAAGCGGTTTTTGCAAGTAATGATAACATGGCTTTAGGAGCCATGGAAGCAATTAAAAATGCTGAAATGCTTGGACAAATCTTCGTGGTCGGGTTTGATGCAAATCCTGATGCCGCAGAAAGTGTTATTGCAGGCGAAATGGCGGCAACTGTTGCACAAAATCCCTATAATATGGGAGCAATTGGAGTTGAAAGCATCGTGACCTTGATTAATGGTGGATCATTAGATCCTGTCATTGATACCGGCACCGTTTTGGTGACTGATGAAAACGCAGCAGATTACAGATAATACCTAAATAAATGATTTTCTAGCCCGAATTTTTCGGGCTAGGATTGACTGTTTTGTCACCTTTTTTCGTGCTTGTGAGGTACCTTGTAAGCGGATAATGTTCATAGAGAATATTTCACTACAATAAGACTCAACTACAAATTGTTGTTCAACTCTGAAGGAGTATCGGAGTGTCAAGAGCGGTGACTGCAAATTGTACACTGACTCAATGATCTAAATCACTACTGTTGCCCTTAGCAAACACTAGTTGAAAAAATGAGGAGGTCAATACCAACCGGATTAAGAGGTGGATTGGTGCTCCGAAGGATGGCCCTCAAGCATATTCAGTCAATTCCCTTTGCTGTAATTCGCTTGTTCCTCGGTACCGTTGAATAACCAGAAAAATGCGCTTGGGTAAAATCTAGTGATTAAATTATTGGCCGACAAAAATATAAGTTGAAATTGAACTTCATTTTCTATCTGTTGATAACAAGTTAAAATATATCCCGATTTGATTTCCTGAATAAAAACTCAAACAGTGGCACAAGACGAAAAAAAACATGTAAATGCTGAAGCCAAAAAAGCTGATCAAGCCAAAAAATCACGCTTAAGTTCAGCACTTAAGTCTAATCTTCTTCGTCGAAAAGGAATCAATCCAGATCAAAAGATGAAGTCAAAAAATGCTTAGATAGGTGAATTAATGGATTCAATTGTGATTAATGGGGGAGTCCCTTTGAGAGGTGAAATCTATATTGCCGGCGCCAAGAATGCCTGTCTCGCTTTGATGCCTGCCGCAATATTGACTTCCGAACCATTGACCTTGAGCAATGTTCCCAATCTGACAGACATCATCACTATGTCCCAACTGCTTTCAACATTGGGTCTTAAGGTTGAACACAACCCTCAAACGAGCGAAGTTAATTTGCAGGGAAAAAAAATTACCTGCTATAAAGCCGATTATGATATTGTTAGAAAAATGCGGGCATCATTTCTGGTTCTAGGACCGCTCGTTGCGCGTACAGGTCAAGCTGAAGTTTCACTTCCCGGAGGATGTGCAATTGGAGCAAGAGCGGTTGACCTACACCTTATGGCCTTAGAAAAGCTGGGAGCTCAACTTGAACTCTCCAACGGATACGTTAAAGCTCAGGCACCAAGAGGATTGAAGGGGAGTGTCATCAATTTTCCTGTCCGGTCTGTAGGAGCAACAGAAAATACAATTATGGCGGCCTCGCTAGCTACAGGAGAAACGGCAATCAATAATGCTGCTTGTGAACCTGAGATTGGTGATTTGATTGATTGTCTTGTGGCAATGGGTGCAAAAATTGAGGGCAAGAATACTGGTTCAATTAGAATTCAAGGACAAACTAGTATAGGTGGTACGCGTCATCAAGCAATACACGACCGGATCGAACTTGGAACATATTGCCTAGCGGCAGCCATTACTAGAGGAGAAGTAACACTAAAAGGGTGTAAACAGGGTTTGAATGAAGCCTTTTTGAATAAGGCAAAACAAATGGGAATGCACATAGAGTCAGAACCAAATCAATTGAATATCAAATGTAACGCGGATAGAATAAACCCTTTAACCATCAGTACCGAGCCTTATCCAGGTTTCCCCACTGATTTACAAGCACAAATGATGGCTGTACTATCATTAGCCAATGGTACAAGTGAAATTGACGAACGTATATTTGAAAACCGCTTCATGCACGTTCCTGAGCTCAACAGAATGGGAGCTGATATTCAAATTACCGGTAGCAAAGCGACAATCAGAGGTGTAAGAAAGTTGATAGGTGCGCAGGTTATGGCAACTGACCTAAGGGCATCAGTCGCCTTGGTACTTGCGGGTCTTGCTGCCCACGGAACTACGACTATTAGAAGAGTATACCATCTTGATCGAGGTTATGAAAAACTGGAACAAAAGCTTGCCGCGTGTGGAGCGAACATAAAAAGGGAGCAGTTGTAATGGAAGGTGATGAAAAATTCGAACTGAGTGATGACCAACCTCTCAAGCTTAAGGCCGTGGACACTGAAGATTTGAAGGTCATTTCAACCTTTTTACAGGATTCGATATTTACTAGAAAAGACTTCAAATATGATCCCCTAAGGCGTGAGCTCAGTCTTCTTTTCAATCGAGTGAGGTGGGAGCTCTACAATCATTCAAATCGCGCGAGTGATGGCGTTGAGCGAGTTCGGTCTCTGTTAATGATTCACGATGTATTGGAATGCGAAAATAACTTAGCTGAAGAAGGAAAAGTTCAGGTTCCTTTATCTCTTTTAAACATTGATTTTGAATCAAGTATAGAGGGTACTGGGAAGCTGAATCTCAATCTCTCAGGTTATTGGAATATTCAGGCAAAGGTTGAATGTATTAACATTTACATGAATGATGTAACACAACCATATGTTGCTCCGTCAAAAAAATATCCCAAGCATCCTGAGTAAATAATGCCCGAATTTATCAATTTAACAAGCACCCGTTCAAGTTCAGACGAACTTCAGGACTATTTAGCAAAGCGCAAGCTTGAATATAAAGCGATTTCACAAACGGTTTCAGATATTATTGCCGATGTAAGAATCAATGGTGATGATGCTCTGCGCAACTATTCATTAAAATTCGATTCTTTTATCGTTGATTCCAAGTCAATAAGAGTCAATAATGAAGAAAAGGAACAGGCGATAAAAACGATCAATACTGATCAAAAAAAACCCATCGAATTCGCCTATGATCGGATTTATAAATATCATGAGCAGCAAGTTCCTTTTGATAAGAGTTGGGTAGATCAAGAGGGCGTTGAACTCGGGTGGAAATGGAGTCCGATTGAAAGGTGTGCTCTCTATGTTCCAGGTGGAACAGCTCCTTTAACATCATCAGTATTGATGATGGGTGTTCCGGCACAAGTGGCAAATGTTCCGCATAAAGTAATGGTTGTTCCCCCCAAACATTCTCTTAATCCCTTGATATTATATGCGGCATCTTTGGTTGGTATTGATGAGATTTACAAGTTAGGAGGAAGTCAAGCAATCGCCGCTCTCGCATATGGTACAGCAAGTGTCAAGCCAGTAGATAAAATATTTGGTCCAGGTAATGCTTATGTAAGTGAGGCCAAAAGACAAGTATTTGGTGATGTTGGGATTGATATGATTGCAGGCCCCTCTGAAGTGGTCATTATCTGTGATGAAAATGCCCATGTGGCGTGGATTGCCGCTGATTTGATTGCTCAAGCGGAGCATGATTATCTAGCAAAACCAATTGTCATTGTAACCAATGAACACGTAGGCATGGCAATCCATAACGAAGTCCTAAACCAAACCAAGCAACAGCCTCGCGAAGAAATCATAACCCAAAGTTGGCACAAACATGGCTGTATAATATCCGTGAATTCCATCAATGATGCGATTGAAGTTGCCAATAAAATTGGCCCAGAACACCTTCAGTTGGCGGTCAATCTTCCCAATCGTTATATTGAATGCATCAAGAATGCTGGTGCAGTCTTTCTCGGTGAATACACTCCTGAATCAATCGGTGATTACATTGCTGGCCCTAGCCACGTTCTACCAACGAGTGGTGCCGCAAAGTATACTTCGGGTTTGTCAGTCATAGATTTTTTTAAAAGAACGTCATTCATCCAAACACCGGCGCAAGCCCTAGGCAGGATAGGCCCCGCAGCCATTAAATTGGCACAATCAGAAGAGTTAATCGGACATGCTAATGCAATTCAAATTCGCCTAAATTACCTAAAGTACATGAATCAATGAGCCAAGGTAATTACCTTTTAAAGGTAGAAATTGATACCCAAAACGGTCCTCTCATTTCTCCAGAAATGCAACAGGAACAAAGAGTTGCTATTTATGACCTGTTAGCGAGTAATTCATTTTGCTTGCTCAATAAATCAGGTGAAGAAAATAAAGATGGACCCTATCAACTGTATGTCTCAATCAATTCCGGACGATTGTCGTTCAATATTGCGAGTAGTGAAGGAGAACAACTTGCAGAATTTCAGCTGTCCTTAACGCCCTTTCGTGATTTAATCAAAACCTATTTTCGAATTTGTGATCTGTATTATGATGCTGTAAAAAAACACACTCGGTCCCGGATTGAAACCATTGATATGACACGAAGGAATATCCATGACGAGGGAGCTGAACTCCTTCGTCAGAGGCTCAAGGGTAAGGTAATATTTGATCGGGACACGGCGCGGCGATTGTTCACCCTGGTTTGTGTGCTTCAGGTAAAGAGATAGGACTCCTTTGTAGGATGGTCAAAACGGTCCCATCCTCTGTTTTATTTTGCTGTGATCGAAACTCACTGCGGTCACCGATGGCTGAAGGAATAATGAAAAAAATATTCCCCAATAAACTTTATGTACAGTCGGCAGGAGTTTTAGAAAATCTCCCAGTTGATGGTTTTGCGATTGCAGTTTGCCAAGAAATTGGTGTTGACTTAATCAACCACCGGTCACGTTCATTAGAAGAGATGGAAGCATGGGGTGATGAACTCACGAGTTTTGAGTTAATTGTTGCCATGACACCGGCAGCTCAAAGAAGGGTTTTGGATTGGACACGCTTTTTTGCTTTTGAAGTGGAGTATTGGCCAACTTTAGATCCGACAGGAATGGGGATGACAAGGGATCAGATGCTTGGGTACTTTCGATTAACCCGAGATCAAATTATTCAGCAAATTGAACAGCGGTTTTTAATCTGACTCAATGAGTTATGTTTCATCAACTTATTTTCTCCGCATTGGGACATTTCTCTCCCATGATCTCTCATTCCGTTTTGCAGAGAAAAATGTAAAAAACTGAATAAACTCTCTCTTTATCTTCTCTAGTAGTTTACACCCTTTGAATTCAACTCAACTTATGGGCACCTCTATTTAATCCTGGTTTTTGGATTAAATAGAGGTGCTCTTGTGTACAAGCAGATGCGGTTTGGGATGACATCAACGCTGAGAGAAATGAGTCACCCCATTCCATGGCGACATTATGACCGCATCATATCTAACTTGGCACGGATAAAGTGATACGTTACAGGGGTTGGAGCGAGAATGTTAGATAGAATTCATCGTGAAGTTCCGTTTAAGCACTCTAGTCCACTTGTGTTCATGAGCGGAGTAAACTCCCTCTTTATAGATGTTTTTTAATTGGCGTGACACCTCCATCTCCAACAGTTCCTCGCGATGCAATGTCTAATGGTTCAATGTAACAATTCAATTGATGGATGTCTTTCTGGCATCTCGGTTTCAGAGATGTACCCACCTTTGCCTTCATGAATAATACCCCTTGATTTCATTGGGATTCTTCATCCTTCTGACATGAACAAGAAAAAAAGCAATGTGGGAATACTTCAATAAGTTATCATCCGATAGAACAAAGTCAAAGTGATTTGAGTAGTTT